>NZ_JBASZT010000418.1:0-3936 GCF_049661145.1 Microbacterium sp.
AGACCACACCAAGTTCCGGGGGGTCTCGACCCACAGACACGGTCTCGCGGGAGGGGCGGCGGAGGGGCGGCGCAGGGGCGGCGCAGGCGGGCGGGAGGGATGCCGGGGACTACTGCCCGCGCGCGGCCTTCTCAGGGACGTCGGGTGGGGGGAATGCCCCCGCCCTCGTTTCCGGTGGCGGCGTCAGTGCTCACCTGCAACCCGAGCAGCTGAGTGTCGGTGACGGACCCGACCGGGTGATGCAGCCCGCCGCCGCGCTGCTGGCGTCGCTTCGTGCTCTGTTCCAGGCGGTAGGCGACGTAGCTGAGCGCGAGACACATCGCGACGTAGATCGTCCCGCCGACGATAGCCGTCGGGATGAGCGGCGAGTGGTAGACGGCGTTCGATCCGAGCAACCGAATGACGTACAGCAGTTCCTCGTAGGTGATGATGAAGCCCAAAGCCGTGTCCTTGAGCGTCACGACCAGTTGCGCGACGATGACCGGCAACATTGCACGAATCGCCTGTGGCAGCAGGATCAACCGCAGCACCCCGGCTTTGCGCAAGCCGATCGCGTATCCGGCCTCACTCTGTCCGCGCGGCAGCGACTCCACCCCGGCGCGGATGACCTCAGCGAGCACCGACCCGTTATACGCGATCAGTGCGATCACGACGGCCCAGTACGGCGTCATGCGGACGCCGATGACCGGCATGCCGTAGTACAGGAGCATCATGAAGATCAGCACCGGGATGGCACGGAGGATCTCGGTGATCCAGCCGACGACCGTCCGGACCCATCCGTGATCGGACAGACGCCCGATCGCGAGCACGAAACCCAGCACGAGCGCGCCGATGGCGGCGACCGCGAAGGCCGAGACGGTGCCGATGACTCCGTCCAGCAAGCGCTGCCAAATCGCGCCGTAGGTGAAGATCTCCCACTTCTCGGCGTCGAACTGTCCGGTCTCGGCGAATCGCCAGATGACCCAGCCGATGATCGCCAGCACCACGATGATCGTGGCCACTCCCAGCACCCGGTTGCGGGTGACAGCCCTGGGTCCGGGGACGTCGTAGAGTACTGAACTCATCGCGCGATCCTCCATTTGCGCTCGAGCGCCCGCTGCAGCCACGCCAACAGCAACACCATCACCACAAACAGGACCATGACCCACAGCAGCACGACGAGCTGGTTCTCACCGCGCTCACTGAGCCACGAGCGGATAGAGCCGAGGTTGAGCACGGAGAACCCCGCCGCGACCGTGGTGTTCTTCAGCAGGGCGATGAACACGCTCATCATGGGCGGAATGACCGATCGGCCGGCTTGCGGCAGCACCACCAGCGTCATGACCTGACCGAACGTGAGACCCAGTGCTCGCGCCGCCTCGGCCTGCCCCACCGGTACGGTGTTGATGCCCGACCGGAGTGTCTCCGCGACGTACGTTGCGGTGTAGACCCCCAGCGCGAGGGTGGGGAGCACGAACGGATTGATGCGTTCCTGCAGGAGGATCGGGACGCAGAACACGAAGAAGAACATCACGAGAGTCAGCGGCGTGTTGCGAATCCAGTTCACGTAAACTGCGCCGACGGACCGGGCGATGGGGATCGGTGAGACGCGCATCGCCCCCACGATCAACCCGAGAACGAGCGCGATCACGCCACCGCCGAGGAACAGCAGCAGCGTGCCCGTCAGCGCCTCACCCCACAGGTCGAGGTTGTCGGTGATGACTCCCATCGGCGCTCCTCTCGCTGCTGTCTGTGAAATCTCGAAGTCGCGGGTCCGGTGATCCCGGGGCGGCGGGCGCGATTCGCGACCGCCGCCCCGGGACTCGCTCGATCAATCGATCGGGTCGACCGCGGGCTGTTCGCCCGTGACGCCCGAGGCGCCGAGGTTCTTCTCGAAGATCGCCTGCCAGGTGTCGCCGCCGTCGGTGAACAGTGTGTTGATGAACTCCTGAAGGGCGGTGTCACCGTGCGCCAGGCCGACGCCATACCGCTCCTCGCTGAACACGTCGCCGACGACCTTCAGGTTATCGGGGTCCTGCGCCGCGTAGCCGATGAGGATCGCCTCGTCGGTGGTAACGGCATCGACCTGACCGTTCTTGAGCGCCTCGACGCATTCGGAATAGGTGCCGAACTCCTGGGTGTTTGCGGGAGTCTGATCCTTGATGCGCTGGATCGAGGTCGAGCCCGTCGCCGAGCACACGACATTGTCCGCAGTCAGCGAATCCACCCCGGTGATCTCGTCGTCGTCGGCCGCGACCAGCAGGCCCTGCCCGGTGACGAAGTATGGACCCGCGAACGCGATCTGCTCCTTGCGCGCGTCGGTGATCGAGTACGTGCCGACGTAGTAGTCGATGTCGCCGTTGATGATCGCCTGCTCGCGGTTGGCAGAGGCGATCGCCTGGAACTCCAACTGGTCCTCGTCGTAGCCGAGCGAGGCGGCGATCCACCGGGCGATGTCGACGTCGAACCCGGTGCGCTCGTTCGACACGGGGTCGAGGTAGCCGAGACCGGGCTGGTCCTCCTTGACGCCGATCTTCACACTGCCGCGCGAGGTGATCGCGTCGAACGTCGGGCTGCCGGTGAGCTCGACGTCGGTCGCGACCTCCCAGGGGTTGCCCGACGCCGAGCCGTCCTCGGTGGCGTCGCCGGACGGAGTGGTGGCGTCGCCGGGCGTGCCGCTGTTGCACGCCGTGAGGGCGAGAGCCGCGATCGCGATGCCGGCGACAGCGCCACCGATGCGTGTAATGCGTGTGGTACGCATGTGATTCCTCCTGGTTTCGTATCTCTTTCAGGGTGCCGCGCCGGTGCAGGGCGCGGACGGTTGTGGAGCTGCGGGCGCAGTGCGCAGTGGGGTCTCAGTGGGTGATCAGCTTCGACAGGAAGTCCTTCGCCCTCTCGCTCTTGGGCGCCGTGAAGAACTCCTCGGGCGTCGCCTCTTCGACGATCTGACCGTCGGCCATGAACACGACGCGATCGGCGGCCTTGCGCGCGAAGCCCATCTCGTGGGTGACGACGATCATCGTCATGCCCTCCTGCGCCAGCCCCACCATGACGTCGAGCACTTCGTTGATCATCTCGGGATCGAGCGCGCTGGTCGGCTCGTCGAAGAGCATGACCTTCGGCTTCATCGCGAGGGCCCGCGCGATCGCCACACGCTGCTGCTGGCCACCCGACAACTGTGCCGGCAGCTTCGCGGCTTGGTGGCCGACGCCGACGCGGTCCAGGAGCACTTTGGCTTCGGCCTCGGCATCCGCCTTCTTCATCTTCTTGACCTTGATGGGGCCGAGCGTGACGTTCTCGAGGATCGTGAGGTGGGAGAACAGGTTGAACGACTGGAAGACCATGCCGACGTCGGCGCGCAGCGCGGCCAGGCCCTTGCCCTCTTTGGGGAGCTCTTTGCCGTCGATCGTGATCGAGCCGCTCGTGATCGTCTCGAGTCGGTTGATCGTGCGACACAGCGTCGACTTGCCCGATCCGGACGGCCCGATCACGACGACAACCTCGCCGCGGTTGACGGTCAGATCGATGTTCTTCAAAGCATGGAAGTCGCCGTAGTGCTTCTCGACGTCGGTGATCACGACGAGGGGATCGCCGCGGCCGACGCTGATGTTGGACGTCGCGGGAGCGGGTTCCGCTGCAGGGTTCGCCATGGCATCACCCTAGGGGCGCGACCGGGGGGGAACTCAAGCTCTCCACAAGATCTTGACCGCATCGTGACCGGCTCGAAACAATTCACATCAGGTTGCCGCGCGTTGCGCGAACGCCGTCTCGTACAGGCACACGCTGGCCGCCGTCGCGAGATTGAGCGACTCCGCACGACCATAGATCGGCAGGCGTAGCGACAGGTCGGCGTGCGCGAGCGCAGCCTCGTCCAGCCCGCGCGCCTCGTTGCCGAACAGCCAGGCCGTCGGCTCGCGCAACAGCGCGCGGCGGGCGAGAAAATCCTCGCCGCCGACG
>NZ_JBASZT010000419.1:0-10821 GCF_049661145.1 Microbacterium sp.
GCCTGGCTCCACGGCCGCGCCGCCGCGTCGGCTTCGCGCGTCCACCACGGCGGTCCGTTCGTGGCGCTCGAGGTGGCCGGTGCCGTTTCCGCCGCCGTCGGCGACGCGCTCTCGGCATCCTGAAGCAAAGTCTCGCGACCTGAGGCAGATTTCTCACCCCGCGGCGCGGTAGCGCCCGTGAAAGCTGATCCGTCGGCTGATCCGTCGGCATCCGTCGGTCTGTCGTCGCTCGCAGCGCGTCCCTAGGATGAGGGGATGTCGAGGCGCGCGGTGCTGTGGGTCGCGTTCGCTCTCGTCCACGTCGGCGTCGCGTGGCTCGGCTTCGTCATGCCGAACAACCCGACGGGCGACGTCTACCTCGTGTACGCACCGTGGTCGCGCAGGGCACTCGAGGGGACGGTGATCGTGGGCATCAGCGTGCCGTGGGTGTATCCGCAGCTGGCGCTCTTGCCGATGATCGCCGCCCAGGCCCTCGCTCCGGTCATCGGATACCCGCTGGCATGGGTGATCGTCATCACAGCGGCCGACGCCGTCGCGTTCGCGGTGCTGATCGGGCGCGCGCACTCGGTGGGGAGGACGACGGCGGCGTGGTTCTGGCTGACGTTCATCGCCGTGCTGGGGCCTGTCGGCGTCTACCGGCTGGACGGATTCACGACGGCGGTCGCGATACTCGGCTGTCTGTGGCTCGTGGGGCGGCCATGGCTCGCCTCGATCCTGCTGGCGGTGGCGGTGTGGACGAAAGTGTGGCCGGTCGCGCTGCTGGCGGCCGCGGTCATCGCGGTGCGCCGCCGCGCCGCTCTCCTCGGGGGAGCGGTGGTCGTGTCGGCGTTGACGCTGCTGACGGTCGTGGCAGCCGGAGGTGCACGCAATGCGTTCGGCTTCGTCGGCGATCAGACGAGCCGCGGTCTGCAGGTGGAGGCGCCGGTCAGCACGCCGTACCTGTGGGGGACGCTGTTCGATTCGCGAGCTTTTCGGGTGTCCTACGAACGCGACATGCTCACCTTCCAAGTGACCGGACCCGACGTCGACGCCGTGATCGCCGTCATGACACCCCTGCTACTGATAGCGACGACGGCCGTTGCGGCGCTCGGCGTCGCGGCGGCCATCCGCGGCGCCCGGTACGCGACGTTGTTCCCCCCGCTGTCGCTGGCGCTGGTGCTCGGCCTCGTCGTGTTCAACAAGGTGGGCTCTCCGCAGTATCTCTGCTGGCTCGTCCCCTCGCTCGTGACCGGGCTCGTGATCGACCGCCGTCGGTGGACGCTGCCCGCGGCGCTCGCGCTCGGCACCGCGCTGCTGACCCAGGTCGTGTACCCGGTGATGTACAGCGGCATTCTCGCGCCGGCGCTGGTCCCGGTGGCGATCCTCACCGTCCGAAACCTCGCCCTCATCGCACTGTTCGCCTGGATGGTCGCTCGCCTCGTCGGCGTCGTCCGAGTGCCGTCCCGTGCGGGGCGCGTCCCGGCATCCGTTCCTGCTGCCGCCACGTGACGCAGGTTCGCGACGCCTCCCTCCTCCAACCCCTCCGAAAGGACCTGCCATGCTCGTCGCCTTCTCCGTAGCCCCCTCCGGAACCGGTCGTGCCGACGGCTCCGTGCACGACGCCGTCGCCGCTGCCGTCGCCGTCGTGCGTGCCTCGGGTCTGCCGCACCGCACGACCTCGATGTTCACCGAGATCGAGGGACCGGACTGGGATACCGTGATGGACGTCGTCAAGCGCGCGACGGATGCCGTCATGCCCTTCGGTTCGCGCGTCTCGCTCGTCCTCAAGGCCGACATCCGGCCGGGCTACGCTGGCGAGCTCGACGGCAAGCTCGAGCGGCTCGAGCAGGCGATCGAATCGATTCCGACAGACGGCCCGACCGGCCCGGCGTGACGGCTAGCATGGTCCGGTGACCTCCTCGACTCTCTCGAAGGGGGCGGCGACGAGGGCGCTCCTCTCTCTCGCTGTCGGCTCGTTCGGCATCGGCATGACCGAGTTCGTCGTCATGGGCCTGCTGCCCAATATCGCCGCCGACCTGCTGCCGGCGTTGGAGGCGACCGATCCCGACACGGCGATCGCCCACACGGGTTGGCTCATCACGGCGTACGCGCTCGGCGTCGTCGTCGGTGCGCCGACGATCGCGGGCTCGGTCGCAAAATACCCCCGCCATCGCGTCATGCTGGCATTGGCGGTCGCGCTGACGGTGTTCAACGCGCTGACCTTCGTGCTGCCGAGCTTCGAACTGGTGGCTGTCTCGCGCTTTCTCGCCGGGTTGCCGCACGGGGCCTACTTCGGCATCGGCGCGCTCGTCGCCGCCGATGTACTCGGCCCCGGCAAGCGCGCGCAGGGCGTGGCTTTCGTGCTGACCGGCCTCACGCTCGCCAACGTCGTCGGGGTTCCGTTCGGTACGCTCCTCGGACAGCAGCTGGGCTGGCGCATCGCGTTCCTCCTGGTCGCGGCGATCTTCGCGGTCGCCGCGCTCGCCATCGCGCTGTTCGTACCGCCGCACCCCGGCGATCCCGGTCGGACACTGCGGGCGGAGCTCGGTGCCTTCCGCATCGGCCAGGTGTGGCTCACCCTCGGGGTGGGAGCCATCGGGTTCGGTGGCTTCTTCGCCGCGTACAGTTACATCGCGCCGGTCGTGACGGACGTCGCCGGCGCACCCGAGTGGGCGGTGCCGCTCGTGCTCGTCGGCATGGGCCTCGGGATGACCGCCGGCAACCTCGTCGGCGGACGCCTCGCCGACGTCGACCTGCGGGGCACACTCATCGGCGGTTTTCTCGTGCTGATCGCGACGCAGGTGCTGCTCGCGCTGACCGCCGCCTGGATCGTGAGCCTCGCCGTGCTCGTCTTCGCGGTGGGCTTCGCCTCGTCGGCGCTCGGGCCGACGATCCAGACCCGTCTCATGGACGTCGCCGGCGAGAACCAGTCGATCGCCGCGGCGCTGAACCACTCCGCGCTGAACATCGGCAACGCGACCGGCGCGTTCCTCGGCGGCGTGGTGATCGCGGCGGGCTTCGGCTTCGTCGCCCCGGTGTGGGTCGGTGTGGCCCTCGCCTCGGCGGGACTCGTGCTCGCAGTGATCTCGCTCGCGATCGAGCGACGCTCGGCATCCGTCTCGGTCTGACGAGCCGTCGGATCACGCCTCGAGCAGGCGGCGCAGGTGGATGCCGACGGCTCCGGTCTCGATGAGGAATCCGTCATGACCGAAATCGCTGGAGATCACGACGGCACCGTCATCGAGCGTCGTCCGAATTCCGCGCGCGATGCGCTGTTGGCCGGCCACCGGAAACAGCCGGTCGCTGTCGATGCCCAGCACGAGACTCGTCGCTGTGACGCGGGCCAGTGCGTCCTCGATGCCGCCGCGGTCGCGGCCGACGTCGTGGGAGTTCATGGCCTCGACGAGCGCGATGTAGCTGTTCGCGTCGAACCGGCGGGTGAACTTGTTGCCGTGGAAGTCGAGGTAGCTCTCGACGGCGAAGCGGCCGCCGTGGCCGAGCGGGCTCTTGCCGGACTGCCAGGAGCGTTGGAACCGCTGGTTCAGTTCGGTGCGGCTGCGGTAGTTCAGCAGTGCCATGCGTCGCGCCAGCGCGAGCCCCCGGTGGGGTCCCTCGCCGTCGGGAGCGTCGTAGTACTCTCCGCCGGCGAAGCGGGGATCGATCTGGATCGCCTCCAGCTGCACGCCGTTGAGAGCGATCTGGTCGGCCGTGGTCACCGGCGGCGCCGAGAGCACACCGAGGCGCTGTACGCGTTCGGGATGCCCGACACCCCACTCCAGGGCGTGCATGCCGCCCATCGAGCCGCCGATGACAGCGGCCCACGTGTCGATGGCGAGCGCGTCGGCGAGTCGCACCTGCGCTGCGACCTGGTCGCGGATCGTGAGGTAGGGGAAGCGCGAAGCCCATTCGTAGCCGTCGTGCGCGATCGAGGACGGGCCGGTCGAGCCCTGGCATCCGCCCAGCATGTTCGGCGCGACGACGAACCAGCGGTCGGTATCGACGGGTGCTCCCGGGCCGACGATGTCGTCCCACCAGCCCGCCGTGGAATGACCCGCCCCCGCGGGACCGCGCACATGGCTGTCGCCGGTGAGCGCGTGCAGGATCAGCACCGCGTTGTCGCGAGCGGGACTCAGCCGTCCCCACGTCTCGTACGCGAGACGGATGCCGGGGAGTTCTCGGCCGCCCTCTGTCGTGAACGCACCGAAAGCGGCGAAGCGACGGTCTCCCGCGGCATCGCCGTCGCGCCACGCGCCGGTGGCGGGCGGGCGGGCGCGCAGCAGGCGCGCGTCGGCCTCCGTGATCGGCGCCGACGGCACCGTGTCCTCGGAGGTCTGCCAGTCCATCCGTCCATTCTCCCGGGTCCGCGCGGTGCACCGACGCCGTGTTACGGGCGCCGTCCTGCGTGCACCTCGTTGCGCGCGCCGAAACTCCACACGAATGCGCGTGTTTCGTACCCCACGATGGTGTGGGGTACGAAACACGCGCAGATTCGTGGAGTTTCGGCGCCGGCGGCGGCTCAGGCGCGCGCGGCCTCCGAAACCTGACGTGCGGCGGTGAGGGCCTGATCGAGGTCGGCTTTGAGGTCATCGACGTTCTCCAGCCCCACCGACAGGCGTACGAGCCCGGGGGTCACGCCTGTCGTGAGCTGCTGCTCGGGCGTGAGCTGGGAATGCGTGGTGGATGCCGGGTGGATCACCAGCGAGCGCACGTCACCGATGTTGGCGAGGTGGCTGAACAGCCCCAGCGCGTTGACGAACTCGCGGCCCGCTTCGACGCCGCCCTTGAGTTCGAAGGAGAGGACCGCGCCGACGCCCTTGGGTGCGTAGTGGTTCGCTGCGGCATACCACGGCGAGGTCGGCAGACCCGAGTAATTGACGGACGCGATGTCGTCGTGGTTCTCCAGCCACTCGGCGATCTCCTGCGCGTTCTGCACGTGACGCTCGACGCGCAGCGACAGCGTCTCGATGCCCTGGATGAGGTTCCACGCGCTCTGCGGCGAGATGGCCGCGCCGAGGTCGCGCAGCACCTGGACGCGAGCCTTGATGATGAAGGCCAGGCCGTCGCCGACGGCATCCGTGTACACCGCGCCGTGGTACGACGGGTCGGGCGTCGTCAGGCCGGGGAAGCGCTCGCTGTTCTCCGACCAGGCGAAGCGACCGCCGTCGACGATGACGCCGCCGATGGTCGTGCCGTGGCCGCCGAGGAACTTCGTGGCCGAGTGGACGACGACATCGGCGCCGTGCTCGAAGGGACGGAGCAGGTACGGCGTCGCGATCGTGTTGTCGACGATGAGCGGCACGCCGGCCGCGTGGGCGACGTCGGCGACGGCGCGGATGTCGAGCACGTTGATCTTCGGGTTGCCGATCGTCTCGGCGAAGAAGAGCTTCGTGTTGGGGCGGACGGCGCGGCGCCATTCCTCGGGGTCGTCCTGGTTCTCGACGAAGGTGACCTCGATGCCGAGCTTGGCGAGCGTGTACTTGAAGAGGTTGTACGTGCCGCCGTAGATCGAGCTCGACGAGACGAAGTGGTCGCCCGCTTCGGCGATGTTCAGAATCGCCGCGGTCGCCGCCGCCTGGCCGCTCGCGACTGCGAGGGCACCGGTGCCACCTTCGAGGGCCGCGAGCCGCTGCTCGAGCACATCCTGCGTCGGGTTCTGAATGCGGGTGTAGATGTTGCCGAACTCCGCGAGGGCGAACAGGTTCGCGGCGTGGTCGGCGTTGTCGAACACGTACGAGGTGGTCTGGTAGATCGGCGTGGCGCGGGCCTTCGTCACCGGGTCGGGAGCGGCGCCGGAGTGGATCTGCTTGGTCTCGAAGCGCCAGTGCTCGGATGCGGACATATCGGACTCCATCTGGTTCGGTGGTGGTGTCGCGGCGACGGGATGCCGCGGCCACGACCGACAGTAGGCCACGCCCCCGTTGTCAACAACGGTCGGGAAATGTGACGTCACAAACGTGGTCGGTGCGGTTCTGGTCGGTGTCGTAGCGTGGAGGCATGACGATCAGACGTGCAGTGGTGACGGGAGCGAGCTCAGGGATCGGCGAGGCGACGGTGCGGGCGTTGCGTGCCTCGGGCTGGGACGTGGTGGGGGTCGCCCGGCGCGCCGAGCGGCTCGAGGCGCTGGATGACGAGGTCGGTTCGCGCTCGTTCGCCGCGGATCTGTCGCATGAGGCCGATGTCGCGGCCCTCGCTGCGCATCTCGCCGAGACCGGTCCGCTGCACGCGCTCGTGCACGTCGCGGGTGGCGCGCGCGGCACCGATCGTGTCGAAGACGGCGACCCCGCCGACTGGCGCTGGATGTTCGAGGTCAACGTCCTGTCGACCCAGCTCGTGACGGCCGCGCTGCTGCCGCTGCTGCGCGCGACGATCGCCGACGGCGGTCACGCCGACACGCTGTTCGTGACTTCGACGGCCTCGCAGGTCGCGTATCAGGGCGGTGCGGGGTACAACGCCGCCAAGGCGGGTGAGGCGATGGTCGTGCACGCGCTGCGACTCGAGCTCAACGGCGAACCGATCCGCGTGATCGAGATCGCGCCGGGCATGGTGCACACGGAGGAGTTCACGCTCAACCGGCTCGGCGGCGACCGCGCGAGCGCCGAACAGGTGTACGAGGGCGTTGACCATCCGCTGACGGCATCCGACGTCGCCGATGTCATCGCGTATGCGCTGAACGCCCCCGGCCATGTGAACCTGGACCTCGTGACGATGCGGCCGGTCGCCCAGTCCGCGCAGTACCTGCTCGCCCGCGGCCCGCTGCGTCCGCGCATCTAATACGAAGGTGTCCCTCCGGGACCTGCGGCTTTCGCCACTCCGCGGCGCGGCAGCGCCCCTGGAAAGCTCGGCGCAGCAGCGGTCTCGCCGCTGAGGGGTGTGGCGTGGACCCCTGCGACTCGACCAGATGTCTGCGCCGGTCGGTGTCGCGAAAGCAGGCTGAAACGGTCGGCACCGGGCGCGGGTGTGATGATGCGTGCGGCCTGGCCTGCTTTCGCGACGTTCGCCGCGGGTCACCATGGGATCGCGAACGCGGGCGCCGGCGCGATCAGGCAGGTGGCGCGTCGGCGAAGGCGACCTTCGGGACGAACAGCAGCAGCGCGGCGGCGAAGAACCCGCCGGCGGCGCAGATCGCCCAGACCGTCAGATACCCGCCGAGGGATGCCGCGGTCTGGCTTGCGACGGCGCCCGCGCCGACGGCGAGCACCACGCCGAAGACGGCCGACGAGAACGTGCCGCCGATCGTCTTGGTCGTGTTGGTGAGCGCGGTGGCGATGCCGGTCTGCCCGGCGGGAGCGGCGGCCGCCGCGGCGGCGGGCATGGCCCCCACCAGCGCCCCGCAGCCGAGCCCCGCGATCGACAGGTTCAGCAGCACCTGCCACAGCTCGAGGTGGAACGGCAGGAACAGCAGGTATCCGATACCGACCAGCAGGGATGCTCCGATCAGCACGATCCGCGGACTCGCGCGCCGCGAGGTGACGGCGAACAGCACGGCGCCGATGATGAGCGAGATGAGGTAGACGCCGATGATGTTGGATCGCTCCGTCGCATCCAGGCCCAGGCCGTAGCCGAGGAACGGATCCGTGCCGGCATACGTCGACAGCGGGCCCTGCGCCCCCAGCAGACTGATGCCGATGAGGAACGCCGTCGCCTGCACGGGCCACATCTCCGGGCGGCGCAGCACCCGGATGTCGACCGCCGGATCGCTTTGGTTCAGTTCGTATCGCACGAACCACGCGAACACGGCGGTGCCGGCCACGAGCAGCGCGACCACCCAGAGCCAGGCATCGGCGCCGAGACCGAGCTCGCCGATCATGCGCATCCAGGCGAGGCCCCCGGTCACGAGCAGCAGCGCCCACGCCAGAATCACGAAGCCCCAGGTGTCGAGGCGGCGCCCGGGCTCGGGCTTCGACTCCGGCACGCCGAGCCAGATGACGAACGCCACGAGGGTCACCGCGACGGCCGGAACGATGAGGGTCGTCGTAAGGTCGCCGCCGGTCGCCGCGAACACGCGGCCCGCCGCGAGCGCGCCGATGATCGCGCCGGCTTCCAGCCCCACGACAAGCAGTCCCGCCGCCCGCCGCGTCGTCGACACGCCGCGCTGCTGCACGCGGCCGCGCTCGAAGATCAGGGCGATCTCCAACGGCAGCCACACGACGTAGAAGCCCTGCAGCGCCCACGCGATCAGGAAGGTCCAGAACGAGCCCGCGAACGCCACCCACCACGTCGCGCCCGCGGTGAGGATCGCTGCGATGAGCAGGATCCGCTTGTGGCCGTACATGTCGCCGAGCTTGGCGAGCACCGGCACGACGAGCGCCGACATCAGCAGCTGCGCGGCCTCGAACCAGTTGACGTCCGAGTCGTGGATCCCCAAGCTCACCACGATGTCGCTGAACAGCGGCACGTAGTAGCCCTGCAGGATGCCGCTGACCAGCTCGACCAGGATGAACCAGCCGATCAGGCCCGCGGTGACCCCCACCGCCGAAGAACGCATGGCGGACGCGCGTGCGGACGTGTTCGCAGCTGGCACGGCGCTCAGTCTAAAGCCCCGCCGCGCCCCCCATTCCTCGCGAAACCGCGCGTGTGGGTCGAGACCACGTCGAATGACGGTGGTTTCGACCCGGAGAGGTGGTCTCGCGGGGTGCCGCGGCGCCCGGGGGGTGGAACTAGGCTGAGCGGGTGACGAGCGAGCGCGAAGTGCTGACGTGGAGTGGTTTCGGCGAGGCGACGCGGGACCTGTCGCGTGCCATCGTCGCCGACGGGTTCGTGCCCGACGTCGTGGTCGCGATCGCCCGGGGCGGGCTGCTGCCCGCAGGCGCGATCGCGTACGGCCTCGGGGTCAAGAGCTGCGGCGCGCTGAACGTCGAGTTCTACACCGGGATCGGCACCGTGCTCGCCGCGCCCGAGCTGCTGCCGCCCGACCTCGATCTCGGCTACCTTCCCGGCAAGCGTGTTCTGCTCGTCGACGACGTCGCCGACAGCGGCCGTACGCTCGCGCTGGCGGTGCAGATGCTGCGCGATGCGCAGGCAGACGTGCGCTCGGTGTGCATCTACACCAAGCCCGGCTCGGTGGCATCGCCGGATTACTCGTGGCGTGAGACCGACCTGTGGATCGACTTTCCGTGGTCCGCGGCCGGGACCGTAGCCGAGGAGGATTCCGGTCGCGAGGCGAGCGCCTGATGGCGATGACCCTCGCCGAACTCGGCGCCGCCGGGCTCATCGACCCGGGCTGGGCGGCGGAGCTCGCGCCCGTCGGTCCCGACATCGCCGCGCTCGGCGAGCGCCTGCGCGCCGAGGTCGCGGCGGGTCATCCCTACCTCCCGGCGGGCGACAAGGTGCTGCGGGCGTTCGCCCGACCGCTGTCGCAGGTCAAGGTGCTCATCGTCGGCCAGGACCCGTATCCGACGCCGGGACACCCGATCGGTCTGTCGTTCGCCGTCGACGCGCACGTGCGTCCACTGCCGCGGAGCCTGGCGAACATCTACCAGGAGCTTCAGGTCGACCTCGGCATCCCGCCCGCGCCGCACGGCGACCTGTCGGCGTGGAGCGATCAGGGGGTCATGCTGCTGAACCGGGTGCTCACCGTCGCGCCCGGGGTGCCCGCGTCGCATCGCGGGTGGGGGTGGGAGAAGGTGACGGAGCACGCGATCCGCACCCTCGTCGCCCGGGACGCGCCGCTCGTAGCGGTGCTGTGGGGGAGGGATGCCGCGAACCTGCGGCCGTTGCTGGGGAAGACGCCGATCGTCGCGTCAGCGCATCCCTCGCCGCTATCGGCGAGTCGTGGCTTCTTCGGCTCGCGGCCGTTCTCGCGCGTCAATGCGTTGCTTCAGGAACAGGGCGCGGCGCCGGTCGACTGGCGTCTGCCCGCGTAGGCTGTCGCGCATGCTGGAAGAGGAGTACGAGAAGGGCCGCCGTCGGCTTCCCGCGCACCTGCGCCGCGTGGAGCACGAGCGGCCGTTCTCGTTCGAGATCCGGCCGGTGGCGGATGCCGACATCCCCCACATCCGGGAGATCTACAACTACTACGTCACCAACTCGGTGGTCACCTTCGACGAAAAGAAGTGGTCGCTGAAGCAGTGGCGTGAGAAGGCAGCGTATCTGCAGAAGATCGGCATGCCGTTTCTGGTCGCCCAGTCTCCGACCGGGCAGATCCTCGGCTACGCGCTCGTGCAGCCGATGTCGACGAAGTCGGCATACCGCTACAGCGTCGAGAACTCGATCTATCTCGGGCACGCGGCAACCGGCAAGGGTCTCGGTCGCGCGCTGCTGGAAGCGCTGATCGCGGCGTGCGAAGAGGCGGGCATCCACCAGATGGTCGCCATCATCAGCGACAAGGGTGCCGAGGCGTCGGTCGCGTTGCACCAGCGGCTCGGGTTCGTCGAGGTGGGGCGGATGGGCCGGGTCGGCTTCAAGTTCGGCCGCTGGCTCGGCACGATCTACCTGCAGAAGCCGCTGAAGCCCAAGAAGAAGAAGCGCAGGCTGTTCGGCCGCTGAGCGCTGCACTCGGCCGTCGGTCATTCCGCCCCTGCACCGGCGTCGCCACCATCGACTTGCCGTGATTTGTCGTCTTGGGGCTGCGGATGCGGCAGAAGTCGGCAAGTCGGGCAGGTCGGGGGCGGGGCGCCCACCGGCGATACGACGCCGGGCTCGGGCCCCGGGTTGGGGCGGCCCGGGCGCGCGGGTCAGCTTTTCAGTGGCGCTGCCGCGCCGTGGGGCGGGAAAGTCTGCCCAGGGTCACGAGACTTTCGCTTCAGCTTTTCAGGGCCGCTGTGCGGCCCTCCGTGGGGGTGGAAAGATCGGGGTGGTCGCCTCTTGCTGGCTTGGGTTGGTGGGGTGGATGCTGGGGGTGCT
>NZ_JBASZT010000420.1:0-4494 GCF_049661145.1 Microbacterium sp.
CGGGAGCCCCTCGGCGGGTCGCACCTGGTCGCACCCTGCGACCCACAACGGCCACCTGCGACCCCCCGAGCCCTCCGACCGGGCACGCCCACCCCGACCGGCGGTCGAGTGCCCGCGGGTGGGACGCCGGGCACGCAGAAGGGGGATGCCGACGGCATCCCCCTTCGTGGGGCTTGCTCCCAATCCGGTGGTCGAGTGCGACGCTCGTCGCGAAGGTTTCGATACGCCGCGCACAAGCGCGCGGCTACTCAACCTGAGTCGCAGGCGCGTCAACGCCGCTGCGCGGCATTGACCCGCCTCGACTCACTTGACCGCAGCCTTGAGCTTCGAGCCGGCGGTCACCTTGACGCGCTTGCCCGCGGCGATCTTGATCTCCTCGCCGGTCTGCGGGTTGCGGCCGGTGCGAGCCGCCGTGGCGACCTGCTCGAACGAGAGGAAGCCGGGGATCGTGACCTTCTCGCCCTTGGCGACGGCCTCGGAGACGGCCGAGAACAGGCCGTCGACGACGCGGCCGACGGTGGCCTGGCTCTCGCCGGTGGCGCTGGCGATGCTCGCGACGAGTTCGGTCTTGGTGATAGCCATGGGGTTGTCCTCCAGACGGCAGCTGCCTGCCGCCTTCAGTGAGATCGGACCGGGTGCCGTGCACCCGGGTTGGTCGGTAGGACCGCCCCCGAATATACCCACGAACCGCGGAAATCCGCGGATTTCCGGCCCTCCGGCGTCATATCTCCGGCGTGTCGCGATTCATGCCGTCGACCGCTCGCGATCGACATGGCCAGCGATGACGGCGCGGGCCGTGTCGCCGAACACCGGCGCGACCCGGTCGCGGCCGTCGAGGTACCCGCCGACGAGAGCGGCGTCGCGCAGCAGCACGAGCGCTCCTGCGACCTCGCCGGGGTCGCGCAGGCCGGCCGCGTCGGCGAGGGCCCGCAGCGTCTCGCGGAACCACTCGCGGTGTCGGGCGATCAGGTCGCGGACGGGCCCGGCATCCGGATACTCCGCGGCGGCGTTGATGAAGGGACACCCCCGCGTATGCCGGTGCGCGATGTCCTGCTGGATGCCGCCGATCACGAGCTCGAGCAGCTCTTCCGGCGCAGCACCGCTGGCAGCAGCGGAGGCGGCGGCGTCGTCGAAGAGCGCGCGGATGCCGGCATCCTCCCCCTCGAGATACGCGAGAACCAGCTCTTCCTTGCCGCCGAACTGCTTGTACATGGTCGCGCGGGTCACGCCCGCCACCGTGATGATGCGGTCGACGCCGACCGAGTGGATGCCGTCGTTGTAGAACAGCGCGGTCGCCGCGGCGAGCAGGCGCTCGCGCGCCGACAGCCCGGATCCCGCGATCTCGTCGAGGGAGTCGGAAGAGGTCACAGCAACATTTTCGGTCATCTCAGGAATACCCTTGAGTAGATAGAACGTTCGGTCTACTATCAGGATACAGCAACCGGGATGACCCGGCACGAACTCCCTCGGCATCCCGCGCCACGACGACCGCCACGACACACACAGACAGACAGGAACACCGCCATGAACACGACGCACAAGACACCGATCGTCCTCATCCACGGACTGTGGATGACCCCGAAGAGCTGGGACACCTGGGCCGAGCGTTTCCGCGCCGCCGGGCACGAAGTCATCGTCCCGGGATGGCCCGGGATCGACGATCGCACCGTCGCCGACATCCGCAGCAACCCCGAAGCACTGAAGGGCATCGGCATTCGCGAGATCGTCGACCACTACGAGCGCATCATCCGCGAGCTGCCCGAGAAGCCGATCATCATGGGCCACTCCTTCGGCGGCCTGTTCGTGCAGATGCTCGCCGACCGCGGGCTCGGCGTCGCCTACGTCGGGGTCACCCCGGGGCAGCCGGCGGGCATCACGACGCTGCCGCCGTCGACGCTGTGGACCGGGTTCCCGATCCTGTCGAACCCGTTCGGGCGCAATGGCGCCAAGCCGATCTCGAAGTCGCACTTCCACTTCACGTTCGGCAACGACCTGACGCGCGCCGAGTCCGACCGCATCTGGGAGGAGCAGGCCGTCAACTCCTACAATCGGGTGTTCTTCGAGGGCGTCGCCGGCGCGTTCAACGAGAAGGGCGGGGCCTCGCACGTGGACTACGGCCGCACCGACCGGGCGCCGCTGCTGATCGTCACGGGCAGCCGCGACCACGTCGTGCCGCCCGCGATCGGCAGAGCGATCGTGAAGAGGTACCAGGCCACCGGCAGCCCCGCCGTCGTCGACTACAAGGAGTTCTCCGGCCGCACGCACCGGATCGTCAGCCAGGACGGCTGGGAAGAGGTCGCCGACTTCGCCCTCGACTGGGCCGTCACGCACGCCGCCTAGCCTCCGCCATCTCCCCCCTGTTTCACCCTCGATCCGACGCAAATGGCCGCATGAAGACCGACGCAAGCGACCACTTGCGTCGGATCGCGAGGGGGGAAGGATGCCGACGGGATGAGCTACGCGGAAAGGCCCGCTCCTCTGAATCCAACAGGGGAGCGGGCCTTTCCGCGGCGGAAGTGCTTACCAGCTCGACTTGGTCACGCCGGGCAGCTCGCCCTTGTGCGCCATGTCGCGGAAACGGACGCGCGAGATGCCGAACTTCGACAGGTAGCCGCGCGGGCGGCCGTCGATGGCGTCGCGGCCGCGCAGGCGCACCGGCGACGCGTTGCGCGGGAGCTTCTGCAGGCCGACGCGTGCGGCCTCGCGGGCCTCGTCGGTGGCGTTCGGGTCGACGAGGGTCTTCTTCAGCTCGGCACGCTTCTCGGCATACCGGGCGATGACCTCCTCGCGCTGGTTGTTGCGCGCGATCTTGCTCTTCTTGGCCATGAGATCAGCGCTCCTCTCGGAATTCGACGTGCTTGCGGATCACCGGGTCGTACTTCTTCAGCACGATGCGGTCGGGGTTGTTGCGACGGTTCTTGCGCGTCACGTAGGTGTACCCCGTGCCGGCGGTGGAACGCAGCTTGATGATCGGACGGACGTCCTGAGCCTTCTTCGCCATTAGAGCTTCACACCCTTCGCGATGAGGTCCTTCACGACCGACTCGATGCCGCGGGCGTCGATGACCTTGATGCCCTTGGCCGACACGTTCAGCGTGACCTTACGGCCGAGCGACGGAACGAAGTAGGTCTTCTTCTGCACGTTCGGGTCGAAGCGGCGCTTCGTCCGGCGGTGCGAGTGCGAGATGTTGTGACCGAAGCCGGGAACTGCTCCGGTCACCTGGCACACTGCTGCCATAGTGATGTCTCCTCTTATACCGTGGCACCGGACGGTGCCACCCAAGATCCCTTGTCTGCACCCCACCCGTTGATCGACGAGCGCGCGTCGCACTCCGCTTGTTGAGCGAGCGAAGCGAGTCGAACGCGGGGAAGGGCACGAACTGCGTGCTGGAGTGCGCGCAGACAAAGAGTCAGTCTAGCACGGACAGTCCCGCTCAAGAGTGCGGGGCCGCGACATCCGCCCGAATGGATGCCGCGGCCCCCTCCCCCGGGCCGGCGACGGTTCCCCCGCCGTTGCGCCGGCCGTCCCCGCGCCTCCTACCCCTGGGCGCGGGAACCCTCCGCGGACGTCAGTCCAGCGGGTGGCCCAGGTTGATGACCCCGTCGGGGTCCCACGCCGCCGCGACCTCGCGCAGGCCCGTGACGGCGGCGCCGTACACGGCGGATGCCGGTGCCGGCGTTTCGGCGAAGTTCTTCACGACGGCGCCCGAGGAGTAGGCGCCGAGCCCGTCGATCACGTGCGCTGCCGCGGCGCGCACCTGCTCGGCGGCTTCTGGTACAGGAACGATGCCGAGCACGAACACCAGACCGGCGCCGTCCACAGCGCTGACCGCACCGCCGTCCCCACGGCCGGGGGACAGCGCCCCGCCGAGCTGCCGCACCTCGATCGACAGCAGCGGTGCCGCCGCCGGAGCGAGCGCCGCATCGAGCACGGCGCCGACGGATGCCGGGGTCAGCTCGCTCAGCACGACCGCTTCCCCACGCGCAGGCACGGGGTCCACCGGATCGCCGTGGACCGACGAGAGCTCCGACGGCGGCATCGGCCGGACTGTGTCGAGCTCCGGCGCCAGCGCGCGCAGCGGCTCCAGCAGCCGGGCGGCCTCGTCGGCATCCGCCTGGATCGCCACCTCGACCGACACGAAGGAGCGTCCCCGCAGGGCGTCGGGCAGTTCCGGGAGCGGCGGATAGCGGAGGATGCGGGCGAGCGAGGTGACGGCATCCGGGACGGTCTCGGTCCACTCGCGCCACGCGTGGGCAACGTCGGCGGCTCGCTCGAGCGGCCACAGCAGCCCGCCCGCCCAGACCTGCGCGACCGGCACGAGCGCGAGTTCCACGGCGGTCACGACGACCGGCGCCGTGCCCCCTCGCAGCGCCCAGAACAGGTCGGGGTTGCGGTCGGCATCCGCCGTCACGACCCTGCCCTGCGCGTCGACGGCCTCGACCGCGACGATCTGGTTCGCGGCGAGGCCATGCGACCTGGCGAACCAGCCGAGGC
>NZ_JBASZT010000421.1:0-18881 GCF_049661145.1 Microbacterium sp.
GCCGCGTCGTGGGCGCCGGGGATGCCCGCCGCGACGCCGGCATCCGTGCCCTCGAACGACACCTCGATGCGGGTGAGGTGGCGCAGTTCGGCGAGCGTGCCCGACTCGACGATGCGGCCCGCGCGGATGATCGACACCCGGTCGCACAGCAGCTCGACCTCGGAGAGGATATGGCTCGACAGCAGCACGGTCGCCCCGGCCGCCTTCACGCGGGCGATCTCCTCGCGGAAGACGACCTCCATGAGCGGATCGAGGCCGCTCGTCGGCTCGTCGAGGATGTACAGTTCGGCGGGCACCGCGAAGGCGGCGACGAGCGCGACCTTCTGCCGATTGCCCTTCGAGTACGCCCGCCCCTTCGTGCGCGGGTCGAGCTGGAACGTCGACAGCAGGCGCTCCTTGGATGCTGCGTAATGCGGGCCGTGTCCGTCGCCGTGCAGCCGGGCGAGCAGGTCGATGGCCTCACCACCGGAGAGATTGGGCCAGAGCGAGACGTCGCCGGGGACGTACGCGATACGGCGGTGGAGGTCCGCGGCATCCCGCCACGGATCGGCGCCGAAGACCTGCGCCGATCCGCCGGTCGGCCGGGCGAGGCCCAGCAGGATGCGGATGGTCGTGGACTTGCCGGCGCCGTTGGGTCCGAGAAAGCCGTGCACCTGCCCCTGATCGACGGTCAGGTCGAGTCCGTCGAGGGCGTGGACGCGGCCATAGCGCTTGTGCAGGCCGCTCGTGGAGATGACTGTGGTCATGATCGGCACGCTACGCTCGTTTCACAAGTTTGTGAATACTCTGAATCAGAGCCGCGATTGTCTCGTGCGAGTCCCGCGCCGCAGCGCAACGCGCCTTTCCCCACCGCCCGTTTGCCCGGGCGCGTCATACGGCGTAGTATTGACCGGGTGTGCGCTCTCGCGTGCCGTCTGCTGTGCCTCGGCTCTGCAGACCACCGCGAGCCGCACCGCAGGGACCGGTCTGCGAACAGGCCACCCCCACGGCATATCCACCACACCCAATCGCGGCGCACAGCCGCGCCGGTGGATCTGTGGTGAAACCACCATCGCTGTCACCGTGCAGCACCTGCGCCGAGCCCGAAGCCCGAGCACGAGCCCGAAGCTCCGAGCGAAGCGCAGCACAACGAGGAGAGAACGTGCCAACCATTCAGCAGTTGGTTCGCAAGGGACGCTCGCCCAAGGTCTCGAAGACCAAGGCGCCCGCTCTGAAGGCGAACCCGCAGCAGGCGGGTGTCTGCACCCGTGTCTACACGACCACGCCCAAGAAGCCGAACTCGGCCATGCGCAAGGTCGCCCGAGTCAAGCTCCGCAACGGCACCGAGGTCACCGCCTACATCCCCGGCGAGGGCCACAACCTGCAGGAGCACTCGCTCGTGCTCGTCCGCGGCGGTCGTGTCAAGGACCTCCCCGGTGTCCGCTACAAGATCGTTCGCGGCGCCCTGGACACCCAGGCCGTCAAGAACCGCAAGCAGGCCCGTAGTCGCTACGGCGCCAAGAAAGGCTGAGTGAGATGCCTCGCAAGGGACCCGCACCCCGCCGCCTCGTCGTCAACGACCCGGTCTACGGTGCTCCGATCGTCACCCAGCTGGTGAACAAGATCCTCGTCGACGGCAAGAAGTCGATCGCCGAGGCCATCGTCTACAACGCCCTGAAGGGCGTCGAGGCCAAGAACGGGCAGGATGCCGTGGCCACGCTCAAGAAGGCCCTCGACAACGTCCGTCCCACCCTCGAGGTCAAGAGCCGCCGCGTCGGTGGCTCGACCTACCAGGTGCCGGTCGAGGTCAAGCCGCACCGCGCGAACACGCTGGCGCTGCGCTGGCTCGTGAGCTACGCGAAGGGCCGTCGTGAGAAGACGATGACCGAGCGGCTGCAGAACGAGATCCTCGACGCCTCCAATGGCCTCGGTGCCGCGGTCAAGCGTCGCGAGGACACCCACAAGATGGCCGAGAGCAACCGCGCTTTCGCCCACTACCGCTGGTGATTTCGATACGCGGCTGCGCCGCTGCTCAATCACCTGGGTAGTGTCGCGGCCGCGTCATCGTGCACACTGCCCTCGATACACCGCGCCTCCGGCGCGGCACTCGATCACCGAGAGGAACACCCCCGTGGCACAAGAAGTGCTCACCGACCTCAACAAGGTCCGCAACATCGGCATCATGGCGCACATCGATGCCGGCAAGACGACGACGACCGAGCGCATCCTGTTCTACACGGGCGTCAATCACAAGCTGGGCGAGACTCACGACGGTGCCTCGACGACGGACTGGATGGAGCAGGAGAAGGAGCGCGGCATCACGATCACGTCTGCCGCCGTGACCTGCTTCTGGAACAAGCACCAGATCAACATCATCGACACCCCCGGTCACGTCGACTTCACGGTCGAGGTGGAGCGGTCGCTGCGCGTCCTCGACGGCGCGGTCGCCGTCTTCGACGGCAAAGAGGGCGTCGAGCCGCAGTCCGAGACGGTGTGGCGTCAGGCCGACAAGTACGACGTGCCGCGCATCTGCTTCGTCAACAAGATGGACAAGCTGGGCGCCGACTTCTACTTCACGGTCGACACCATCGTGGGCCGCCTGGGCGCGAAGCCGCTCGTGCTGCAGCTGCCGATCGGCGCCGAGAACGACTTCGTCGGCGTCATCGACCTCGTCCAGATGCGGGCGCTCGTCTGGCCCGGCGACGCCAAGGGCGATGTCACGATGGGTGCCAAGTATGAGGTG
Source organism: Microbacterium sp. (assembly GCF_049661145.1). Taxonomy (GTDB): domain Bacteria; phylum Actinomycetota; class Actinomycetes; order Actinomycetales; family Microbacteriaceae; genus Microbacterium. Next base: position 2,723 of record NZ_JBASZT010000421.1, read on the forward strand.
CAGGAGATCCCCGCCGACCTCGCCGACCGCGCCGCGGAGTACCGCGAGAAGCTGCTGGAGACGGTGGCCGAGAGCGATGAGGAGCTGCTGGAGAAGTACTTCGGCGGCGAGGAGCTCACGCTCGACGAGATCAAGGGCGCCATCCGTAAGCTCACCGTCACGGGCGAGCTGTACCCCGTCCTCTGCGGCTCGGCGTTCAAGAACCGCGGCGTGCAGCCGATGCTCGACGCGGTCGTGGACTACCTGCCATCGCCCCTGGACGTGCCCGCCATCGAGGCGCACGACCCCAAGGACGAAGAGAAGATCATCGAGCGTCACCCCGACGCGAACGACCCGTTCGCGGCCCTCGCGTTCAAGGTCGCGGTGCACCCGTTCTTCGGCCGGCTGACCTACATCCGCGTCTACTCGGGTCACCTCGACTCGGGTGCTCAGGTCATCAACTCGACCAAGGGCAAGAAGGAGCGCATCGGAAAGATCTTCCAGATGCACGCCAACAAGGAGAACCCGGTCGACTCGGTCACGGCGGGCAACATCTACGCCGTCATCGGCCTGAAGGACACCACCACCGGTGACACCCTCGCCGATGTCAACGCGCCCGTCGTGCTCGAATCGATGACCTTCCCCGAGCCCGTCATCGAGGTCGCGATCGAGCCGAAGACCAAGGCCGACCAGGAGAAGCTGGGCACCGCGATCCAGAAGCTCGCCGAAGAGGACCCGACGTTCCGCACCGAGCTCAACCCCGAGACCGGTCAGACCGTCATCAAGGGCATGGGTGAGCTGCACCTCGACATCCTCGTGGACCGCATGAAGCGCGAGTTCAAGGTCGAGGCCAACGTCGGAAAGCCGCAGGTCGCGTATCGCGAGACGATCAAGAAGGCCGTCGAGCGTCACGACTACACGCACAAGAAGCAGACCGGTGGGTCGGGTCAGTTCGCGAAGATCCAGTTCGCGATCGAGCCGCTCGAGGTCACGGCCGACAAGACGTACGAGTTCGAGAACAAGGTCACCGGTGGCCGCATCCCGCGCGAGTACATCGAGCCGACCAACCAGGGCTTCCAGGACGCCATGAACGTCGGCGTGCTCGCCGGCTATCCCATGGTGGGCGTCAAGGCGATCCTCCTCGACGGTGCGAGCCACGACGTCGACTCGTCCGAGATGGCGTTCAAGATCGCAGGATCCATGGGCTTCAAGGAGGCCGTCCGCAAGGCGCACCCGACGATCCTCGAGCCGCTGATGAGCGTCGAGGTCCGCACTCCCGAGGAGTACATGGGCGACGTCATCGGCGACCTGAACTCGCGTCGCGGGCAGATCCAGTCCATGGAGGATGCCGCGGGCGTCAAGGTCGTGCGTGCCCTCGTCCCGCTGTCGGAGATGTTCGGCTACATCGGCGACCTGCGCTCGAAGACCTCGGGCCGGGCCGTGTACTCGATGGAGTTCGACTCGTACGCCGAGGTCCCCAAGGCCGTCGCCGACGAGATCGTCCAGAAGAACAAGGGCGAGTGAACGGATGCCGGGGGCATCACCCCCGGCATCCACCCGCCGTCAACCGGTGATCGAGTGCCCGCCGAAGGCGGGTGCATCGAGATCACCGGCACCCAAACTGAATACAGAACCGTCAACTACACTGACACCATCCCCGTAGAGCACCGGTCGCAATCCAGCGCCCGGAACCTCTACACGAATGTCCTGAGGAGGACCCAGTGGCCAAGGCCAAGTTCGAGCGGACCAAGCCGCACGTCAACATCGGAACGATCGGTCACGTCGACCACGGCAAGACCACGCTCACCGCTGCCATCTCGAAGGTGCTCGCCGACAAGTACCCGTCGGCGACCAACGTGAAGCGTGACTTCGCGTCGATCGACTCCGCTCCCGAAGAGCGTCAGCGTGGCATCACGATCAACATCTCGCACGTCGAGTACGAGACCCCCAAGCGTCATTACGCGCACGTCGACGCGCCCGGTCACGCCGACTACATCAAGAACATGATCACCGGTGCCGCCCAGATGGATGGTGCGATCCTCGTTGTGGCGGCCACCGACGGCCCCATGGCGCAGACGCGTGAGCACGTCCTGCTGGCCAAGCAGGTCGGCGTGCCCTACCTGCTGGTCGCGCTGAACAAGGCCGACATGGTCGACGACGAGGAGATCCTGGAGCTCGTCGAGCTCGAGGTCCGTGAACTGCTCAGCTCGCAGGACTTCGACGGCGACAACGCGCCGGTCGTCCGCGTCTCGGGTCTGAAGGCGCTCGAGGGCGACGAGAAGTGGGTCGACTCGATCGTCGAGCTCATGGAGGCCGTCGACGAGTCCATCCCCGACCCGGTGCGCGACAAGGACAAGCCGTTCCTCATGCCGATCGAGGACGTCTTCACGATCACCGGTCGCGGCACCGTCGTCACCGGTCGCGCCGAGCGCGGCACGCTGGCGATCAACTCCGAGGTCGAGATCGTCGGCATCCGTCCGACGCAGAAGACGATCGTCACGGGTATCGAGATGTTCCACAAGCAGCTCGACGAGGCCTGGGCCGGCGAGAACTGTGGTCTGCTCCTGCGCGGCACCAAGCGTGACGACGTCGAGCGCGGCCAGGTCGTCGCCAAGCCCGGCTCAGTCACCCCGCACACGGTGTTCGAGGGCACGGCGTACATCCTCTCCAAGGAGGAGGGTGGCCGTCACAACCCGTTCTTCACGAACTACCGCCCGCAGTTCTACTTCCGCACCACGGACGTCACCGGCGTCATCACGCTGCCCGAGGGCACCGAGATGGTCATGCCCGGCGACACCACGGAGATGTCGGTCGAGCTCATCCAGCCGATCGCCATGGAAGAGGGCCTCGGCTTCGCGATCCGTGAGGGTGGCCGCACCGTCGGCGCCGGCACGGTGACCAAGATCATCAAGTGAGCCGAGCCGGATCAATCTTCGCGTAGCGAAGTTGATGCGGCTGCGGCTCAGGTTGAGTAGCCGCGCGCCTGTGCGCGGCGTATCGAAACCTTCGCCCGCTCACCGGTGGTTGAGTAGCGCCGCGTAGCGGCGCGTATCGAAACCATCTCGCACCACGACGAAGACCCCCGGGGAGTTCATCTTCCGGGGGTCTTCGGCTTCCGCTGGCGCCGTCGCAGGGCCACAATAGGGCTGAGCCCGCACGGGCAGCGCTATCGCCCGCGAGGGCAGAAGGAGTGGTCAATGGGTATCGACGACATCGTCAACCAGGGCAAGGAGTTCCTGGAGCAGAACAAGAGCAAGATCGACGGCGTCCTCAAGAGCGACCAGGCCGAGGACATCAGCGACAACGTGCTGGATGCCGCCGCCGACTTCGTCAAGAAGGTGGCGCCGGACCAGTTCGACGGGCACATCGACAGTGCCCGCAACGCCGTGGACGGCGTGATCGGAAACAAGTAGCAACAGCTCGAGGGAAGGGCCGGGACCTCACGTCCCGGCCCTTCCGTCGTGTCGCCCGGCCCTCGCCTGACGCTCAGAGACCGCTCCATCGGCCGATCGGCCAGAGGATCACGAGGGCTCTGCCCACGACGTCGCCCTGCTGCGCCCATCGCCAGCACGTGGCGTCGGCGTCGGGTGCTCGGCATCGTGCCGCGGAGTCCGAGGAGTTGGAGCGATGATCGCCGAGCACGAGGTAGCTGTTGTCGGGAACCGTGACCTCGTCGAAGCAGCGCTGCGAACGCGGCGCGGTGGTGCAGTCGAGCACGCCCGGGGTGAAGGGGAAGTCCTCGTACACGTAGGGTTCGTCGATGGGATCGCCGTCGACGATGACCCGGCCCTGCTGGTCGCAGCACTCGACGGTCTGACCGGATGCGGCGATCACACGCTTGACGAGGGTGTGCGGGCCCGAGGGACCGAAGCCGGTGACCTCTCCCACCCAGCGCAGCGCGGCCCGCAGGGGATCGACGGATGCCGGCGACCCGGTGTTCCACGTCTCGTCCGCGTCGAACACGACGACATCGCCGGTGTGAGGGCCACCGCCCACGAACGCGAGCCGGTTCACGAGGATGCGGTCGCCCGGGATCAGCGTCTGCTCCATCGAGCCGCTGGGCACGACGTACGGTTTGGCCACGAAGGAGAGGATCAGCCCGAAGACGACGAAGGCGGCGACGAGGTGGAACCAGGCGCTGCCGGTGATGCGCCGCCACAGCGGCCGCGGCGCGTCGCGCGGCGGGGCGGGGGAGGGCGCAGTCACCCCACCACGCTACCGGCCGCCCCGGGTGCCCCCGTCGCGCTGGCGCACTTCGCGGCGCGGCAGCGCCCCTGAAAAAGCTAGGATGAACGGTCGGGGGTGGGAATGACCGACGAGACCGTTGTTCGGGCTCCGCGACGGCAGTGGGGCGCTGAGCGGAAGACGGCGCCGATGGCGATCCTACACCAGCGACCGTCGACGTCGAAGATCGTTTGGGGCCGCATCGCGATCATCGTGACGATCCTCGCGTGGCTGATGTACGTCATCACGACCGTCGTCCGCGAGTTCATCGAGGGTCACGCCCAGACGTTGCGATTCGTGCTGGAAGCCATCTCGTACCTGCTCGTCGTGACCTTCCTGACCTTCTCGGCGCTGATGTACCTGATGGCGCGTCAGGGCGCCCTCTACCGGTTCCGCGACCACCAGCGCGTGCCGCGCGGCCTCCTCGAGGCGCACTTCGATGACGGCGTCGAGCGCGCGGTCACCGTGCTCATCCCGTCGTACCGCGAAGAGCCGGACGTCGTCAGCAAGACGGTGTGGTCCGCCGCGCTGCAGGAGTTCCCGCGGAAGCGGATCGTTCTGCTGATCGATGATCCGCCGCAGCCCTCCGACCGCGAGAACATCCAGCTGCTGGAATCGGCGCGGGCGCTCCCCGCCCTCGTCATGGCAGCCCTGGAAGAGCCCCGGGTCCGCGTCACGGACGGCCTCCGTGACCTGCGGGAAGCCCTGGCCGGAAAGGATGCCGTTCCCGCCGAGGTGCTGCAGCGCATCGCCGACGACTACCGGTATGCCGCTGACTGGCTCGAGGAGCGGGCGCGCGGGCGGGTCATCGCCGACCACATGGACGCGTTCTATGTCGACCGTGTGCTGGGCGGGCTCGCCGGTGATCTGCGATTGACGACGATCGCCCTGGACGGCGCGCTCGCGCAGCACGAGGCGCCGACACCGGAGCGGGTCCGCCAACTGCAGGAACGGCTCGTGCGGATCTTCACGGCCGAGGTGGAATCGTTCGAGCGCAAGCGATTCGCGTCGCTGTCGCACGAGGCCAACAAGGCGATGAACCTGAACGCGTACATCTCGCTCATGGGTGCCCGCTGGAAGGAGGAGGCGACGGCCGACGGCGTCGCGCTCGTTGCGGCCGCCGCCGACGAGCCGGCCGCGCTCGACGTCCCGGACAGCGAGTACCTGCTCACCCTCGACGCCGACTCGATGCTGCTGCGCGACTACTGCATGCGCCTGGTCCATCTGCTCGAGGAGCCCGGCAATGAGCGCGTCGCGGTCACCCAGACGCCGTACTCGTCCTACCGGGGCGCACCGAGCCGCATCGAGCGCATCGCCGGGGCGACGACCGATATTCAGCACATCCTCCACCAGGGGATGACCTACTACAACGCGACGTTCTGGGTCGGCGCCAACGCCGTGATCCGTCGCCGCGCCCTCGAGGACATCGTCGAACGTCAGACCGTCGCCGGCTACGAGATCTCCACCTATATTCAGGACAGGACGGTCATCGAGGACACCGAGTCGAGCGTCGACCTCGGCACTCACGGCTGGACGCTCGTCAACTACCCGGAGCGGTTGAGCTACAGTGCGACGCCGCCGGACTTCGGCTCGCTCGTCGTGCAGCGCCGCCGCTGGGCGAACGGTGGGCTGCTCATCCTGCCGAAGCTCTCGAGGCAGCTGAGCGAGCGACGCTTCCGCCGTGATCGGATCCTGCACCGCGAGGTCATGCTGCGGGTCAACTACATGGCATCCATCGCCTGGGCGAGTCTCGGTCTCGTGTTCCTGCTCGCCTATCCCTACGACAGCCGTCTGCTGAGCCCGTGGGTGGTCGCCGCCGCCGCCCCCTATTTCCTCTGCATGGCGTCGGACCTGCGTGAGAGCGGACACCGCGGCAGCGACGTGTTCCGTATCTACGGCTTCAATCTGGTGCTGCTCGCCGTCAACATCGCGGGCGTCCTGAAGTCGATCCAGCAGGCGCTCACAAACGCGAAGATCCCGTTCGCGCGCACGCCGAAGGTGCGCGACCGGACGGTCGCGCCCGGCCTGTTCGTGTTCGTCCCGTATGTCATCGTGGCGTTCTCGATCCTCACGGTCTGGCGCAACGTCGGTGCCCAGAACTGGGGCAATGCGGCGTTCGCCGCGATCAACGCGTTGCTGTGCGGGTGGGCTCTCGTCGCGTACATCGGCATCCGGAACTCGATCGTCGACATGTTCCTCGGCGTCGTCGATTGGCTCTACGTCCCCGTGAAGCCGCGACGCGAGAAGAAGGGAGCGCCCGTGCCGCGCGAGCCGAAGCCGGTCGACTGGGCCGGGATCCTGTATCACGGAGACCGGCGCCTCGGCCGCGACGTCACCCGCAAGAACGATCTGCGGCGTCGGGTCAGCCCGCGCTGAGGGATAGACCGCACATGTCGAAGAGGTTCCCGGGTCGCCGGTTGTCCATCGTGCGTCTGGCGCTCGTGGTGGCGGTCGTCGTCGCTCTGGTCGTCGGCGGCGTCTGGGGGTTTCGTTGGTGGCAGGACAACCAGCTCGCGCAGGCGAGAGCCCCCTGGTACGCGAGCTACGTCGATGCGACGGCCACACCCGAGTACGCATTCGAGACCGCCACCGACGAGGTGGGTCGCAACGTCGTCCTGGGATTCGTCGTCGCCGCCACTCCTGACGAGTGCACACCCACGTGGGGCACGCACTACACCCTCGAGGCCGCGCAGACCGACCTCGATCTGGATCGTCGCATCGCGCGACTCCGCCAGGCCGGCGGAGATGTCATCGTGTCGTTCGGCGGACTGCTCAACACCGACCTCTCGGTCGCCTGCGGGAGTGTCGACGACCTCGCGGGACAGTACCGAGCGATCACCGACCGCTATCACCTGACGACGATCGACCTCGACATCGAGGGCGAAGCGCTCACCGACACGGCGGCAGCCGAGCGCCGCGCGGAGGCGGTCGCGCAGATCCAGCGGGAGCAGATCGATGCCGGCGATGCTCCGCTGCAGGTGTGGCTCACGCTGCCCGTCGCGGCGGATGGCCTGACCGCCGATGGGGTGGCCGTCCTGCAGGCCTTCGTGGACGCCGGCGCCACGGTGGCCGGTATCAACGCGATGACGATGAACTTCGGCGCGGATGCCGACGATATGGCCGACCTCGTCGTCCCCGCGCTCGAGGGCACGCACCGTCAGCTGATGGCGGTCTACGCGGATGCCGGAGCACCGGTCGGGGGTCAGACCGCGTGGCGGATGGTCGGGGCGACGCCGATGGCCGGCCAGAACGACGTCGTCACGGAGGTCTTCACGCTCGACGACGCGCGGAAGCTGAACGCGTTCGCCCTCGAACACGGCATCGGACGCGTGTCGATGTGGTCGGCGAACCGTGACCGCCCGTGCTCTGCGGCGTACGTCGATCTGACGGTCGTATCCGATTCGTGCAGCGGTTTCCCCCAGGGGGACGAGACGTTCGCGGCGATCCTCGGCGACGGCTTCACCGGCACTCCCGACCAAGCGGCCACGGCGTCGCCGCCGGCCACGCTGCGCCCTGAGGACATCGTCGACCATGCCGCGACGAGCCCGTACCCGATCTGGGATGCCGAGGCTTCCTATCCGGTCGATACCCGCGTCGTGTGGCGACGCAACGTCTATGTCGCGATGTGGTGGACGATGGGCACGCAGCCCGACGACCCCTCCGTCGCGATCCTGGACAACCCGTGGCGGCTCATCGGCCCGGTGCTGCAGGGGGAGACACCGGTGCCGACCCTGAGCCTGCCCGATGACTTCTATCCGTCGTGGGTCTCGACCGAGGCGTACTCGGGGGGCGATCGAGTCATGCTCGGCGGGATCGCTTACGAGGCGCGCTGGTGGACACAGGATGACAATCCCGCGGCCGGACAGCTCGACCCGGGGGATTCGCCGTGGCGTGTGCTGACGCAGGCTGAGATCTCGTCGCTGCTGGACGGGGAGTGACGCGAGGCTCACTCGGTGTACGCGCGCAGGCCGCTGCGCTCGAGCCGCGCCGCCATGAGCTCGGCCGACAGCGCCGCACCGAAGCGGTAGCCCTGCATGTAGCGGACGCCGACCCCGACGAGTTCGTCGTACATCTCGTCGCTCTCGACGCCCTCCACGACCATCTGCACGTCGAGGCTGCGCGCGAGCGTCGCCATCGAACGCATGACGACCCGCGACCGGGGGGCCGGGAGGTCGCGGGGGAGTGCCTTGTCGATCTTCAGCACGTCGATCGGATTCTCGACGATCGACAGCAGCGTTGAGAACTGCTGCCCGAAGTCATCGAGGGCGACGCGGACTCCGGCCTCGTCGCGCAGGGTGGCGACGGCGGCGCGGGTCTTGTCGGAGGTCCGGTTCAGGGACGACTCGCTGAGCTCGAGGGTGACGACGATGCCGCTGCCGCAGACCTGCTCGCGCAACGTCTCCACGAAGACCGGATCGGTGAGCTGTTCCACGTCGATGTTGACGTGGACATCCACGAGGTCGGGCACGACGGCATGGAAGCGTCGCAGGTCGGCGACAGCCGTCGTCAACACGTGCGTGCTGAGCGCGGTCAGCAGGTCGAGGCGACGCGCCTCGTGGACGATGACGTCGGCGGACAGTCCCCGCAGTTGGGGCTCGCCGGGGCGCACCAGCGCTTCCAAGGCGATGATGCGGTCTTCGACGCGGTCGACGATCGGCTGATACACGAGAGTGAGGCGACGCTCGCGGATCGCCGCGGCGATCGCGGTCACGAGCTCCACGACATCACCCCCCGGGTGGATGACGGGGACGGATGCGGTGTCGTCGATGAGCGCGATGGGAGCGGCCAGGGAGCGGCCGCGTGTGGCGTACATCCGTGAGTCGGCCGCGGCGAGGAGTCCGCCGAGGTCGGCGCGGTCGGCTCCGGAGAAGGCCACGCCGGACGACAGCGCCACGGCCATGACGGTCGTCCCGACGAGAACCGGTGCGCTCGCCGCGCGGAGGATCTCGTCCGCCCGCGCCCGCGCCGTCTCTTCATCGTCGGCGTCGTCGATGATCAGGGCGAACTCGTCGCCGCCGATGCGGGCGATGGTCTCCCGGTCGGGGATGAGCGCGGCCTGCATGCGTGTGGCGATCGTCCGCAGCACGACGTTCCCGGCTTCATGGCCGTAGCGATCGTTGACTTCTTTGAAGCCGTCGATGTCGACGTACACGATCGCGAGGCCAGGCGTGTCCGCGCCGCGCCGGGCGGACCGCTCGAGGAGCTTGTAGAACCCGCGGTAGTTCGGGAGCCCTGTCAGTTCGTCGGTCGCCGCGGCGCGTTCGAGACTCTCGCGCTCGCGCCTGGCGGCAGCCATGGTGTCGGCGATGTGGGCGATCGCCTCGAGCACGCGCTGGTCGCGCACGAGGAACGGCGCCTGTGCCGCGCCGCGGCGCGCGACGAGGTAGCCGTCGGTGAGCGGTGTGACGATCTCGTTGCTGTTGCGTCCCACCGTCTCGCGGAGCTCGATGGTGTAGCGGGGCAGCGCGCGCCGGGCGAACGCGAGCGCGTGCTCGTCGATCGGCGTCTCAGTCTCCCACGGCAGCGCGACGGCCGCCCGGAGCGTCCCCTTCAATCGACGCGCCGACAGATTGAGTTCTCGGAGGATGCCGGCGGTGAACGCACCGCTGCCGAGCACCATGAGGGCGACCACGCCGCCGAACGCCGCCCCCTCCGGCCCGTCGCCCGCGGCGCTGGAGGCGGCGTGCATGAGCCACAGCGCCGCGATGGTCACCGCCGAGACGATGACCCAGGTCAGCAGTGCGCGCGATACCAGGATGTCGCCGATCACCCGGCGCAGCCCCAGGGTGGTGACGATGGACTGGCGGATCACCGAGATGGTCATCCGCACGAGCACGTAGAGCGCGACCGACGCCGGAACCGAGAGTACCCATGGGACGCCGCGCGACTCGAACCACAGCCAGACGGGGATCGTCACGAACGCGGCACCGACCATGTAGGCGGTCAGCTCCGCCGCATCGCCGACCTGTCGCAGCCGCACCACCGCACCGACGAAGTATGCGGCGGTCCAGATGCCGAGCGCGAGCGCCGTCTCGGTCGCCGACACGCCGAGCAGGAGCATCCCGGGTGCGACGCTGAGAATGAGGGAACCGTCCGTCGGGGACACCGCGATCGTCAGCGCTGAGGAGGCGGCGACGCTCGCTAAGCCGATGAGCGTCAGGAACGGGTGGTCGAGGGCCGCGCCCATCGTCATGCTCGTCACGATGACGACGAGGACCGCGGCGGTCCACCCGATCTCCCATGCACGCGCGGCCCGATCGCTCAGACGCCGCGCGACCGCGGGCGTATGCGCGAGAGTGTGGGGGACGGGGACGGCGCGCGGCATATCGTCTACGGTATTGCCCGTGGGTGTTGACGCCGCGCAGGCGACCCCCTTGGAATCCGCTCACGAAGTGAGCTCTCCGTGCCCACAGACCTCGCTGTCGTCGGATTTGACGATAGAGGGTATCCATCTTGGTGCCTCCGCGGTGCGTCCACATTCTTGTGGATGAGCTCTGCCTCGTGGTGGCCCCGGAGGCTGTCGGCTGGCAATGGTCACATCTTGATGCTCAGGGAGCATCAAGATGTGACCATTCAGCGGAAACGACCGGCGGGCACAATCACGGACCCCGCCTCACGCGTTCAGCGGTCGCTGGGGCACAGTCACTGGCCCCGACACTGTGCTGAAGCGACTGCTGAACCACGCCGTCGGGGTCCGCACCGCGGTCCCGACCAGCAGGCCGCGGCGGTGCTGCGCGGGTAGCTCGACGGTACGGATGACACGAGCAGGGCGCGACACGCCCGGGTTTGCGACACGCCCGGGCGTCACGTAAGCTAGTCAGGTTCCACATTCCTGCGCGCGCGGATCCGACAAGAACTGCGCGCTGCGGGATCACTGCCAGGGCAGTGCATAGACCGGCGACAGCCAGCGTCTAGGCCGCGGGCAGCAGAACAGACATCCACCCACCGTTCAGTTGGGTGCCGTGCGTCCGCGCGCGGGTTGACATGAGAACAGCGGTGCAGCATCCGGTGCGAGAGCACCACCGTGCGTCCGATGCCCGAGAGGTATGACGCGAGAAAGAGAGTGAGCAGACAATGGCGGGACAGAAGATCCGCATTCGCCTGAAGTCGTACGACCATGAGGTCATCGACACCTCGGCGCGCAAGATCGTCGACACCGTGACCCGTGCGGGCGCGACGGTCGTGGGCCCCGTGCCCCTCCCGACCGAGAAGAACGTCGTGTGCGTCATCCGGTCGCCCCACAAGTACAAGGACAGCCGCGAGCACTTCGAGATGCGCACCCACAAGCGCCTCATCGACATCATCGACCCGACGCCCAAGGCCGTCGACTCGCTGATGCGTCTCGACCTCCCGGCCGATGTCAACATCGAGATCAAGCTCTGAGGTCCCGGTCATGGCACACGTCAACGAAAAGGTCTCCAAGGGCCTGCTCGGCACGAAGCTGGGCATGACCCAGGTCTGGGACGAGAACGGCAAGCTCGTTCCCGTCACCGTCATCGAGGTCGCCCCGAACGTCGTCACCCAGGTGCGCACGCCGGAGCGCGACGGCTACAACGCCGTGCAGATCGCCTACGGCCAGATCGACCCGCGCAAGGTCAACAAGCCCCTCACGGCCCACTTCGAGGCCGCCGGGGTCACCCCTCGCCGTCACCTCACCGAGGTGCGCACCGCGGATGCCGCTGACTACTCACTCGGTCAGGAGCTCACCGTGGACGGCACCTTCGAGGCCGGCCAGCTGGTCGACGTCGTCGGCACCAGCAAGGGCAAGGGCACCGCGGGTGTCATGAAGCGCCACAACTTCAAGGGTGTCTCCGCCTCGCACGGTGCACACCGCAACCACCGCAAGCCCGGTTCGATCGGCGCCTCGTCGACCCCGAGCCGCGTCTTCAAGGGCATGCGCATGGCCGGCCGTATGGGCGGCGAGCGCGTGACCGTCCTCAACCTCACGGTGCACGCCGTCGACGCCGAGAAGGGTCTGCTGCTCGTCAAGGGCGCCGTCCCCGGAGCGCGTGGCCGCATCGTCTACGTCCGCAACGCAGTGAAGGGTGCCTGAACATGGCTGACTCCAATCTCGCGCTCGATGTCGTGACGGCAGGCGGTGAGAAGGCCGGCTCCGTGGAGCTGCCCGCCGCTCTGTTCGACGTCAAGACGAACATCCCCCTCATCCACCAGGTCGTCGTCGCGCAGCTCGCGGCGGCTCGCCAGGGCACGCACTCGACCAAGCGTCGCGGCGAGGTCTCCGGCGCCGGCCGCAAGCCCTTCAAGCAGAAGGGCACGGGTAACGCCCGTCAGGGCTCGATCCGCGCGCCGCACATGACCGGCGGTGGCATCGTTCACGGCCCGAAGCCGCGTGATTACGCGCAGCGCACCCCCAAGAAGATGATCGCCGCAGCTCTGCTGGGCGCGCTCAGCGACCGCGCTCGCGGTGGCCGCCTGCACGTCGTCGACTCGTTCGGCATCGACGGCGCCCCCTCGACCAAGGCCGCTGCCGCCGTGCTCGCCGGTCTCGGCGCGGTCAAGAACGTCCTCGTGGTCACCGGCCGCGACGACGAGCTGACCGTCAAGAGCGTCCGCAACCTCGGTTACGTCAACGTGATCGAGACCGGTCAGCTCAACGCCTACGACGTGCTCGTCTCCGACGACATCGTCTTCACCAAGGCCGCCTACGACGCGTTTGTTTCGTCCAAGAGCGCCGCCACCGAGGAGGTCTCGGCATGAGCACCGTCAGCGTCAACAAGGACCCGCGCGACATCATCCTGAAGCCGGTCGTGTCGGAGAAGAGCTACGGGCTCATCGACGAGGGCAAGTACACGTTCCTCGTGGACCCCCGCGCGACCAAGACCGAGATCAAGCTCGCGATCGAGAAGATCTTCGGCGTCAAGGTCGCCGCGGTCAACACGCTCAACCGCTCGGGCAAGTCCCGCCGCACCCGCTTCGGCACCGGTAAGCGCAAGGACACCAAGCGCGCCATCGTCACGCTCCGCTCGGGCACCATCGACATCTTCACGGCCGTCGGCTGACCGCTGGGATAGAAGAGGACAGAACATGGCTATTCGCAAGTACAAGCCCACGACCCCGGGTCGTCGCGGTTCGTCGGTGGCCGACTTCGCCGAGATCACGAGGTCGACCCCGGAGAAGTCGCTGCTGCGTCCGCTCGCCAAGACCGGCGGCCGCAACAACCAGGGCCGCATCACGACGCGTCACATCGGTGGCGGTCACAAGCGTCAGTACCGCGTCATCGACTTCCGTCGCAACGACAAGGATGGCGTGGACGCCAAGGTCGCGCACATCGAGTACGATCCCAACCGCACGGCGCGCATCGCGTTGCTGCACTACGTCGACGGCGAGAAGCGCTACATCCTCGCGCCGAACAAGCTGCAGCAGGGCGACATCGTCGAGTCCGGTTCGTCGGCCGACATCAAGCCCGGCAACAACCTGCCCCTGAAGAACATCCCGACCGGTACCGTCATCCACGCCATCGAGCTCCGCCCCGGCGGCGGTGCGAAGCTGGCGCGCTCGGCCGGCGCGAGCGTCCGCCTCGTCGCGAAGGACGGCCCGTACGCCCAGCTGCGGCTGCCCTCCGGCGAGATCCGCAACGTCGACGCGCGCTGCCGCGCGACGATCGGCGAGGTCGGCAACGCCGAGCAGTCGAACATCAACTGGGGCAAGGCCGGCCGCAAGCGCTGGAAGGGCGTGCGACCGACCGTCCGTGGTGTCGCGATGAACCCGGTCGACCACCCGCACGGTGGTGGTGAGGGCAAGACGTCCGGTGGACGTCACCCCGTCTCTCCTTGGGGTCAGGCCGAGGGTCGCACCCGGCATCCCAACAAGGAGAGCGACAAGTACATCGTCCGCCGACGCAACGCCGGCAAGAAGCGCAAGTAGGAGTAGAGGAAGATGCCTCGCAGTCTTAAGAAGGGCCCCTTCGTCGATGAGCACCTGCTTCGCAAGGTCGCCTCGCAGAACGAAGCCGGCACCAAGAACGTCATCAAGACCTGGTCGCGCCGTTCGATGATCATCCCGGCCATGCTGGGTCACACCATCGCCGTGCACGACGGACGCAAGCACATCCCCGTGTTCGTGTCCGAGACCATGGTCGGCCACAAGCTGGGCGAGTTCGCGCCCACCCGCACCTTCCGCGGCCACGTGAAGGACGACAAGAAGGGCCGCCGCCGCTGACGCGGTGGCGATCCTGGAGAGGACTGGAGGAGGAGAGACATGGTGGATTCCATCGCACGCGTCAAGCACATTCGCGTGACCCCTCAGAAGGCTCGTCGTGTCGTCGCGCTCATCAAGGGCAAGCAGGCGCAGGAGGCACTCGCCATCCTGAAGTTCGCGCCCCAGAGCGCCAGCGAGCCGATCTACAAGCTCGTCGCCGCGGCTGTCGCCAACGCCCGCGTGAAGGCGGACAAGGACGGCGAGTACCTGGACGAGCAGGACCTGTACGTGCGCAACGCGTACGTCGACGAGGGCACGACGCTCAAGCGTTTCCAGCCCCGTGCTCAGGGCCGCGCGTTCCAGATCAAGAAGCGCACGAGTCACATCACGGTCGAACTGGCCACGCCCGAGCTGACGGATGCCGCGACCACTGCCAAGAAGAAGGCGAGCAAGTAATGGGACAGAAAGTCAACCCGTACGGCTTCCGCCTCGGCATCACCACGGACCACGTGTCGCGCTGGTTCTCGGACTCGACCAAGCCGGGGCAGCGTTACGCCGACTACGTGGCCGAGGACATCAAGATCCGTAAGCTCCTGCAGACGCAGCTGGACCGCGCAGGTGTCAGCGGCATCGAGATCGAGCGCACGCGTGATCGCGTCCGCGTCGACATCCACACCGCCCGCCCGGGCATCGTGATCGGCCGCCGGGGAGCCGAGGCCGAGCGCATCCGCGCCGACCTCGAGAAGCTCACCGGCAAGCAGATCCAGCTGAACATCCTCGAGGTCAAGAACCCCGAGGCCGACGCTCAGCTGGTCGCCCAGGGCATCGCCGAGCAGCTCTCCGCACGTGTGGCGTTCCGTCGCGCGATGCGCAAGGGTCTGCAGGGCGCGCAGCGCGCCGGCGCCAAGGGCATCCGCATCCAGGTCTCCGGCCGTCTCGGCGGCGCCGAGATGAGCCGCTCGGAGTTCTACCGCGAAGGCCGAGTGCCCCTGCACACGCTCCGCGCGAACATCGACTACGGCTTCTACGAGGCCAAGACCACGTTCGGCCGCATCGGCGTGAAGGTCTGGATCTACAAGGGCGACCTGACCGCCAAGGAGCTCGCGCGCGAGCAGGCCAACGCACCGAAGCCGCCCCGTGGTCGCGACGACCGCGGCGACCGTCGTCGTGGCCCCCGTAGCGAGGCCCCCGTCGCAGAAGGAGCATCGGCATAATGC
This sequence comes from Microbacterium sp., assembly GCF_049661145.1. Classification (GTDB taxonomy): domain Bacteria; phylum Actinomycetota; class Actinomycetes; order Actinomycetales; family Microbacteriaceae; genus Microbacterium. Next base: position 18,301 of record NZ_JBASZT010000421.1, read on the forward strand.
TTATCCCCCGCAAGGTCAAGTACCGCAAGCAGCACCACCCGGGACGCTCGGGTCAGGCCACCGGCGGCACGAAGGTCTCCTTCGGCGACTACGGCATCCAGGCGCTGACCCCCGCGTACGTGACGAACCGTCAGATCGAGTCGGCTCGTATCGCGATGACGCGTCACATCAAGCGTGGCGGCAAGGTGTGGATCAACATCTACCCCGACCGTCCGCTGACCAAGAAGCCCGCCGAGACCCGCATGGGCTCCGGTAAGGGCTCGCCGGAGTGGTGGGTCGCCAACGTCAAGCCGGGTCGCGTCCTCTTCGAGGTCGCCGGTGTCAACGAGCAGCTCGCTCGCGAGGCACTCACCCGGGCAATCCACAAGCTGCCGTTGAAGGCACGCATCATCAAGCGCGAGGAGGGCGACGCGTAATGGCCGTCGGTACCAAGACGCTCGCACCCAGCGAGCTGGACACGTTCGAGGACCAGCGCCTCGTCGAGGAGCTGCGCAAGGCCAAGGAAGAGCTGTTCAACCTGCGCTTCCAGTCGGCCACCGGCCAGCTCGACAGCCACGGCCGCATCCGTGCGGTCAAGCGCG
>NZ_JBASZT010000422.1:0-1606 GCF_049661145.1 Microbacterium sp.
GCAGGCGACGCCGGCCACCCGCAGGCACACGTCGGCCATCCCCCGCACCGGCGCCCCGGCGATGATGGGCGAGACGCCGACGACCCGGCCCGGTGCGTGGGCGACGGCATCGCGGATGCCGGGGACAGTGAGGATCGGGCCGATCGAGACGATCGGGTTCGATGGCGCGAGGATCACGGCATCCGCTCCCGCGATCGCTTCCCGCACGCCGGCCGCGGGTGCGGCGCCTGCGATGCCGGGGTTCTCGAAGCGCTCCGGCTCGAGCCGAGCGCGGTGGCGCGTCCACCATTCCTGAAAGTGCATATATCGACCGTCGATGACGACATGGGTGTCGACCTCGGCATCCGTCATCGGCAACAGGGTCGCGCCGAGCTCCCAACGGCGCTGCAGTCGCGCGACGGCCTCGGTGACGGTCGCTCCGTCGCGCAGCCACGAGGTGCGGGCCAGGTGCGCGCCGAGGTCGAGGTCGCCGAGCTCGAACCAGTCCCACCCGACGCCCCACGCGCGCAGTTCGGCGGAGACGCGGGTGGAGTCACCCGCGCGACCCCAGCCCTTTGTCGTGTCCTTGACGCCGGCCAGGCCGTAGAGCATCGAGTCGACGTCGGGCTGCAGGCGGACGCCGCTGAGCCACAGGTCGTCGCCCGTGTTGCAGACGACGGTCAGCTCGCCGCCGCGCTCGAGCAACTCGTCTCGGAGCCCGACGGCGAAGGTCGACCCCCCCACGCCGCCCGCGAGCAGCACGACTCTCGGAGTGACTGGGCCGGGTGTGGTCATGCTCCCCAGCGTATGCGCTGCTCCCGGTCACGCTTCCCCCGCGAGCCGCTACGTTCCGCCCGAGCCGCTATGTTTCGCCCGGGCGAATGTTGTCGGCCGGGGCGGAACATAACGGCTCGCGACGGGGTGGGTGGCACCGGACTCTCGTGTCGTCTCGTATGGTCGTGTGGCAGACATGCACGGGGAGGAGGCTCGATGACACCGGCGGCCACGCTGCAGATCCGGGCGCTGCACGGCATCCCGGAGATCTCGAGCGGCGACGACCTCGTCGACCTGATCACAACGGCGGCGGACGGGACGCTGCGCGACGGCGACATCCTCGTCGTGACCTCGAAGATCGTCTCGAAGGCCGAAGGCCGATTCGCGCCCGAGTCCGAGCGCGCGGCCGCGATCGAGCGGGAGAGCGTGCGCGTCGTCGCGGAGGACGCGACCGGATCGGTGCGGATCGTGGAGAGCCGCCTCGGCATCGTCGCGGCCGCTGCGGGCGTCGACGCGAGCAACGTGCCCGAGGGGATGATCCTGCTGCTGCCCGAAGACCCCGACGCTTCCGCGCGGGCGCTCGCGGCGGGACTTCGCGAGCGGACGGGAGCACGTGTCGGCGTCATCGTCTCCGACACGCTCGGGCGGGCCTGGCGCGACGGCCAGACCGACTGCGCGATCGGCGCCGCGGGCGTCCACGTCTTCGAGGAGCTCGGCGGGCAGCAGGATGCCGCGGGCAAGGTGCTCCGCGTCACGCGCCCATGCGTCGCGGACGAGCTCGCGGCGGCATCCGACCTCGTCAAGCGCAAGGCAAGCGGATGCCCCGTCGCCGTCGTGACCGGCCGCGCCGACC
>NZ_JBASZT010000423.1:0-1847 GCF_049661145.1 Microbacterium sp.
GCGAGGAGCACAGCGACGAGTCGAACGCGATGGCGTCAGCTTTTCAGTGGCGCTGCCGCGCCGTGGGGCGAGAAAGTCTGAGTCATGTCACGAAGACTTTCGGGTCAGCCGTTGAGGATGTCCTCGATCTGCGTGTCGAGCTCTTCAGCCAGTGACTCCGGGTCGCCGCCGTTCGCAAGGTTCACGAAGAAGTCCTGCAGCAGGCCCTTCGCCTCGACGTCGGCCCACTTGGGCGACGCCGGGGTCAGCTTCGCGTTCGCGGCGGACTCGGCGATGACGGCGGCCAGCTCGGGAGTCGCGGCGGCGACCTGATCGCCGAGCGACGTCTTCGCCGGGACGAGACCGTTCTGAGCAAGGATCGTCTGGTAGTCGTCGCTCAGGATGATCTCGAGCGCACTCTTGGCGAGGTCGATGTTCTGCGACTTCGCCGCGATGCCGATGTTGGAGCCGCCGGCGAACACCTGTGCGGCACCGCCGTCGCTGCCCGGCAGCGCGAAGTAACCGAGCGAGTTCGTCAGCGCCGTGTCGTTCTTGTCCTCGTCCGCGACGATCGACCAGTACGCCCAGCTCGGCACCGACAGGGTCGCCGCCTGCTCGGTGCGGAACGGCACCCACGCCTCGGTCTCGTCGCCGTCCTTCGGCGCGAGCGAGGCCTTGGTCATCAGCTCCTGCACCTGCGCGAGGCCGGCCTGTGACTCCGGGCTGGAGAACTGCGCGTCCCAGGTGCCGTCGGCATCCTGCACCGCGATCTCGCCACCGTTCTCCCAGATGAACGGCAGGGCGTTGTACCAGTCCTTGCCGGGCCAGTAGACGCCCGAGACGCCGGGCAGCGCCTCGGCGAGCGCGACGCCGTTCGACACGTACTCGTCGAGAGTCGTGGGCACCGCGACACCGGCGGTCTGGTACTGCGCCGTGTTGTAGAACACGACGCGGGCGCCCGAGTAGTACGGCGCGGCGTACAGCGTGCCGTCGTAGGAGCCTGCTTCGACGAAGCCCGGCAGCAGGTCGTCGCCGCCCAGGGCGTCCTGGATATCGCTGAGGTCGGCGAGCGCCCCGCTGGAGGTGAACGCGGCGGCCTGCGTGTTGCCCATCTCGACGATGTCGGGGCTGTCGTTGGACGACAGACTCGTGGTGAGCTTGTCCACGAGGCCCGTCCACTGCTGCTCCTCGATGACGAGCGTCGAACCGGGGTTCTCCTCCTCGAAGGTCGTCTTCAGGTAGTCGCGGGCGTCTTGGGGCGTGTCGGTGCCGACCAGCCAGACCCGGATCTCGGCGCCGTCCGCCGACGTGTCGCCGGTCCCGCCTGAACACCCTGCCAGCACGACGGCCGAAGCGCCGAGGAGCGCTGCGGCTCCGAGCTTCTTGTTCATGTGTCTTCCTCTCTGCTTCTCTCTCGGTGGTTTCCCGGGGCCGGGCGGCCCCTCCGAGGTGTGGGGTGTCAGGACACCCCGAGTTGTCCGGACAGGACCATGACGGCGGCGCCGCGCAGGACGATGTCCTCGCCTTGTGCCGTCATGCGCACCCGCACGCCGTCGTGGAACTCGGCGAGCGTTCGAGCGCGCAGGGTCTCGACGGCACCCTGAGCCAGGGGTCCGTCGAGAAGCTCCGCGGGGCCGGAGAGCACGATCTCCGACAGGTCGAGGGCGCCGACGATCGGCGCGAGGGCGATGCCCAGCCGTTCGCCTGCATCGCGCAGCACGACTTCGCGGTCGGCCTCCTCCTCGGCGAGGGCGCGTTCGAGCGACGGCGCCGACAGCCATGCCTCGAGGCATCCGATCTTGCCGCACACGCACACCGGCCCGCCGTCCGTGCCGACCGTGACGTGGCCGATCTCGCCCGCCGCGAAC
>NZ_JBASZT010000424.1:0-1538 GCF_049661145.1 Microbacterium sp.
GCGCAGCACCGCGCGGGCCGACCCCATGTGATCCCGCAGTGCGGGCCCGCATCGGCGCCGGACTCCGGCGGCCGGCCATGCGGGCCCGGTACTGCGGATGTGGCGGTGACCCGCCTTCCATACCCCCGACGCTAGCGGGGCGGAGTTGCGGCGCGGAGCCCCCTCAGCCGTGATTATCGGAACGCGTTTTCTCCCCCTCCCAGGAGTGCGCCCGCCCCGTCCCCGATGCCAGGATCGGAGCATGGCCGATGCTCCCGACCGCCCGCAGCCCGCGGATGCCGGCGACCCCACCCACACGGAGGAGCTGCGGCTGGAGCCCGTGCAGTTCATCGCGCGCACGGACGCCGTCGTGCACCTGGGCGCTCTCATGCTCGGGGCGGGAGCCTCGTCGGCACGCGTGCGCGACAGCATGGAGCGCGCCGCGGCAGCGCTCGGCATCGAGGAACTGCACTGCCGCGTCGGCATGACGGACATCGTCGCCACGGCCGGCCGCGGCCAGATGTTCCGCACCCGCGTCGCGGAGATCCGCCGGCCGACCGTCGACTCGGACCGGCTCACCGCACTCAAGCGGCTGACGACGGAACTGGTCCCCGGCACGACGCCCGCGCGACTGCAGGCCGAGTTGGGAAAGATCGAGCGGATGCCGGTGCGCTCCTCCCAGGCGCTGCGTATCGTCGCCGCGGCCTTCGCCTGCGCCGCGTTCGCCCTCCTGAACAACGGCGGCTGGCAGGAGTTCGTCGCCGTGGGCGTCGCCGCAGGCGTCGGCCAGGCGGTGCGCATGGCGATCCACCGGATGCGCACGAACGAGTTCCTGCTCGTGTTCACCTCCGCCGTCTCCGCGATGCTCGTGTACCTCGCTGTGGCCGGCCTGTTCGTGCTGGCCGGCCTGCCCGGCGCCCAGCACGACGCCGCCCTGACGAGCGCCGTCCTCTATCTCGTCCCCGGGTTCCCGCTCGTGACGGGCGCGCTCGACCTCGCCCGGCTCGACCTCAACGCGGGGATCGCGCGCGTCACCTACGCAGCGCTCATTCTGCTGGCGACGGGGACGGCGGTGTGGGGTGTTGCAACGGTCTTCCACACCACGGTCACCCAGGCCGAGCCGGCGTTCACGGAGCCGCTGCTGTCAGTCATCCGGCTGGCGGCCGGTTTCGTCGGCGTACTCGGGTTCGCCACCCTCTTCTCGACGCCGTGGGCCATCGCGATCACGGCAGCATGCCTGGGCGCGGTCGCCAACGTCGGCCGGCTCGCGCTCGTCGACGCGCACGTCAACCCTGCCGTCGCCGCGGCGGCCGCGGCCATCGTCGTGGGCCTGGGCGCGTATCTGTTCGGCGACCGGTTACGCGCCGCGCGCGTCACCCTCACGGTGCCGGCCGTGCTCATCATGGTCCCCGGCGCGGCGGCGTACCGTTCGATCGCGGGAATCATCAGCGGCGACACGCTCGCCGCGATCCAGAACGCCACGACGGCGCTGTTCGTCGTGGTGGCCCTCGCGGTCGGCCTCACCGTCGCGCGCGTGCTGACCGAGCGCGAGTGGTCGC
>NZ_JBASZT010000425.1:0-2083 GCF_049661145.1 Microbacterium sp.
GCGGCGCGTAGCCCCGGATTCGGCGCTGCTGGACCGGCACGCCGCACCCGCCGACCGCCGCGAGTGGTGGCTCGCGCGCCTGGAACGCTGCCACGCCCTCCTCGACGGCGGCGAAATCGAGGGCGGAGGGATGCTCGCGGAAGGACGATCGGGGTGCCGCGAAGCGGCGGGGTCCCGCTCTTGTCCTGAAGCGAGCATTCCGTAGCCCGCACCCCGCGACACGTACTCGACAGCCCCGGCGGCTACTCGACGAGGACGGTGACGAGGCGCTCGATGCGGGCGTTCAGCAGCGCCGCGACCTCGCTCAGGGGACGCCCCTCGAGGGTCGCGCGCGTACACGTGTCGTCGGAGACGTCGAGCAGCAGCTGCGCCGCCTCGTCGATCGGCAACCGCAGCCGCAGGCCCAGCATCTCCACGACGTCCCGGATGATGCCCTCGACTCGTATGCGCAACGCGTGCTGCCACGTGAGATACGCCTCGGCCAGCCGCGGATCGCGCAGTGCCTGCGTGCGGATCTCGCTGATGAGCTGAGGTTCCATCCGCTCCCCGAGCGATGCGCCGACCACCCGCCGCACGAGCGCGGACGGGTCGGACGGCGCATCAGGCTCGAGACCTTTCACGCGCACGGCCACCTCGTCGAGCTTCGCCTCGGCCAATTGCGTGATGAGCGCCAGGAACAACTCGTCCTTCGACTCGAAGTTGGAGTAGAAGGCGCCGCGCGTGAACCCGGCACGTTCGCAGATCATCTCAACGGATGCCGCGTCCATCCCGACCTCGCCGAACACCTCGTGCGCGGCATCCAGCAGGCGCGCGCGCGTGCGGGCCCTGCGTTCGCTGGCCGGAGGCGGATCGCTCACGGGGCGGGTCGAGACGTCGGCCACGAGGTCCTCCTTTGCGCGCTCGGTTTCACACCCACTCCCCAGCCTTGCGGGAGGGGTTGCTTCTAGGATACATCTATGTATCGGATACAGTGCTGTATCGAAGTCTCCCGATCCTTCTGAACTTCCGAACCGGAGCGCTCGTGTCCACACTTCTGTACTCGCTCGGCCGCTGGTCCTACCGCCACCCGTGGCGCGTGCTCGTGTCGTGGCTGCTCCTGCTCGCTCTCGCGGGCGGCGGCGCCGCCCTTTTCATGAAGGGCACCGACAACACCTTCGCGATCCCGGGCACCGAGGCGCAGGAGGGCATCCTGCTGCTCGACCGCACCTTCCCGCAGGCCAGCGGCACGAGCGCGCAGCTCGTCGTCGTGGCTCCCGCAGGACAGCGGGTGGATGCCGAGCCCATCTCGACCCTCATCGGCGACGCCGTCACGGAGCTCGGGGACCTCGACGGCGTCCTCGCCGTCACGGACCCCTTCGACGAACTGGTGTCGGGCATGGTCTCCGACGACGAGCAGGCCGCCATCGTCCGCATGCAGTTCGACGGCCAGGCCACCGACGTGCCGGACAGCACGCTCACCGACCTGAACGCGATCGCCGCCGACATCCGCGACGCCATGCCCGCCGGATCCGAGGTGGCCATGGGCGGCGACCTGTTCTCGACGTCGGTCCCCGCCCTGTCGATCACGGAAGCCGTCGGCATCCTCATCGCCCTGTTCGTGCTCATCGTGACCTTCCGATCGATCGCCGTCGCCTGGTTCCCGCTCGCGAGCGCTCTCGTCGGCGTGGGCCTCGCGATCGCGCTCATCTACGTCTCGACCGCGTTCGCAACGATCTCTTCCACGACGCCGATGCTCGCGATCATGCTGGGGCTCGCGGTCGGCATCGACTACGCCCTGTTCATCGTCGCAAGACATCAGGATCAGGTGCGCGCCGGGATCGACCCCGAGGAGTCGGCGGCGCGCGCCACCGGCACAGCCGGGTCGGCCGTGCTGTTCGCGGGCATCACGGTGCTCATCGCGCTCATCGGCCTGAGCTTCGCCGGCATCCCGTTCCTGACGACGATGGGCATCGCCGCCTCGGTCGCGGTCGCGATCGCGGTCATCGTCGCGGTCACCCTCACCCCCGCACTGCTGGGGTTCGCGAAGGAGCGCGTCGCGGGATGGCCGCGGCGTGCGCGGCGGCAACGCACCACCCGCCCGCAC
>NZ_JBASZT010000426.1:0-2217 GCF_049661145.1 Microbacterium sp.
GCGCTGCACGCCGCGGCGCGCCTCGACGCCCTCGCGGACCGCGTGACCGCGACCCTCTGACCCGGCATCCCTTCGACCCGCCACCCTCCGCACGCGGCAGCGCCCTGCCCTCGGTCGAAGACGGACCGAGGGCAGGGCGCTGCAGGGGCGCGAGGTCAGTCCATCGTGATGGACGTGTCGATGAACTCGTTCGTGTACAGCGCCTCCGGATCGATCGCCGCGGCGGCGTCCTCCGTGATGCTGCCCGCCGTCACGAGGAACGGCGTGAAGTCCGAGACGATGGACGCGACACGGTCGGGGTCGAACTGCCCGAAGACGCCCGAAGCCTCGTCGTTGACGACGATGCCGAGCTCCTTCTGCTGCGCGACCGAGAAGTCCGCGACGCCCTGCGAGTACGTCCAACCGGTGTCGTACTGCTCGACGAGGTCGAGGATGACGGCGTTGCCGTGCTCGGGCGCGTTCAGGAAGTCGATCTGCGACTGCTGCATGATCGGCACGAGCTTCTCGAGGCAGTCCGCCTGATCGGTCACGTCCGCCTCGCGCACCGCGAGCGGCTCCGGGTAGATGCTGTAGCCCAGGTCGGACAGCAGCTGATAGCCGACCGGCTTGCCCCACTGCGAGATCTCGTGCTCGTAGATGTAGGGCTCGGCCGTCGCGAAGCCCTGCTGCAGGATCTTCGGGTCGGAGACGAAGCGCTGCGGGGTGCCTTCGTAGCTCGTGTCGATCTGAGACGAGGTGATGATGTCCTGCGACAGCAGCAGGTTGGGGATGACGTCGCCCGACGTGACGATCGGGTCCCCGCCGGCCGCGGCCTCCTTGATCGTGGTTGCGCCGTCGTGGCTTTCCGGGTCCCACATGAGGATCTGCGGGCTGTACGTGAGCTGCGATGCCACCGCGACGGTGGGCTGGTCGGCGTCGGCGACGATCGCGGCATCCGTGTTGACGGCACCGATCAGGATGTCGGTGTCGAGGTACATCAGAGCGGGAACCGGCTGGAAGTTCACGGCCGGTCCGCCCGAGCGCACCTCGATATCAACGCCGGTGTCGGTGCCGTCGACGACGAGCGGGCCGGTGACGGTCTTCTTGTCGGTGTCGATGGTGTACCCGTCGCCGACGAGGTTGTACATCGCCCCGTGCTCGGACTCGGGCTGCCAGTCTTGCTGCATGACGACGGTCGCGGGGCACACGCTCGCGAGGTCGAGCGGGCCGCCGGCTTCGGCGGCGACGGCCGACGAGGTCGATGTCGCGTCGGGGGTGGCCTCGGTGCCGGCACATCCCGCGACGGTGAACACCGCCGCGGCGAGGGCGCCGACGGCGACGGTGCGTGTCGTCATGCGGCGGGAAACGAACGGATGCTGTGACAAGGTGTCCTCCTGGAAGGGGCTTCGGGTGTGTTGCGGACAGACGGGCGGGATCAGCGTGTGGCGACGCCGAAGAGGCGCCCGACCACCAGGCGGTCGAGCGCGGCGAAGATCGAGAAGACGATGACGCCGAACAGCGCGGTGAAGATGATCGCGAGGAAGAGCGGCTCCATGTTGAGGCGCAGCGTGTAGGTGCGCAGCAGTCCGCCGATGCCCTGGCTGCCCTGCTGGAAGAAGAAGTCGCCGACGATCGCGCCGATGACGGCGAGTCCGGCCGACTGGCGCAGCCCGGTGAAGATCGAGGGGATCGCCGCGGGGAGCATGAGCTTGGTCATCCGCTGCCACTTGGTGGCCTTCTGCAGAGTGAACAGGTCATGCGCCGCCGGGGTGGCCGACTGCAGGCCGAACAGCGTGTTCGAGATCATCGGGAACACCGCGATGATGACGCAGACGACGATGCGCGCCGGCAGGCCGTAGCCCATCCAGATGCCGATGAGCGGTGTGAGCGCGAGAATCGGGATCGTCTGGAGGATGACGGCGTACGGGTAGAGGATCTTCTCGGCCATCGTCCATTGCGACATCACGATCGCCCAGCCCATGCCGATCACGACGGCGATCGCGAGGCCGATCAGTGCGACGGTGATCGTCTGGCCGAGGGCCGCGATCATCGGCCCGATCACCTTGTCGTTGCCGATCGTCTCGGCGAACACCTGGTGCGGCGGCGGCAGCAGGAAGCGGCGACTCTCGCTCAGCAGCAGATACGACACGGCGTACCAGATCACGACGATGCCGAGGAGCGCGGCGATGATCGGGAGAGCGCGCCCCCAGGCGCTACGGGCGACGCGCGCCGCGCCGC
>NZ_JBASZT010000427.1:0-8002 GCF_049661145.1 Microbacterium sp.
GAGCAGGCCCGCGAACAGGCTCGCGACGATCAAGACGGTGACGATGACGGCATCCATGGTGACAGCGTGCCGCACCCCTCCGACATCGGTCGGTATGAGTGGCCGTCGGCGCGTCACGCGGCGGCCACGGCCTCCACGGCTGTGCTTGCGGCGGCGGGCACCGGGATCCGGGGCACCCGCAGCCCCAGCAGCATCGCGAGCTCGACGATGTCCTGGGCACCGGCGCGGTGCGCGGCATCGATCATGATGTGCGCGCACGCCAAGGCATCCGCCGTCGCGTCGTGATGCGCGAAGTCGAGGAACCCCGCCGCGGCAGCCACGAGCGGTAGCCGGTACGAGGCCAGCTGGTACGTCTTGCGCGACACCTGCAGGCTGCACATGTAGCGGTACGGCGGGCACGCGGCATCCGTCACTTCGCACGCGCGGCGCAGCACCGTCATGTCGAACCCGGCGTTGTGCGCGACGAGCACATCGTCGCCGACGAACGCCGTGAGGTCGGCGAGCTGGGTCGTCCAGTCGGCGGCGCCCTCGACGTTTTCGGCACGGATGCCGTGGATACCGATGTTGAGCTCGAAGAACCGATCGTGACCGGTCGGCGGCTTGATGAGCCACCCCTCGGACGCGACGACCCGCCCGTCCCGGACTCGGGTGAGGCCCACGGCACACGCTGACGCGCTGGAGGAGTTCGCTGTCTCGAAGTCGATCGCGGTGAAATCCAGGGGCACACCCCTACTCTCCGCCGCACCCCGGCCGGCGTAGGGGAGGCGCGCCGGGCGGCGTCCGGGCGATCTGGTGACCGTGTGACCGCTGGCGCGTTCCCGTCTGAGAAGCAGGCTGGATCGGCATCCGCTCCGCTTCCAGCCCCGTCGAAGCGCGATCCAGCCTGCTTTCGGTACATCAGCCCGAGGCGGTGAGCCGCGTAGACTGAGACCCCGTGGCTCTCACCATCGGGAATGTGAGTACCTAACGCACATCGCGACGGCGATCCGATCGTCGATCATCGCTCACGTCGTTCGATAGGGTCGACTCGATGTGGGCGAGACCTCCGCAGCAACGCGCCCTACACGACCGTTCCGAATCGCCGCCATCCTCTTGCTGGTGCAGGGCGCTGTCATGGAGGCTTCTGCGTTCTTCGCGCTGCCGGTTCTGCTCTCGCTCGGGGTGGCACAAGAGACGATCGGCGAGCACGTGTTCGCGCTCGACTATTTGCGGGACAACCTCTACTCGATGATGGTGATGAGCGGAGTCTTCGCCGCGCTGCGCATCGTCGGCGCGGTCGGATTGCTCCGCGATCGAATGTGGGGCCTGGCGGTCTCGGTGACGATGATCACCGTCACGCTCGTGTTGATGATCTTCCTGCTTCCTGCGGGGATCGCCGACGGGATCCTCTCACGTCTCGCGCTCGTGCTGATCGCGCGCGGCTGGTTCGTGGATCGGCGGGTTTCGTCGCGCAACTAAGCTCGTTGTGTGGCTTTAACCATCGGAATCGTTGGTCTTCCCAACGTCGGCAAGTCGACCCTGTTCAACGCACTCACCAAGAACGACGTGCTCGCGGCGAACTACCCGTTCGCGACGATCGAGCCGAACGTGGGGGTCGTCAGCCTTCCCGATGAGCGGCTGACGAAGCTCGCGGAGATCTTCCACTCGGAGCGGATCCTGCCCGCCCCGGTGTCGTTCGTCGACATCGCGGGCATCGTCCGCGGTGCGAGCGAGGGGGAGGGGCTGGGCAACAAGTTCCTCGCCAACATCCGCGAGGCCGACGCCATCGCGCAGGTCGTCCGCGGGTTCGCCGACGACGATGTCGTGCACGTCGACGGCAAGGTTGACCCGGCATCCGACATGGAGACCATTAACGCCGAACTGCAGCTGGCCGACCTCGAGACCCTCGAGAAGGCGATCACGAGGTATGAGAAAGAGGTGCGCGGTCGCAAGCGCGATCCATCCGTGCTGGCCGCCGCCGAGGCCGCGCGCGAGGCGCTGCAACGCGGCGAGCTGCTCTCGGCATCCGCTCTGGACCTGGCGCCGATCAAGGAGCTGGGACTGCTCACCGCGAAGCCGTTCCTCTTCGTCTTCAACGTCGACGAGGCGGTGCTGACGGATGCCGACCGCAAGGCCGCACTGGCGGCGCTCGTCGCCCCGGCGAAAGCGGTGTTCCTCGACGCGAAGATCGAGTCCGAGCTCATCGACCTCGACCCCGAGGATGCCGCCGAGCTGCTCGCCTCGACCGGCCAGGACGAGTCGGGACTCGACCAGCTCGCCCGCGTCGGGTTCGACACGCTGGGGCTTCAGACGTATCTGACGGCGGGTCCCAAGGAGGCGCGCGCGTGGACGATCGGCAAGGGCTGGAAGGCGCCGCAGGCGGCCGGGGTCATCCACACCGACTTCGAGAAGGGCTTCATCAAAGCAGAGGTCATCTCGTTCGACGACCTCGTCGAGACCGGCTCGGTCGTCGCCGCCCGCGCCGCCGGCAAGGCGCGTCTGGAGGGCAAGGACTACGTCATGCAGGACGGAGACGTCGTGGAGTTCCGCTTCTCGAACTGACGAGAGCGACGAGTGTCCCCCCAGGGCCGTAGAGCACCCGTTCGTGCTGTCGCAGAATCGGCCACCGCCTCCGTACGCTTGATATCTTGATATCAAGAAAGATCCTGGAGGCGGTCATGACGAACGTGCTGATTCGTGGGCTCAGCGACGAGGCGGTCGCCCGAATCGACCGGGCCGCCGAAGAGCTGGGTCTGTCTCGAAACGAGTACCTGCGTCGTCGGCTCGAGGACGATGCTCCTCGGGCGACGACGAAGACGACGGAGGAGGACTGGAGGCGGTCTGGGGAGATCTTCGCCGATCTCGCTGATCCTGACGTCATGGCCGGCGCATGGCGGTGACGAACTGGCTCATCGACAAGTCGGCTCTCGTGAGACTCCAGCTCGGCGACGTTGCTGACGCCGAGAGCTGGAAGGCCAGGATCGATCGTGGGCTCGTCCGGATCTCGACGATCACTCGCTTAGAACTCGGGTACTCCGCTCGAACAGGTGCTGAGGGGCGTGAAGGGCTTCGTCAACCGCCTCTCTCCCTGATGCCCGTCGAGCGGATCACTCCTGCCATCGAGGACAGAGCCGAGGAAGTGCAGATGCTCTTGGCCGATCGCGGCCAGCACCGCGCGCCGTCCATTCCAGACCTCCTGATCGCTGCAACCGGGGAGAAGGCCGGGCTGACGGTGTTGGCCGTTGACAAGGACTTCGATCTGATCGCCCAGATCACGGGCCAGCGGGTGGAGACACTGGCGCCGAGGTGAGTCCTTTGCGCACGGCCAACGCTGACGTAGGCCCGTGGAGTTCCGCTTGGCATCATTGACAGCATCAAGTGAAGTGATTGTTGAGGTGACGCGATGAGGACGACTGTTGCTATCGACGATCAGATCCTGGCGCGCGTACGATCCTGGTCGACACTTCGAAGTCCTGACGCTGGTCGACGGAGACGCGTTGTGGGGCGCGGGCTGAGCGCCGTTCTTGATGTCGTCGCTCCGGGCGCGGACCTGGACTGCTGACAGCGCAATCGCCCGGATCTGAAGCTACTCTCGTGCCATGACCGGCCTCACCCCGTACCTGCACTTTCCCGGCGTCGCTCGTGGCGCTCTGACGTTCTACCAGAGTGTTTTCGGCGGGGACCTCGTGCTCAACACCTACGCGGAGTTCGGCCGCACGGACGGACTCCAAGAGTCGATTGCGCACGGCATGCTACGGGGACGGGTCGAACTGTTCGCCGCCGACGCTGGACCTGATGATGAGACGCTGGAGCTTCGCGGAGTCATGTTCTCCTTGCTCGGCACCGCTGCGCCCGCTGAACTCGAGTCGTGGTTCACGGCTCTGGCCGATGGCGGCCGAATAGTCGACCCACTGCAGCAGCGGCCCTGGGGCGACCACGACGGGACCATCGTCGACCGCTTCGGTGTGACCTGGCTCATCGGGTACGAGGGCTGACTCCCGCTGCGCATCGGGACGAGCGACCGGGAGTGACGACGATGGATGCCACCGCACTGCTGCGTGCCTATGACGAGCAGCTTCGCACGGATGCCGAGACGCGCAGCGCCGTCTCGGTCATCTCGCTCGGACCTCTGCGACTCGCCGACTTCGACGGCGGGGAGGGCTTCGTGACCTACCGCGATCTGGGCGGTTCCGACGCCGGACGGATCCGGCGTCTCGTGGCAGCCGCGCGCGCATTCTTCGAAGCGGACTCAGCGATCACCGAGGTCGAATGGAAGACGCGCGGGCACGATCAGGCTCCGGGCCTGCACGACGCGCTCGTCGCCAGCGGATTCGTGCCTGAAGAACCCGAGTCGATCATGTTGGGCGATGCCGCGTCGCTGGCCGTCGACGTTGCGCTGCCCGACGGCGTGACACTCCGCAGAGTGCGGGACGAGCGCGACGTGCGAGCCATGTGCGCGATGCAGGATCGCGCCTTCGGCGGGCAGGTCTCCGAACACCATGCCGATGCGATTCTCCGCCGGCTCGCAGACGATGACGGTATGGAGCTGTGGATCGCGGAGGCCGCGGGTGAGGTCGTCAGCGCGGGACGTCTCGAGCCCGTCCCCGGGACGGACTTCGCCGGAATCTGGGGCGGCGCGACGCTGGAGACATGGCGAGGAAAGGGCATCTATCGCGCTCTGACCTCGGCCCGAGCCCGCTCCGCGCTCGCGCTCGGAAAGTCGCTCGTGCACAGCGACTCGACGGAGTATTCGCGTCCGATCCTCGAACGCTCGGGCCTCATCAAGGTGTCGACGACGACGCCCTATGTATGGCGACGTTGAGCTGGCGCGCACCACAGTGCGGTCGGCGCTATCGTCCGCCCGCCAGCAGCGCCAGAATCTGGTGCACCTGATCGACCAGCTGCATCGGATAGGGTGCCGCGTCGACCCGCGTAACGCGGGCGATGCTTGGCCTGCCCTCGCCCCACCGTCGGATCCACGCTCGCCCAGGCGACGTCGCCACGGGAGCGCATGCGGCTCACTTCGTTGCCTCGAAGCGTGTGATCGCGTCCTCGGCATCCGCGATGAAGACGGCATCGGCCTCATCGAGCGCGTCGAGGCGGGGTCTGGTCGTGAACAGCGATCGATGATCGGCGCGGACCCGGCGACGTAGGCTGGCTTCGATGACCGTCGCGTCCGATTCCGCTGTCCGCTGATGTGGATCGCGTATGCGCTCGGGTCGGCGCTGTTCGCGGGGCTCACCGCGATCCTCGCCAAGGCGGGCGTCAAGACCACACCGTCGAACCTCGCGACCGCGCTGCGCACCGTCGTCGTCCTCGTCGGGGCCGTCGGCATGGTCCTGCTCGTCGGCTCCGGGGCATGGTCCTGCTCGTCGGCTCCGGGGCGACGATCGCGCAGATCGGCGCGCAGTCGTGGATCTTTCTCATCCTCTCGGGGCTCGCGACCGGAGCGTCGTGGCTCTGCTACTTCCGGGCGCTGCAGATCGGTCCGGCGTCGAAGGTCTCGGTCGTCGACCGGTCGAGCATCGTGCTCACTGTGCTGTTCGCGATCCTGCTGCTGGGCGAGACCGACGACCTCGTGGCACGGCTGGCGGGCATCGCCCTCATCGCGGCCGGGACCTACCTCATGATCGACCGCCGGCGCGGCGTCACCGGTGCCGGCACGACGGCGGCGACCGGACCGTGGCTCGTGTATGCCGCGGCATCCGCCGTCTTCGCGGCGCTCACCGCGATTCTCGGCAAGGTCGGCATCACGGACGTCGAATCGAACCTCGGCACCGCGATCCGCACCGTTGTCGTGCTGATCATGGCGTGGATCGTCGTCGCCGTGTCGCGCGAGAAGGCCGCGCTGCGGCGCATTCCGCGCCGCGAGCTCGTGTTCATCGCGCTGTCAGGGCTCGCGACCGCGGCATCCTGGCTGTGCTTCTGGCGCGCGATGCAGGAGGGACCCGCGAGCGTCGTCGTACCCATCGACAAGCTGAGCGTCGTCGTGACCGTCGCGCTCGCCGCCGTCTTCTTCCGCGAGCGGCAGTCGCCCCGTGCGCTGCTCGGACTCGGTCTGATCGTGGTCGGCACGCTCATCATGGTCGTGGCGGCCGGGTAGCGTCGGCGGTCGGAGCGTCCTCGTCATCAAGGCGTCCCTAAGATGGGGAACCGTGAGTGAGCGCCAGATCTTCGAGCCCTACGGCCGCGCCGTCCCCTACACCGACGAAGGCGCCGGCCCCGCCGTCGTCCTGCTGCCCGCCGCGGGCTTGGACTTCGCGTACCTCGGAACTCTCGGCAGCATCCTCGTCGAAGAGGACTTCCGCGTCGTGCGCATCGGAACCCGTAGCGCGCAGCAAGCGGATGCCGTGACCCTCCACGACCTGGCTCAGGACGTCGTCGATGTGCTCGCGGAACTCGGCATCGCGGACGCGTGGATCGGCGGGCACGCCTTCGGTGGTGCCATCGCGCGGACGGTGGCTCTTGACCACCACGACCGCGTGGGCGGCGTGCTCCTCCTCGGCGTCGAGACCGGCGACGCCGACGCCGATGAACGCGCTCGTGAGGTGTCCGCCGTCTTCGGCGAGACCTTCGCGCCGCAGGGTGACCTCGTCGCGCTTCAGACGACCGCGCTTGCCGCCACACCCTCGGGGGAGTGGGCGCCGATCGCCGGCGACACTCCGACCCTCGTCATCCAGGGCTCCGCCGACCGTGTCACCCCGAGCCGGAACGGCGTGGACCTGCAGGCGACCGCTCCCGGTCTGGTCAGCGTGAAGAGCGTAGAGGGCGCCGGCCACTTCTTCGCGCTCACTCACCCGGGGGAGACGTCGTGGTTCATCGAGGATTACCTCGACTGGGACTGATACGAAAGTGTCGAGACATGAGCCAGATTTCCTTACCCCACGGCGCGGCAGCGCCACTGAAAAGCTGATACGTCCCCCCTTCTCTCGCGGCGCGGGAAGGATCGGCGGGGACGTATCATCGAGTCATGGCGACTTCGAACCTGCCCACCCCTCAGCTCCAGCCGATCGGCGACGACAAGAATCTCTTGGCCGCCTCGGAGGGCGCCTCGTGCTGCGGCGGAGCATGCTGCAGCACGAACTGACCGTCACCGGCGGAACGGTGTATTGCCCCTAGCATGTGGGAATGACCACTTCCACCGGGCTGTCCGGTCACGTCAAGCGCGTCCTCCTCACCGAGGAGTCCGTCTATGGTCTCATCCTCGTCTCCGGGATGATCGTCGTCAGCAACAGCCTGGTGGGCACCTCTCTGACCCGGATCCGCGGGTAGTGGGGTGGTGGGTCGGCGTGGGAAAAGAGAAAGTGCCTTCTGATCTGGGACGATGGTGATTGCGAAGTCAGTCAGCGTCGGATCAGGGAGGCACTTTCTTGGTGGCAACGATACGGGGTGGGAAGCGGTCGCGGAAGCGGGCGCGCCGGGTGTGTGTCGGAGCGGCGGATACGAGGCTGACTCCTGCCGCGGGGGTGGAGGCGGTGCGGGAGCTGGACCGGGTGTTGGGGATCACCGCGGCGCTGGATGAGGGGCTCGGTCAGGTCAAGCAGCGCGCCCGCGGGCTGAGCGCGGGGCAGACGCTGATGACGATGGCCTCGGCGCAGCTGGCCGGGGAGGAGTTCATGGTGGGCCTGGATCGGCGGCGGGCCGATACCGCCGGGCAGGTGCTGGAGCCGGTGCCCACGCCGGCGTCGACGACGTGGGCGGGCAACGCGAGACGGTTCACCGATGCGCGCCTTGCGGGGTTGCCCGCCGCGATGAAGACGATCAACACGAGGTGGGTGTCCCGGCTTCCCGCGCCGCGGCGCGGCGTCTTGCTGCGGGAGGCCACGATCGACGGGGACGCCACCGATGTCGAGGTCTACGGGCGCAGCAAGGACGGCGCCGCACACGCCTATACCGGCGGGGGGTGTCAGATGGTCTGTGTAAGGGGTGCTTATCACCTCGAAGGAGAACATCATGGAGACCATGGCAGTCAGTCCGGAGCGCGAGGAGCGTCGTCGGCGTCAGAAGGAGCTTGCTGACTCGT
>NZ_JBASZT010000428.1:0-3171 GCF_049661145.1 Microbacterium sp.
GGCCGCGGGTGGCGTGATCGCGCTCGGCGGCGTGGCGGGCCTGCTCCTCGCCCCGAGCCTCCCGGTGCTCACGGCCGCGGTGTTCCTCATCGGATTCTGCGCGGCCGCGTTCGGCCTGGCGCGCCATTCCTTCATGACGACGCGCGTTCCGCTGACATTCCGCGCGCGAGCCCTGTCGCTGCTGGGGGGCACCTTCCGTCTCGGCATGTTCGCAGGTCCCTTCATCGCGGCAGCGCTGCTCGCGGTATTCGCCGATGAGCACGCGACGGTGTGGTTCTTCGGAGCGTGCCTCGTAGCGATGATCCTCCTCGTCGCGCTCGGCCCCGACCCGGAGACGCGGGTTCCGGCACGCGGTCGCCCGCGGGACTCGACGACACTCGCGGGCGATTCGCGACTCGCCGAGGACACCGGCGAGCCGGTCACGAGCTCGATCCCTGTGCCCCATCGCGAGGGCGTGCTCCGCACGATGTGGCGCTACCGCGGCGTGCTGTCTCGTCTCGGCGTCGCGGCGGCATCCCTCTCGGCGGTCCGATCGGCGCGCCAGGTCGTCCTGCCACTGTGGGGCGTCTCGATCGGCCTCGACGCGCAGACCATCGCCCTCGTGGTGGGCGTCTCCGGAGCGCTCGACTTCGCGCTGTTCTACGCCAGCGGGCAGGTCATGGACCGGTTCGGCCGGCTGTGGGCCGCCCTCCCCGCCATGCTGCTGATGGGCGCGGGCTTCCTCGCACTCTCGTTCACGCACGACCTCGCCCAATCGGCGATGTGGTTCGCGCTGTTCGCCGCCGTGCTGGGCGTCGGCAACGGCCTGTCCAGCGGCATCCTCCTCACCCTCGGTGCCGACGTCGCTCCGCAGCACGACCCGGCACCGTTCCTGGGCTCGTGGCGGACATTGACGGATGCCGGCGGCGCTCTGTCGCCGCTGCTCGTCTGGGCGATCGCGGCGGCGCTGTCCCTCGCCGCGTCAACGGCGGTCGTCGGGGTCATCGGCCTCGCGGGAGCGGCCGCCTTCGTGCGCTGGGTGCCACGGTTCGTGCCACGGTCGCGAGAGGCTTGACTGTGCGCGGCACGCACCGTCAGCGCAGCACGGTACGGCTGGTCGCGGTCGCGTGCAGCGTCCACCCCTCGGGGACGAACACCGTGAGTACGGGCGGATGCCATTGCATCGCGACCGTGACCCGCGCCGAGTTGCCGTCGGGGGACGATGCCGCCACGAGCGTAGCCGTGCCGGTCGCGGCCAGCAGCTCCGTGGCCTGTTCATAGACGCCCGCGTCGGTCAACTGCGTGCTGGCCTGTCCCCCGACGACGGTGAGGACGAAACCGTCTGCGCCGGCGAGCGCGGCGGCGTCTGCGGCGGCATCCGCCCGCTTCTGCGCCAGGTACAGGCTCGTCGCGTCGGCGCAGATGAGCACGAGGACGAGTGCGAGGATCGCGTACCCGAGTGTGAGCAGCAGCACGCTGCCCTCCTCGTCGCCTTCCTCACCGGACCATCGGGGGGCGACGTGGCGGCAGCCGGTCACGGCTCCACCCAGAAGCGCGAGACCTTCTGCACGCTCGTCGCCTCCACGGGGACTCGAGCGACCTGGTCGAGACCGAGGATTGCCGGCACAAGCGGCAGCGGGACATCCGTGCGCACCGTCACTGCCACCAGGGCACCGGCCGCCGGGCACCGTGTCACGGGCACCTCGGTGGCCGCGCACCGGATCTCGACATCCACCGCGGCCGGGTCGAGCCCGTACTCCGCCACGATTGCGGTGAGCACACGCTCCGTGCGGGTATCGGCGGTCATGGTGTCGGGGGCGGAGGCGATCGTGCGGGCGAGTTGCCGGGCGCCCGTCTCGACGCCGAGGGCTTGGCCCTGTATGGCTCCGAGCGCGACGATCAGGTACACGATCGGCACCAGCAGCACGAGCCCGACGAGAATGAACTCGAGCGCCGCCGACCCCGCATCGCCGGGCGGCTCTGCGCCGGGCGGCTCAGTCGAAACTCTCACGAGGAGCACGGCCGGTCACCTCCATTCCCGCGGGGATGCCCAGAAGTCCGACCAGCGGCAGGGTCGCGACGACGGTGACCTGCACTTCGGGACCGCGTTCGCTGTCCGTGTCGGATGCACTCACCTGCGCATCCAGTGCACCACCTACCGCCGTCGTGATGAGCTCACCGGCACGGGCCGCGCCCGCGGCGGCATCCGCGTCGGCCAGCGCTCCGTGGTACGCGCCCTCGACGGCGGCGTCGTGGACGACGTTGCGCACATAGACGGCGAGCGCGAGCTGCAGCACAGCGAGAGTGAGGACGGTCAGGAGCGTACCCACGAGCACGAACTCGACGACGCTGGACCCGTCGTCATCGTCGTGCAGTCGCTGGAGCAGGCGGTCGGGAGCGGGCATCGGTACGGTCAGAAACCGGAGACGCGGCTGAGCGCCTGTGCGAACAGGTCGGCGAGCGCCGGACCGGCAAGCGTCCAGATTGCCACGACCAGTCCCGCCGTCATCAGCGTCACCAGCACCCAACCGGGCACGTCTCCCGTGTCGTCCTCGACCAGCTCACGGACGATCGATCTCTTTTCCTTGTTCATATCAGGAGTGTGGACGAATCCGAGCGACGGCCTCGCGAGTTATCCACAGCCCACGGATGCGCCGGTTCATCCGAGGCCGAGCTTCAGCATGACGATGCCCGGGAACACGGCGAACAGCACCGACAACGGGAGGATGAAGAACACGAGAGGCAGGAGCATGAGAATCTCCTTGCGTCCGGCCGATTCCAGCAGCGCCCGTTTGGCGTCTTCCCGGGCATCGACGGCCTGCTCCTGCAGCACGTGCGCGAGGGGCGCGCCGCGATCCATCGCCGCGACCAGGTGCTCGACGGCACGGGACAGGGCCGGGACGTCGAGGCCTTTCGCGACGGCGAGCAGAGCATCGGGCAGGCTCGAACCGATGCCGCTGGCGAGCACGGCGCCCCGCAGCTCCCCGGTCAACACCCCAGAGCCGACGTCGCCGACCCGTCGCAGCGCGTCGCGCAGCCCCTCCCCGGCCGCGAGGCACAACGAGAGGAACTCCAGCACGGTCGGCAACTCATCCTCGACGCGCGCCGTGCGCCGTCGTGCCGCAGACGTCAGCCGGTAGTCCCACCCGGCGATGCCGCCCACCGCGAACAGCGGTGGCAGCAGCACAGCGG
>NZ_JBASZT010000429.1:0-6027 GCF_049661145.1 Microbacterium sp.
GTCTCGCTCACGGCCGGGCCTGGAGACCTGGCGGCGGCGGTGTCGGCATCCACCCCCTCCCTCGTGCTCGACTACGTGTGGGGGCCCGTCGCCGAGACCGCCTTCGCGGCGCTCGGACGGCGCGGGCGGCCCGGGCTGGAGGACGACACGGCCGACATCTCCTACGTGCAGATCGGCGCGCTCGGCGGGATGGATGCCGCGGTGCCTGCGGCGCTGCTGCGCAGCCGCAACCTCCGCATCTCGGGAAGCGGCGCGGGTTCGGTCTCGACCGAGCGGCTCGTCGCGGAGCTTCCGGTCGTGATGGCGCGGATCGCCGACGGCACGCTGCAGGTTCCGTACACCGCCTACCCACTCAGCCGGGTGGGCGAGGCCTGGAAGCACCGCGGCCGCGACCGCGCCGTCGTCGTGCCGGATTGAGTCGGGACAAGCGCCGGCTCCGTCCCGCCCTCAGCGTGTCCCGTCGACTGACACTCGGTGGCACCCGACCAGGTGATCGTCGATCATGCCAGCCGACTGCATGAGCGCGTACATCGTGGTCGAGCCGACGAAGCGGAATCCCGCCTTGCGGAGGGCTTTCGAGAGGGCATCGGATGCCGGCGTCACCGCCGGTACGTCCGCGAAGGCGTGCGGGCGGGCGCTCTCCGGTCGAGGCTCCGGCGCGAACGACCACATCAGCGCGTCGAACTCACCCGGAGCCATCGCCGTCACGAGGCAGGCGTTGCCGATCGTGGCGAGGATCTTGGCGCGGTTGCGAATGATGCCGGCATCCATCATCAGCCGTTCCACGACCACGTCGTCGAACGCGGCGACGACCTCGGGATCGAATCCCGCGAAGACCTCGCGGAACCGCGGACGCTTGCGCAGGATCGTGATCCACGACAGCCCTGCCTGGAACCCCTCGAGGCTCAGCTTCTCGAAGAGGGCACGGTCGCCGCGAAGGGGCCGACCCCACTCCTCGTCGTGGTAGCGGCGGTACTCGGCATCGTCGCCGACCCAGCCGCAGCGCGGCAGGGAATCGGGGCCGATGCGGAGGTCACTCACCCGGGTGACGCTAGCAGTAGCGGCGGACGCCCCGAACGATCATACCGAGTTATACTCGCGGAATGAAGACCGCCATCTCCGTTCCCGACGATACGTTCGCCCGCGCCGAGCGCGCCGCTGCGAGGCACGGCTTGAACCGGTCGCAGTTCTATACGATGGCTGCCGAACGCTTCGCATCGGAGCTGGAAGCGTCCGACATCACGGCCGCCATCAACGCCGTCGTCGATGGCATCGACGTCGGGTCCGACGAGTCGACGACCTTCGCGGTCGAGGCGGGAAGGACTCTGCTGTCGAAGGATGACGACCAGTGGTGAGCCGAGCCGACATCCACTGGGCATACTTCGGCGCACCCACCGGCAGCGTTCCCGCGAAGCGGCGCCCCGTCCTGATCGTGCAAGCCAACGAGTACAGTCGCAGCCGCCTCGGTACCGTGATCGTCGCGACCATCACCTCGAACACCGCCCTCGCGGCGATGCCGGGCAACGTCTTTCTTCCCTCCGCGACCACCGGATTGCCGCGGGATTCCGTCGTGAACGTCACGGCTCTCGCCACCGTGGACCGACGCGTTCTCGATACGTACCCGATCGGACGTGTGCCAGCGCTCCTCATGAACGAGGTCGAGAACGGTCTGCAGAGGGTGCTCGGCCTGCACTGAACGCGAAGCGCGCCGCGCTATTTCTTCGCGGCGGTCTTCGTGAGCGACTTCTCCGAGACCGGCGCCGCACCGGATGCCGAGCGTTCGGCGTAGTAGGCGCGCGCCTCGTCCTGACGCTCGCGCTCCGCGCCCGAGGCGATGGGCGCCCGCACGTGCTCCGGCGCGAACCCGAAGGCATCGACGAGATCCTGCGCGTGGGGGCGCAGGCGCAGGCACAGCCGGTCGATGTACTTCGACACGGACGCGGCGCGCTGCGTCGACAACCGCCCGTTGATGAGGTGCCAGGCCAGGTGTTTCTCGATGAGCGAGAGCCCGAACAGGTCGCGCAGCCACGTCAGCACCCGCCGGGTGCCCTCGTCGGAGACCCCGGCGATGCCGTCGCTGAAGGCCTCCCACTGCAGCAGCTCGGCGTGCGCACGGGCGGCTTCGATGAGCTCGGCCTGGCTCGCGTTGAAGATCTCTGCAGCTTCGGCTGGAGAGGCCTTGGATGCCGGGCGTAGCCGCGCGGCGACGTCGGCGACCATCTGCTGCACACGGCCCGCGAGAAGGTCGTGCTGCTGCTCGGCCCGCAGACCGTGCTCGACCGACCGGGCGGTCGAGCCGAGGTCGGCGACAGCCTGCCCGAACTGCCGCAGCCCGGCGCCGTGGAACACCTTGCCCGCGGTCTGGCGCGCAGCGAAGGAGGCCAGCTTCGCGGCATCCGCCCCCTTGAACTGCTTCGCATAGTCGCTGAGAAGCCGCTTGCCGACGAGCTGCAGCAGGACGTTGTTGTCGCCCTCGAAAGTGACGTAGACGTCGAGGTCCTGGTGCAGGCCGACGAGCCGGTTCTCGGCGAGGAATCCGGCGCCGCCGCAGGCCTCGCGGCACTCCTGGATCGTGTCGAGCGCGTTCCAGGTGCTCAGCGGCTTGAGCGCCGCCGCGAGCGTCTCGAGGTTCTCGCGCTCGGCGGGGGTGTCGGCGCGTCCGCTGAAGACTCCGTCGAAGGTGCGCAGCAGCTCGTCACTGGCGAAGAACTGGGCGTACACCTGGGCGAGGCGTGGCAGCAGGCGCCGCTGATGTTTGCCGTAGTCCAGCAGCATGACCTCGTCGCTGCCCGAGCCGGAGTCGAACTGGCGGCGCTGGTTCGCGTAGGTGATCGCGATGTTCAGAGCGAGCGCCGTCGCCGTCGTCGCGGCGCCGTCGAGCGAGACGCGACCCTGCACGAGCGCTCCGAGCATCGTGAAGAAGCGCCTGCCGGGCGATGGGATGTCGGAGCTGTAGGTGCCGTCGGCGGCGACGTCGCCGTAGCGGTTGAGCAGGTTGAAGCGCGGGATGCGGACGTGGTCGAAGTGCAGGCGCCCGTTGTCGATGCCGTTGAGCCCGCCCTTGACGCCGTCGTCCTCGCCGCCGACGCCGGGGAGGAACTGGCCTTCGTCGTCGCGGAGCGGCACGAAGAAGCAGTGCACGCCGTAGTTGACGCCGCCGGTGACGAGCTGGCCGAACACCGTCGCGGCCCGTCCGTGCAGCGCGGCGTTGCCGAGGTAGTCCTTCCAGGCGCCGCGAAACGGTGTGTGGATGACGAACTCCTCCGTCTCGGGGTCGTACGTCGCGGTCGTGCCGATCGCCGCGACGTCCGAGCCGTGGCCGGTCTCCGTCATCGCGAACGCCCCGGGCAGATCGAGCTCGATGACGTCGCGCAACCACGCGTCGTGGTGCTGCTTGGTGCCCAGCTGGTAGATCGCCGACCCGAACAGGCCCCACTGCACGCCGGACTTGATCTGCAGGCTCGGGTCGGCGAGCACGAGCTCCATGAAACCGGCGATGTTCGCGCCGTTGTCGCCGAAGCCGCCGTACTCCTTCGGGAACGCGCGGCGCGACCCGTTGTTCTCCACGAGCAACCGCAACTGGCTCAGCACCCGCTCGCGATGCTCGGGCATCGGCTGCCCGTCGATGCGCCAGAACGCGGGGTCTTTGATCATCTCCCGCGCCTCACGCCGCGTCGCGCCCCACGTGCCCAGGAGAAGGTCGGTGACGGTGTCGACGTGGATGCGGGCCTCGTGCGCCTCATCGGCCGTGTGCGCGGCGGTCGGCGCGCCGCCGGCGGGCGTGCGCTTGCTGGTGGCGGGCTTCTTCGGACGGACGGCGGCGTCGGTCATGGCGGGCCTTTCGATCGGGCGCGCTTCGACGGGGCGCGACAGCGGACAGGGAGAGTCACGTCCGACGGTAGGAGCGTCGGGGTACGTCCGCAAACCGCTTGCGGGTCTCCCACAACGACCGCGTGCGCCACGCCATCCCGATCTGTATGAGACCCACACCCACTCATCGTGACACTCAGTCTCACCGCGCTGGGTCTGGTGGCGCCGGCGCGCGGGGTTGCGGGCCGATCCCGTACGAAAAGCAGGCTGGATCGTCCTTTCTAGCCCGCGACGAGCTCTGAGGTGCGATCCAGCCTGCTTTCGCGACGGTTATTCAGTGGCGCTGCCGCGCCGGCGCCTACTCTCCGGTCTTGCCCGCGGCGAACAGCACCGGCAGGGGCATGGTGTTCGTGTCGATGAACGGGTTGGCATCCTGTCCGTCGACGAGTTGCTGCGCCTCCTCTTTGCTCGAGACAGTGGGCACCGATCCGAGGAGGGGCCGCTTGCCGGTCTCGGCCATCGCGAGCAGGGCGACGCCGGCGATGAGCGAGAAGAACATGATGTAGAACGCGGGCATGAACTTGTTGCCGGTCGCATCGACGAGCAGGTTCGCGAACAGCGGCGTGGTGCCGCCGAACAGCGACGCGGCGATGTTGTAGGTTAGGCCCATCCCGCCGAACCGCGACGGGGTCGGGAACAGTGCCGGCAGCGCCGAGGCGGTCATCGCCACGTAGAAGGCCACGGGGATCGCGACCATGGCCAGGGCGACGAACACCGCCCATTCCTCACCGATCTGCAGGATCGCGAACGCCGGCACCATCAACGCGAGCGTCGAGCCCACGGCGATGAAGTACACCGGTTTGCGGCCGATGCGGTCGGAGAGCTTGCCGATGAAGGGCAGGCACAGCGACATCACCACGAGCACGGGGATCGTCGCCACCGCCGCCTGCAGGTTCGAGACCCCGACCTCGTTCTCCAAGTAAGTGGGCATGTAGCTGGTGAGCGCGTAGCCGGCCGTGCCCTCGGCGGCGACGATCGCGATGCCGATGAGAATCGCCTTCCAGTAGTACCGCACGAGACCGCCCAGGCCGTGCCGCACCCGCGGGTCACGCGGGTCGGTGTAGGCGTTCTCGGTCTCGGCCGCGGCCTCGAAGCTCGGCGTCTCGGGAATGCGCATCCGGAACCAGATGGCGATCGCGCCCAGCGGCAGCGCGATGAGGAACGGGATGCGCCATCCCCAGTCGAGCATCGCGTCGGGGCCGACCGAGACCGTGGTGATCGCCACGACCGAAGCGCCCGCGGCGAAGCCGAGGTACGAGCCGGTGTTCAGCATCGAGGCCCAGAACCCGCGGGAGCGGTCGGGCGAGAACTCGGCGACGTAGGTCGACGCGCCGGCGAACTCGCCGCCGGTGGAGAAGCCCTGCAGCATCTTCAGCAGGTACAGCGGCACGATCACCCACACGCCGGTGCCGGGACCCCACCATCCTTCGAGCTGTTCCGCGGTGGGCAGCATGCCGATCAGGGCGGTCGCGGCCGCCATGATCGCCATCGTGAAGTAGAGCACCTTCTGCCGGCCGACGCGGTCGCCGATCGGACCGAGGATGAGGCCACCCAGTGGGCGGACGAGGAACGACACGGCGAAGCCCAGCAGGGCGAGGGTCAGGCCCAGCGACTCGCCGAAGCCGCTGAGGAACACGTGGTGCATGGTGATGGCGAGGTAGCCGTAGATGCCGAAGTCGTACCACTCCATGAAGTTGCCGACGAAGGCGCCGTTGAGCGCCGTGCGCATCTTCTTGCGTTCGACGACGATGACGTCGGTGACCTCCAGACGGCGTGCCGGGGGTCGGGTGGGGGTTGCGGACCGTTGCGGTGACATGAGGAGTGTCCTCTCTGGGGTGGGAGCCGGACGAACGTCCGACACGGGGCAGCGAGGAGGCGCCAGCGGCTCGCCCGCCCTTCCGATACCGCGGCTTGCGCCGCCACTGAGGAGCCATGCCACCGTCCCCAGACTCAGGACGGCGGAGTATCGAAACTCAGATCAGTCCATCGGACTGCACATTCGGGGTCCCGAAGCGGTGCGCCGTGATCGACACCGCCTGCTCGCGCAGGTACGGCAGCAGCTCGACGCGTCCGGCAGAGACCACTTCGCCGCCGTAGACGGCGACATCGGGCTTGCCGCCGGTCGCGGCGTAGACGGCGGCGACCTCGGCCTCGCGC
>NZ_JBASZT010000430.1:0-3294 GCF_049661145.1 Microbacterium sp.
GGCATCCACCGGCCCGGCACCACCGGCGGCGCCGGGCACGACGTGGCGCGGCGCGTAGTAGTCGCTCGTCCATTCCCAGACGTTGCCGATCATGTCGTACAGGTCGAAGCCGTTCGGCGGGTACGAGCCGACGGGTGCCGCGTCTCCGACGCCGCGGTTGTCGTACGGGAAGTGCCCGAGCCACACGTTGGCGAGCACCCGCCGGTCGGGGTAGGGCTCGTCGCCCCACGCGTACGCGGCACCGTCGAGGCCGCCGCGCGCCGCGTACTCGTGCTCGGCCTCCGTCGGCAGGCGCTTGCCGGCCCAGGTCGCGTAGGCGACGGCATCCTCGAAGGCGACGTGCACCACCGGATGCCCAGCCCTCCGGGCGATCGACGACCCCGGACCGAACGGATGCCGCCAGCTCGCGCCGGGCTGCCACCGCCACCACTGCCGGAAGTCGCCGAGGTCAACCGGCCCGTCGGTCGGCGTGAACACCATCGACCCCGGGGCGAGGTTCGCGGGATCAGCGCCGGGGAACTCCGCGGGATCGAGCTCGCGCTCGGCGACGGTGATGTACCCGGTATCCGCGACGAAGCGGGCGTAGTCGGCGTTCGTGACCTCGCGCCGGTCGATCCAGAACGCCGCCACGTCGCGCTCGTGCACCGGGCGCTCGTCGGGGTAGAACTCGTCGGACCCCATGCGGAACGTCCCGCCGGGAATCAACGCCATGTCGTCGGTCATCTCCACCACGCTATCCCGCCTGTCCTCTCCCCATCGCCGCCCGGCTGCCGCCCGCCTGCCGTCCGCGCGCCTGCCGCTGCGATCGCGACCCGACGCATGTGGCCGGGTGGATGCCGCGGCATGCGGCCATACGCGTCGGCTCGGCGACCGGTGGCGCGCCGCCGCCCCCGCCCGGTCAAAAGCTGCCGATCCCCTTGCCGATCATCGACACGCCGATCACCAGCAGCAGCACCGCCATGATGACGGCGTTCTCGCCCTGCAACCAGCCGCGCGTTGCGTCGAGCGCACCGCGCAGCCGGTCGGCGGCGAACAGGTAGCCGACAACGGGGATCAGCACGGTCGAGGCCGCGAGCACCGTGAACACCACGATCAGGGCGGCGACCTCCCCACCTGCGAGCCCCGCCGCCCCAGCCGCGCCACCGGCGGACGCAGCCCCAGCCGACACCGCACCGGCAGACGCAGCCCCCGCCCCCGCCGCGCCAATGGCCGTCCCCGCGCCCGCCGCCATCACGAGGTTCTTCGGGTTCAGTGCCGACAGCGCGAAGCCGAGCCCGAACGCGCCCGGGAACCCGATGGTGTCGATGGCCTGCATCCAGGTCGGCAGCGCGAGGTCTTCGCCGGGCTTCGGCCGCGAGCGCCAGTTGCGTATCGCCATGAGCAGCAGCAGGATGCCGAGCGACAGCTGCACCGTGCCGCGCAGCGGCGCGGCCGCATCCGGATCCGCCGTCGCGGCTCCCACAAGCAGCGTGAATACCGTCGTGGCCAGCGCGATGCCGATCACCCAGCCGAGCAGGAATCCGACGCTCGTCACCCGCGCCCGCGGCGACAGCAGCATGAGAATCGCCGCGATGATCGGGATCGGGCTGACCGCGACGCCGAGCGCCAGCGGCAGCAGCTCTCCGATGACCTCACGCATTCGTGCCCCCTGTCAGCCCCGCGACGGCATCGCGGTTGGTGTCGTAGACGGGCTCTCCGGACAGGATGCCGAGGCGTTCCAGCCGCCCCCGCGTCCCCTCGCGCAGCCGCGAGAAGCTCAGCGCGACGTCGTGTTCGGTCAGCCACAGGCGGAGCCCGGCGAACGACTCCGCCGAGGTGACGTCGGCATCCGTGATGGCCTCCAGGTCGATGACGACGTGCCGCACGGCGCCGTCGCCGGCATCCGTCACCGCCTTCTGCACGGCCTGCGCGAACACGTTGCCGTTGGCGAAGAACAGCGGCGCCGCCATGCGCACCACGACGACGCCGGGGGCGGTCACCGCACCGGCCGGCGCCTCGCCGAGGAGGGATGCCGAGGGCTCGTCGCCCGCCGCGAGCACGTCGATCTCGGGGCTGCTCGTGCGCTTGGCCAGGCCCACGAGGGCCAGGACGAAGGCGACGACGATGCCGGGGATCGCCCCGACGAACAGCGTCACGACGAAGCAGACCGCGCCGACCGCGAACTCGTAGCGGTCCAGGCGCCACAGCTCACGGAACTCCCCGATGCCCAGCAGCGGCACGACGGCGACGCCGACGATGGCGCCGATGGCGGGGGAGGGGATGTCGGCCAGCAGCGCCGTGCCGAACAGCAGCAGCAGGAGAGTTCCCGCGGCCAGCACGAGCGAGGGGAGCTGCGTGCGCGATCCCGCCTGATCCATCGCGGCGGTGCGGCTCGTGGACGACCCGATCGAGAAGCCACCCTGCAGCCCCGACACGATGTTGCCGAGCCCGAACGCGAGCAGGTCGCGGTTGGGACGTGTGGGGTAGTGGCGCTTCTCGGCGTAGGCGCGGGCGACGAGCAGGCCTTCCGCGACGGTGACGAGGGTCAGCGCGATGGCAGAGGGCACGAGGGCGAACCACTGCTGCCAGGTGAGGATCGGCACCGTCAGCGCCGGGAATCCGGCCGGCACGTCGCCGAGCACCGCCACCCCCGCCTCATCGAGGTGGAAGGTCACGACGGCCACGGTCGCGAGCACCAGGACGATGAGCGCCCACGGCACGGTGCGCGCCAGCATCCGCCCCGCCAGCAGGATCGCCACGGCGACGATCGCGATCAGGACCGACCAGGCGTTCGCGGTGGGAAGGCCCACCACCAGGTCCGCGAGCTTCTCGACGAACTCCCCGCCGGAGTCGATCGTGACGCCGAGCATCTTGGCGACCTGCGAGACGAGGATGTCGAGCGCCAGCCCGCCGACGAAGCCGACGAGGATCGGCTTCGAGAGGAAGTTCGCGACGAATCCGAGCTTGAAGACCGACATCAGCACGAGCAGGATGCCGCAGATGATCGCCTGGGCGAGTGCCATCGTCGCGTAGTCCGCCGATCCCGCGGCGGCCAGGCCCCCGACCGACGAGGCGACGAGGGCGGCGGCCGCGGCATCCGGCGAGGCGACGACCTGACGCGACGAGACGACGAGGGCGTAGACGACCGTCGGGAAGATCAGCGCGTAGAGCCCCGCCGTCGGCGGGAGCCCCGCGATCTGCGCATACCCGATGTTGAGCGGGATCGCGATCGCGAGCAGCGTCACCCCGGCGGTGAGCTCACGGCCGAGGTTCTGACGCGTCAGGCCCGCGAGCGGGCGCGGGCGTGAGCGGGTG
>NZ_JBASZT010000431.1:0-7323 GCF_049661145.1 Microbacterium sp.
GAGCAGCAGCCCGTCACCGCGCGCGCCGGCACGGCGGCCGCCGTCGACCGAGAACGTCGCCTGCCAGATGCGCTCTTCGAGGTCGCCGGCGGCGGGATAGATGCGCGAGGAGGTGCCCCGGATGCCGCGGCCCGCGAGTGCGTCGAGGAGCACCTCCAGGTGCGCGGCGAAGATCTCGCGGCGCTGGTCGGAGACACGCCCGAACGCCGCGAACGACGACGGCGTGCCGCCGGTGGCGAGGCCCAGTTGCACGCGGCCGCCGCTGAGCTGATCGAGAACGGTGGCGTCCTCGGCGACCCGCAGCGGGTCGTCGATCGGCAGGGTGATGACGCCGGTGGCCAGCGCGATGGCCGACGTACGCTCGGCCGCCGCGGCCAGCAGCACGAAGGGCGACGGCAGTCCGCCCTCGTCCGCACCGAAGTGGTGCTGGGCCACCCACGCCGAAGCGAAGCCGCTGCGCTCGGCCTGCACGATCTGCTCCAGCGCGAACCGGTAGCGGTCGGCGGCGGGCGCCTGTTCGAGCAGTCGGGTGAAGAACCCGAGACGGGGTCCGGTCATGCGGATACCTCTTCCTTGTGAGGAGCCTGAGCCCCAGCATCCCGCCGCAGCGACGCCCCCGGAATCGCCGCGAGCAGCTGACGGGTGTACGGATGCTGCGGGTCGTCGAACACGGCGCGCGCCGTGCCCTGCTCGACCTGCCGGCCGCGCTGCAGCACCGACACGGTGTCGGAGATCTGCCGCACGACGGCGAGGTCGTGCGAGATGAAGACGTACGTGAGGCCGAGCTCTGCCTGCAATCGCGCGAGCAGCCGCAGGATCTGCGCCTGAACCGTCACGTCGAGGGCCGAGACCGCCTCGTC
Source organism: Microbacterium sp. (assembly GCF_049661145.1). Classification (GTDB taxonomy): domain Bacteria; phylum Actinomycetota; class Actinomycetes; order Actinomycetales; family Microbacteriaceae; genus Microbacterium. Next base: position 861 of record NZ_JBASZT010000431.1, read on the forward strand.
GAGCACGACGAGCGCGGGCTCGACGATGAGGGCCCGCGCGATCGCGACGCGCTGCCGCTGGCCGCCGGAGAGTTCCCGCGGATGCCGAGCGGCGAGCTCCGGCGCGAGCGAGACCAGCTCGAGATGGTGCGCGACGCGCTCCTCGCGCTCGGCACGGCTGCCGAGTCCGTAGTTGCGCAGCGGTTCGGCGAGGATCGCGGCGATGCTCTGGCGCGGGTCGAGCGATGCGTACGGGTTCTGGTACACGAGTTGCGTGCTGCGGTAGAACTCTCGCCGCGCCGCACCGCCGCGGAGCGCGGTGACCTCGGCATCCGCCACCCGGATCGACCCCGCCGTAGGGCGGTTCAGGCCCGCGATGCTGCGCCCCGTCGTCGTCTTGCCCGACCCCGATTCGCCCACGAGCGCGTGGGTCGTGCCGCGCGCGACCGTGAACGAGACGTCGTCCACCGCGACGAGCGGTTCGCGCCCGGAGCGGCGGAACTCCTGCCGGAGCGCCGTGACCTCGACGAGCGGGCGCGCGTCGGCATCCGTCACCGGGGGCTTCCGTTCCACGACGCTCGCGAGCGACGGGGCGTCGGCGAGGAGTGTGCGGGTGTAGTCAGCGGCGGGCGATGCCAGGACCGCCGCGGTCGGGCCCGCCTCCTGCACCTGCCCGCCGCGCATCACGACGATGTCGTGCGCACGGTCGGCCGCGACGGCGAGGTCGTGGGTGATGAAGAGGATGCCGGTGCCGCTCTGTTCCCGCAGCGTGTCGAGCAGATCGAGGACCGTGCGCTGCACCGTGACATCGAGCGCGCTCGTGGGTTCGTCCGCGATGATCAGCTCGGGCTCGAGGGCGAGCGCCGCGGCGATGAGCACGCGTTGGCGCATGCCGCCGGACAGCTCGTGCGGATGCTGCCGCGCGCGCAACTCGGGTTCGTCGATGCCGACGCGGTCGAGCAGATCGATGACGCGGGACCGGATCTTGCGCTCGTCGCGCCAGCCGTGGATGCGGAGGGCCTCGGACACACTGGAGCCGATCGTCGTGACGGGGTTGAGCGAGTTGCCCGGGTCCTGCGGGATGAGCGCGATGCAGCGGCCGCGCAGGTGCCGCCAGCGCTTCTCGGAGAGCCCCACGAGCTGCGTGAGTCCGCCGGTGCGCTCGTTCAGCGCGATCTCGCCGGCGGCCACGTGGCCGTTGGAGGCGAGCAGGCCGATGACCGCCTGCGCGACCGTCGACTTGCCCGATCCGGACTCGCCGACGAGGGCCGTGACCTTGCCGGCACCGACGTCGAACGAGACGCCGCGAACGGCGTCGACGGGGCCGCGGCGCGTGCGGTACTGCACCGCCAGGTCGCTGATCGACAGCAGGGGGGCGCTCATGCGGCATCCTTTCGGCCGATCGCCTGGCTGAGACGGTTCGTGGCGAGGACGACGGCGACCACGACGGCGCCGGGGAGCACCGTCAGCCACCACGCCGTCGCGACGTAGTTGCGACCCTCGGCGATCAGCAGCCCCCACTCCGGCGTGGGGGGCGGGGCGCCATAGCCGAGGAAGCCGAGGGTCGAGATCTGCAGGATCGCCGAACCCAGCTGCAGGGCGGCGAGCGCGATGACCGGCGTGATCGAGTTCGGGAGCACGTGCCGCCACAGCACCCCGAAGAATGTGCCGCCCGAGCCGTAGGCCGCCTCGACGAAGTCGCTGACGCGCACGCTCACGACGCGCGAGCGCGCGAGGCGCGCGAACACGGCGATGGAGGTGACACCGACGGCGATCGCCGCGTTGGTGGTGCCGAAGCCGAGCAGGATGACGACGCTGAGCGAGAGCAGCAGTCCCGGGATCGCGAGCAGCACGTCGACGAAGCGCATGAACACCTCGTCGACCGCGCCGCCGACGGCGCCGGCCGTCACGCCGATGGCGGTGCCGACGACGAGGCCGACGAGCACGGCCACGATCGCGCCGATGATCGACTGCGACGCGCCGTAGATGACGCGGGCGTAGAGGTCGCGCCCGGTGGCATCGGTGCCGAACCAGTGCTCGGCGCTCGGGGCGAGCAGCGACGGTGCGACGGTCTGGGTCGGGCTCTGCGACGTGAACAGGGCGGGCGCGACGGCCCACAGCACGGCGATGACGAGGACGAGGGTCGGGATGAGGATGCCGGGGTGCAGGAGCGCGCGCCAGCCTTCGCCGCGAACGGCGGTGCGGGCGGGAAGGCGGTCCGGTGAGCGCAGCGAGGCGAGGACGGTCATGCGGGAGCTCCGATCGGATCGGCGCGGACGGTCTTCTTGTCGCCGCCGCTGTCGCGGCTCTTGTCGCGGCCGGTGCGAGGCGTGCGCAGCCGCGGGTCCAGCACGGGGTAGAGCAGATCGACGACGAGGTTGATCGTGACGAACGCGACCGTCGAGATGACGACGACCGCCAGCAGCACGGGGGTGTCACGGTTCGCGACCGCCTGGGCGGTGAGCTGGCCGATGCCGGGGCGGGCGAAGACGGTCTCGGTGACGACGGCGCCGCCGACCAGCTCGCCGAACAGCAGTCCCGCCATCGTGAGGGTCGGCAGCAGGGCGTTCCGGGCGACGTTGCGCCACAGCAGCCACGACGTGCCGGCGCCGCGGGCGCGCACGACCGTCACGAACGGCTGCTCGCGCACCTCGTCGATCGAGCGCATCAGCACCTGCGCCAGCGGAGCGGCGATCGGGATCGACAGCGTGATGACCGGAAGGATGAGCGCCTGCGCGGGGCTCGCACCGATCACGGGGACCAGCCCCAGCCGGAACGAGAAGATCTGGATCAGGATGATGCCGATCCAGAACACCGGCAGCGAGACGAACACCGGCGGGATGCCGCGGAACAGCCGTCGCAGCCACGTGCCGCGCCCGTAGGTCGCCGTGAAGGCGATCGTGACGGCGAGCACGACGGCGAGGGCGAGGCCGAGCACGGCGAGCAGGAGCGTCGCCGGCAGCGCCGTCGCGATGAGGTCGGAGACGGCGGCGCCGCTGGCGACCGAGTAGCCGAAGTCACCGCTGAGGAACCCCGCGATCGACTTCATGTACTGGACGATCAGCGGCTGGTCGGCCCCGAGCGCCTCGCGGATCGCCTGGATCTGCGCGTCGGTGAGCCCCAGGTCGGGGCTCGCGTAGCGCGCGATGACGGCGTCGCCGGGCAGCGCCGCGAGCAGCAGGTACGCACCCGTGTAGGCCAGTGCCAACACGAGCACCGCTTGACCTGTGCGCCGCAGAACGTACGACATCTGGCCGGGTCACCCCACGAGCCACGTCGAGTAGAACGACGGCCGCCCTACCGACTCGGTACCGAAGCCCTGCACCTTGTCGGTGAGGCCGAACACCTGCGGCTCCTCGAAGATCGGCAGGATGTAGGCGTTCTCGGCGAGATACTGCTGGGCCGCGGCCGACGCCGCCTCGCGCTCTTCCGTCGTGGGCTCCGACGCGATCGCCTGCAGCAGCGTGTCGAGCTGCTCGTCGCCGACCGAACCGTCGGCCTTGTCGAAGTTCAGCAGGGTGTTGCGGTTCTTCGAGAAGTACTGCGACTTCAGCACGTCGAAGTCGGCGCGGCCGACCATCGAGTGGTAGACCTGCACGATGCTCTGATCGGCGGATGCCGCGGTCTGCGCGGCCTGGTCGCCGGCATACAGCTCCACTTGGATCCCGAGCTCCGCGAGCTGTTCCTGGATGAGGGTCACGACCTCCTTGGAGCGGGGCTGCGGCAGCGCCTCGTTGAAGGTGAGCGTGAGCTTCTCGCCATCCTTCTCGCGGATGTCGTCGGAGCCGAGCGTCCACCCGGCCTCGTCGAGGAGGTCGGCGGCCTTGTCGGGGTCGTACTCGTAGAACGACGAGGTGTCGACATAGCCGAGCGCGGTCTTCGCGAGCGCGCCGGTGGCGAGCGGATAGTTCTCGGTGAAGAGGGTGTCGACGATCTGCTGCCGGTCGATGCCCGCGATGATCGCCTCGCGCACGCGGATGTCACTCAGACGCGAATCACGGAAGCGGAAGCTGAGGCCGTTGTTGACACCGTTGGTGGCCGCGGCGACGAGCGCGAGACCGGATGCCGCGAACTGCGCCTCGTCGGGCGCCTCGATCTGGCGGGCGACATCGGCCTGGCCTGCGACGACGGTGCCGACGCGGACGCTGTCCTCTCCGGCGACGACGTAGTCGATGCCGTCGAGGTAGGCGCGGCCCTGGTGCTCCAGGGAGGGGGGAGCCCAGTCGTAGTCGTCACGGGCGGTGAGGCTCGTCTTGGTGCCGATCTCCTCGGCGGAGATCACGAACGGACCGCTGCCGATGACCTCGGTCGCGCTGCCCGGGCCGAACCCTTCGCTGGCGCGGTCGAGGGTGGCGTCGGAGAGCAGGCCGGAGTTGATCGTCGAGACGGCCTGCGCGAACCCCGGGGACGGCGCGGTGAAGAAGAACGAGACGGTGTCGGCATCCACCACCTCGCCGTGGTCGTAGTTGTTGATCGCCTCCGAGATCGGGAGGGCGCGGGCGGTGTCGCCCTTGCCGTACAGGTCGAGGTTCTTGACGACGTTCTCCGCCGTCAGCGCCGTGCCGTCGGAGTAGGTGACATCGGTGCGCAGGTCGAAGGTGTACTCGGTGGCGTCGTCGTTGACCGTGTAGTCGGTCGCGATCCACGGTTCCAGTTCGAGGGTCTCGGGGTTCTGGTAGAGCAGGCGGTCGGTGAGGTTGTTGACGAGACCGCCGTTGGGGTAGAAGCCCGCGGACGGCGGGTACAGGGTGCCCCAGGCCTGCGGCTCGAGGTAGGTGAGGGTGCCGCCGGTCTGCGGTTCGCCCGAAGAGCCGGTCGGCGAGGTCTGACCGTCGCCGGCCGAGCATCCGACGACGAGGACGGCGATGGCGACGGCGGAGGCCGCCGCGAGGACCGCGCGAGGGGTACGGGACATGGTGACTCCATGAGAGGTAGGTCGGGTGCTGTGGACGAGAAAGCCCAGCCCACCACTCGGCTCGCCGCGCCGCCACTCGCCGGTCACGCGGCGTAACCCGCCACATCCCGCAGCGCGGGGTCACGCGGGGTCACACGGCGCAACCGTCGCCTCCCGGGGTCGCCGGCATCGGCGCCCGCAACAACGTAACACCGTCGTAACATGCCTGCCGCCGAGATCTCCCTGCGACCCCCCTAAGCTCCAACCATGCAACTGGGAATGGTGGGTCTTGGCCGGATGGGCGCGAACATCGTGCGCCGCCTGATGCGCGACGGTCACGAGTGCGTCGTCTACGACGTGAGCGAGGACGCGGTCGCCGGGCTGGTGGCAGAGGGAGCGGTCGGTGCAGACAGCATCGCCGACCTCGCTGCCAAGCTGGAGGCGCCGCGCGCGGTGTGGGTGATGATCCCCGCGGGGCTGACCGGACGCGTCGTCGACGAGGTCGCGGAGGCCCTGGAACCGGGCGACGCGATCATCGACGGCGGAAACTCGAACTACCACGACGACGTACGGCGAGCCGAACTGCTCGCCCCCCGCGGCATCGACTACCTCGACGTCGGGACGAGCGGCGGGGTGTTCGGACTCGAACGCGGTTACTGTCTGATGATCGGCGGCCCCGATGGCGCCGTGGAACGCCTCAGCCCGATCTTCCAGACGATCGCGCCCGGCCGCGGCGACATCGAGCGCACACCGGGACGCGCGGGGGACTACGCCCCGGAGGAGCTCGGCTACCTGCACTGCGGAGCCTCTGGCGCCGGACACTTCGTGAAGATGGTCCACAACGGCATCGAGTACGGCATCATGGCCGCGTTCGCGGAGGGCCTCAACATCCTCGAGAACGCGGATGCCGGGGTGCGCGAAGCCGCACACTCGGCCGAAGTGGCCCCGCTGGAGGAGCCCGACTTCTACCGCTTCGACATCGACACCGCGAAGGTGACCGAACTGTGGCGACGCGGGTCCGTCGTGTCGTCGTGGCTGCTCGACCTCACGGCGGCAGCCTTGAAGGCCAATCCCACGCTCGACGGTCTCGCGGGACGCGTGTCGGACTCCGGCGAGGGTCGCTGGACCGTGAAGGCCGCGATCGACATCGGCGTACCGGTGCCGGTGCTGGCGGCATCCCTCTTCGAACGCTTCGCGTCGCGCGACGAGGATCGGTACGCGAACCAGATCCTGTCCGCCATGCGCCTGCAGTTCGGCGGACACCAGGAACTGGCCGCCGGCGACGTGCTCGAGGCGGGTGTCCGCAACGCGGACACCGCCGGCTGATGCGAAAGTCCTCGTGACATGAGCCAGACTTCTTCGCCCCACGGCGCGACAGCGTCCCTGAAGAGCTGACGCGACACCGGGGACTGACCCTGACCATCTGGCGTCAGAAGGGTGGTGGGTCGGTGTCGGTGTGGTTGCCGGTGGGTGTGGTCCAGGTCAGGTCGCCGGTGTGGGGGTCGCGGTGTAGTCCCCATTGGGTTTCGTCTTTGACGGGATGATGTCGGGGGCAGGCGGGGGTGAGGTTGTCGGCGCTGGTGGTCCCGC
>NZ_JBASZT010000432.1:0-9223 GCF_049661145.1 Microbacterium sp.
ATCGGATGCCGCGGCATCCTCCCCCAACCAAGGCCCCCGATGAGCCGGGTCACCCTCCGCGACGTCGCCGCGCGGGCGGGGGTGTCCACGGCGGCGACGAGCCAGGCCCTCAACGACCGCGGCAACCTGCGGCCCGAGACACGCGAGCGGATCAAGGCGATCGCGGCAGAGCTCGGCTACGCGCCGAACAAGCATGCGGCGGCGCTGCGGAGCGGTCGCACGATGTCGATCGGGTTCGTCATGGCACAGGGTTCGCTGCAGGACGGTCGTCGTGCGCTGCACCGCGCCCGCCAGCTCGATGCCCTCGTGCGCGCCGGGGCGCAGCGCGGTTTCGCGGTGACCGTACTGCCCGACACTCGTCCCGATCTGCTGGCCGGCGCACAGATCGACGCGCTGTACTTCCCGGACCCCGCCGACGACCGCGCGGTGCTGCGCGAGGCGCAGGCCCGCGGCATCCCCGTTGCGGCGAGCGACCTGACGGTCGCGGGTGGACTGACGATCCGCACCGGATACGCTGCCGCGGTGCGGGCGGGGCTCGGACATCTCGCGGCGGCGGGCGCCGAGCGGATCGGGTTTCTCGTCGACGAGAGCGAGGTGCCGCGCGATCAGCAGGGTGAGAGCGCGTACCTGGCGTGGAGTGCGATCAATGGGCGGATGCCGCTTGTCGCCCGCATCGACGCGGGGCGGCGACGGCTGGTGCCCGCGCTGCACGAGTTGCTCGACGCGGGAGCCGACGCGGTCTTCGCGTTCTGCGAGGAGGGACCGGAGATCTACCTGCACCTGGAACAGATCGGCACCGTCATCCCGCGTGACCTGCAGTTGGTCGCCCTGTGCACGATCGACTACGACCTCAACGAGCGACTCGGGATCACCCAGGTGTGCCTGTACCCCGAACGAGCCGCCGACATCGCGTTCGAATCACTCGAAGACCCCGACATCACCCCCGGATCGATCGACCTGCCGTTCGATCTCGTGCGGGGCTCGACCACCCGCTGAACGCGGACGCTGGGAGTGCGCCGAGAGCGCCCGGCGCCTGATTCCGCGAGACCGTGTCCCTGTGTCGAAACCGCATGCTCTTTCGTATGGTCTCGACCCGCAGCGGCGGTTTCGCGGATGCAGACGCGCGTCCGTGCCGCGTCGGACGGTCAGTCCTCGAACGCGCCGTAGACCTCGCGCGTGTTCGCGGCCAGCTGCGCGCACAACTCCTCGACCTCGACGCCGAGCTCGGCGGCCATGAAGCGCACCGTCACGGGCACGAGATACGGCGCGTTCGGCCGGCCGCGGAACGGCGTCGGCGTCAGGAACGGCGCGTCCGTCTCGACCAGGATGCGCTCGCGCCGGGTCACGGCCAGCGCGTCACGCAGGTTCTGCGCGTTCTTGAACGTGACGTTACCCGCGAAACTCAGCCAGTAACCGCACTCCGCGGCGATCCGCGCCATCTGCTCGTCACCCGAGAAGCAGTGGAACACCGTGCGCTCGGGTGCCCCGACCCGCGCCAGCGTCTCGAGCACGGCGTCGTGCGCGTCGCGGTCGTGGATCTGCATCGCGATCCCGTGCTTCTTCGCGAGCGCAATGTGCGCCTCGAAGCTCTCGAACTGCGCCGCGCGGCCCTCCTCGCCGGTGCGGAAGAAGTCCAGCCCCGTCTCGCCGATCGCCCGCACGCGCGGCTGCGCGGCGAGCTCGTCGATTGCGGCGATCGCCTCGGCGAGCATGCCGCGCTCGGCATATACCGGCGCCTCGTTGGGATGGATAGCCACCGCGGCAAGCACACGGGGGTGGGATGCCGCGGCCCACGCCGACCAGCGACTCGACTCGATGTCGCCGCCCGCTTGCACGACACCCAGCACCCCGACCTCGACCGCGCGGGTCAGCTGCTCGTCGAGCGGCAGGCCCTCGCCGTCCTCGATCTCGAGGTGGCAGTGGTTGTCGTACACGGGGACGGTCAGCGGCTCGGGTGCCGGCGGGTACGACACGTCGCGCGAGCCCTTCTCGCGCTGCCTCACGTAGTTCGACGGGTCCGTCACGCGGGCTGCTCGATGCGGGGGAACAGCGGCGCAAGGCCGTTCACGCTCGTCCCGGGAACGAGCTGACCCCACCGACCGGCGTCGCGCAGCGGCTGGTCCTTCAGGCGCCCCGAAGGACCCAGCGCCTCCCAGAGCTTCGCCGTCGCCTCGGGCATGAACGGCGAGAGCAGCACGGCGAGCGCACGCAACCCCTCCGCCGCGGTGTACAGCACGGTGCCGAGGCGCTCGCGCTGCGCGGCGTCCTTCGCGAGTGCCCAGGGCTCGTTCTCGGTGATGTACCCGTTGAGCGCATCGACGATGGTCCAGATATCCGCGACCGCCTCGTCCGGGCGGAAACGCTCCATCGCCGCGTCGGCGGATGCCGCGGCATCCGCCACCGCCCGCTGAATCGCCAGGTCGCCCTCGCCGTACGCAGCCGCCGGCGGCACGACGCCCTCGAAGTACTTCTCGATCATCGCGGTCGTTCGCGACGCGAGGTTGCCGAAGCCGTTGGCGAGCTCCGCCTGATAGCGCGCCGAGAGGTCCTCCCACGAGAACGAGCCGTCCTGGCCGAACGCGATCGCCGACAGGAAGTAGAAGCGGTAGGCATCCGACCCGAACACGTCGGTGATCTCCGTCGGCGCGATGCCGGTGAGCTTGGACTTGCTCATCTTCTCGCCGCCGACGAGCAGCCACCCGTGCGCGAAGACGCCCTTCGGCACGTCGAGGCCGGCGGCCATGAGCATCGCCGGCCAGATCACGGCGTGAAACCGCAGAATGTCCTTGCCGACCACGTGGTACGCCGGCCAGCGGCGCGCGAACTGCGCCGGGTCGGTGCCGTACCCGACGGCGGTCGCGTAGTTCAGCAGCGCGTCGACCCACACGTAGATGACGTGCGACGGATCCCACGGCACCGTGATGCCCCAGTCGAACGCCGACCGCGAGATCGACAGGTCCTTCAGGCCGCTGCGCACGAACGAGACGACCTCGTTGCGGGCGGACTCGGGGCGCACGAAGTCGGGCTCGGTCTTGTACAGCTCGAGCAGCCGGTCCTGGAACTCGCTGAGCTTGAAGAAGTAGTTCTTCTCCTGCAGCAGCTCCAGCGGCTTGGAGTGGATGGCGCAGACCTTGAGCCCCTCGAACGCTCCGGTGCCGTCGACGATCTCGGACTCGGGCTTGAACTCCTCACAGCCGACGCAGTACAGCGCCTCGTACTCGCCCGCGTAGATGTAGCCGCGGTCGTAGAGGGCCTGCACGAACTTCTGCACGCTCTCCTCGTGGCGCGGCTGCGTCGTGCGGATGAAGTCGTCGTTGGCGACGTCGAGGGTCCGAAGCAGCGGAAACCAGCTCTCGGTGACGAGCTTGTCGACCCACTCCTGCGGCGTCACGCCGTTGGCCGCGGCGGCGCGGAGCATCTTCTGCCCGTGCTCGTCGGTGCCGGTGAGCATCCAGGTGTCGTCGCCCGCCTGGCGGTGCCAGCGCGCGAGCGCGTCGACGGCCACCGTCGTGTACCCGTGACCGATGTGCGGCAGGTCGCTCGGGTAGTAGATCGGCGTCGTGATGTAGAAGGAGCCGGAAGTCACCCGACGATTCTAGAGCGGGCGGATGCCGGCGCTCGCCCGTGTGACAAGACCGCGCCGGCGCCGCAGGGTCCATCCCCCACCGGTGATCGAGTGCGCCCGCGCTGCGCGTCCCCACCGGTGATCGAGTGCCGGCGCGCCAGCGCCGGTGTATCGAGATCACAGCTCGCGACTCGGTTGCGATGGTTTCGATACACTCGCGGCTCCGCCGCGAGCACTCAACCACCGGTGGTTCAGCGCGGCGCTCGCTGCGCGAGCGCCGCCTGCCCTTCGATACGCGCCTGCGGCGCTACTCAGGGACCGTAGCCTGCGCTCGCTGCGCGAGCGCCGCCTGATACAGGTCGCGGGAGCGCAGACCGGTGGCGGCGGCGACCTCGGCGGCGGCATCCTTCAGGCGCATGCCCTCGCCCACCAGGCGCTGCACCTGCAGGGCGGCTTCCTCCGCCGACACGGCACGCGCCGCTGCTCCCCCCACGACGACGACGATCTCGCCGCGCACGCCTTCGGCGGCCCACGCCGCGAGCTCGCCGAGGCCCCCACGGACGACCTCTTCGTGCAGCTTCGTCAGCTCGCGGCACACCGCGGCGGGTCGTTCCGCCCCGAAGGCCACGGCCAGCGCCGCCAGAGAATCCGCCAGCCGTGACGGACTCTCGAAGAAGACCATCGTGCGCGGCTCGGCCGCGAGTGCCTCGAGCGCGCGCCGCCGCTCCCCCGCTTTGCGCGGCAGGAAGCCCTCGAATGTGAATCGGTCGGTCGGCAGGCCCGCGACGGCAAGCGCTGTGACGACGGCACTCGGGCCCGGCAGGGCCGTGACCCCCACGCCGGCAGCGACGGCCGCCGTGACGAGCGCATAGCCGGGGTCCGAGACCGTCGGCATCCCCGCGTCGGAGAGCACGAGCAGGTCCTCGTCGCGCGCCCGCTCGACGAGTTCCGCCGCGCGCTGCCGCTCGTTGTGGTCGTGCAGCGCGATCAGCCGCGGGCGGTTCGCAACTCCCAGCGCCTGCAGCAGGCGCTGGGCCGTGCGCGTGTCCTCCGCCGCCAGCGTCGTCGCATGTTGCAGAGCTGCGACCAGCCGCGGTGACGCGTCGCCGAGGTTCCCGATCGGTGTCGCGGCGAGGATGATCACCGCCCCAGCATAGGCTTGACGCCGTGACGACGACCGACGAGCCGCTGCTGCCGAGCGCCCGCCCGTCGTTCTATGACAGGTGGCGCGGCCGCGTCGCGGGCGAGCCACGACTGCAGCGCCTCTACGGGTGGATCGTCCCGACCCTCATCACACTCGTCGCCGGCATCCTGCGCTTCGGCAACCTCGGTCATCCCCACGTGCTCGTCTTCGACGAGACGTACTACGTGAAGGATGCCTGGAGCCAGTGGAGTCTCGGCTACGCGGCGGCCTGGCCGGACGGTGCCGACGCGCGTTTCGCGGCCGGCGAGACAGACATCTTCACGACCGATCCGAGCTTCGTTGTCCATCCGCCGCTCGGGAAGTATCTGATCGGCATCGGCATGTGGCTGTTCGGCGCCGACAGTTCTTTCGGCTGGCGCGTGGCGACGGCGCTGTTCGGCACGGCGCTGGTGCTCCTCCTCTTCCTCGTCGCGAGAATGCTGACGAACTCGCTCGTGTTCGCCGCTGTCGCCTCGGGCATGCTCGCGATCGACGGCCTCGGCATCGTCATGAGCCGTGTGTCGCTGCTGGATACCTTCCTCGCCTTCTTCGTCGTGCTGACGTTCTGGTTCACCCTTCTCGACCGGCGCACGCATCTGGACCGGCTCGCGGCGAGGACCCTGGCCCGCGAGCACGATGGGCAGGTGCCCGCGTGGGCCCCTGTTCTCTGGAACCGCCCGTGGCTGCTCGCCGCAGGAGCCGCGGCGGGCGCGGCGACGGCGGTCAAATGGTCGGGCGTCTGGGTGCTCGCCGCGATCGGCCTCTACGTCGTGGTCACCGACGCACTGGAGCGGCGACGCCTCGGCGTGACGTTCTGGCCGGTGGATGCCGTGCGCCAAGGGCTCGTGTCTTTCGTACTGCTCGTGCCGGTCGCGTTCGTCGTCTACCTGTCATCGTGGTCGGGGTGGCTTCTCAGCGACGGCGGCTACGACCGGCATTCCGCCGACGCGGAACCCGCCACCGGGTTCTTCTCGTGGGTGCCGCTACCGATTCAGAGCCTGTGGCGCTACCACCAGACGATCTACAACTCCATGACGGGGATGACCTCGCCGCATAGCTACGAGAGCCCTGCGTGGCAGTGGCCGCTGCTGTGGCGGCCCACGTCGATGCACGCGTTCTCGACCACCGACGGACAGAGCGGATGCGTCGGCCAGAACGGATGCCTGGAGATCCTCTACAGCATGCCGAACCCGCTGCTGTGGTACGGATCGGTGGCCGCTGCGGTGTACCTGGTGTACCGATTCGTCGTCGGCCGCGACTGGCGCCATGCGGTCGTCCTTCTCGGCATCGCGGTGACCTGGCTGCCGTGGCTCGCGTACCCCGAGCGCACCATCTTCCAGTTCTACACGATCGTCATCTGGCCGTTTCTGCTGCTGGCGTTGACCTTTGCGCTCCGCGAGATCGCGGGGCCCGCACACGCGACCACCGCCCGGCGCACGGCCGGCGAGCGTGTCGTGCTGGTGTTCCTCGCTATCGCGCTCGTGCTCTCGGCGTTCTGGTACCCGCTGTGGACGGCGACGCAGGTGCCCTACGACTTCTACCGCCTGCACAACTGGATGCAGGGCTGGGTGTAGCCGTCCGCACCATACGATGGAAGGCTATGCCCGAGCCCGTCATCTCCTATCCCCCCGAGCTGCCCGTCAGCGCGGCGCGGGACGAGATCGCGCGCGCCATCTCGGGTCATCAGGTCGTGATCGTCGCCGGCGCCACCGGCTCGGGTAAGACGACGCAGCTGCCGAAGATCTGCCTCGAGCTCGGCCGCACGTGCATCGCACACACCCAGCCCCGGCGCATCGCCGCACGCACGATCGCGGAGCGCATCGCGCAGGAGATTCAGGTGCCGCTCGGCGGCACCGTCGGCTACAAGGTGCGCTTCACCGATCACGTGTCGGCCGACACCAAGATCGCGCTCGTGACCGACGGCATCCTGCTGAACGAAATCCACCGCGACCGCCTGCTGCGTCGCTACGACACGATCATCGTCGACGAGGCCCACGAGCGCTCCCTCAACATCGACTTTCTGCTCGGTTACCTCGCCCGCATTCTGCCGAAACGCCCCGACCTCAAGGTCATGATCACGTCGGCGACGATCGACCCGGAGAGTTTCGCGAGGCACTTCGCGGATGCCGACGGCAACCCCGCCCCCATCGTCGAGGTCTCGGGCCGCACGTATCCCGTCGAGATCCGCTACCGCGACGGCATTGACGACGACGACGTCGACACCCTGCTCGCCGCCCTCCGCGAGCTCGACCGCGAGCCCGACGGCGATGTGCTCGTGTTCCTCCCCGGCGAAGCCGAGATCCGCGACACGATGGATGCCGTTCGCGGCATGTATACGAAAGATGCCCGCCCCACCGAGGTGCTGCCCCTGTTCGGACGCTTGTCGGCGGCGGAGCAGCATCGCGTGTTCGAGCCGTCCGCCGTCGCCGGCGTGCGCCGTCGGGTGATCCTGGCGACGAACGTCGCGGAGACGAGCCTCACGGTCCCCGGCATCCGCTACGTCATCGACGCGGGGACGGCGCGCATCTCGCGCTACAGCGTGCGCTCCAAGGTGCAGCGCCTGCCCATCGAGGCGATCTCGCAGGCCTCGGCGCAGCAGCGGTCGGGCCGGGCGGGACGTACCTCGGACGGCATCGCGATCCGGCTGTATGCCGAGGAGGACTTTCTCGCCCGCCCAGAGTACACCGAGCCCGAGATCCTACGCACGTCGCTCGCGTCGGTCATCCTGCAGATGCTCGCGCTCGGTTTCGGTGACATCGAGCAGTTCCCGTTCCTCACCAAGCCCGACAGTCGCGGCGTCAAGGCCGCGTTCGAGCTGCTGACCGAGCTACGAGCCGTCTCCGGTACCCGGCAGCTCACGAAGCTCGGGCGTGAGATCGCGCGCCTGCCGATCGATCCCCGCTTCGCGCGGATGCTGCTGGAGGCGCGGCGCCTGGGCGCCACCCGCGACGTGCTGGCGATCGTCGCGGGGTTGTCGATCCAGGACGTGCGCGAGCGTCCCTCCGCCGAGGAGGGCGCCGCGCGCGAGCAGGCCGACCGGATGCACGCGCGGTTCGCCGACCCGACGAGCGACTTCCTCGGCATCCTGAACCTCTGGAACCATCTGCAGGAACAGCAGCGCGAACTCGGCTCCAGCGCGTTCCGGCGGATGTGCCGCACCGAGTTCCTGAACTATGTACGCGTGCGGGAATGGTTCGACGTGCACCGCCAGCTCCGCCAGCTCCTCGGGGTTGACCGCTCCACAGAAGCGCCAGCCGCGGCCGACCCCGCCCTCGTCCACCGCGCGATCCTCGCGGGCCTGCTCTCGCACCTCGGCATCCTCGACACGCGCTCCCTCACGAAGCCCGGCGAGCGCCCGAAGGGCCGCAAACAGCTCGCCGAGTACCGCGGGGCGCGCGGTGCCACCTTCTCGATCTTCCCCGGTTCCGCCCTGCGAAAGGCCTCCCCCGATGCCGTCATGGCCGCTGAGCTCGTCGAGACGTCGCGGCTCTACGCGCGCACGGTCGCCGCGATCGATCCCGCGTGGGCGGAAGAGCTCGCGGGCGATCTCGCTCATCGGCAGCTCAGCGATCCGCACTGGTCGAAGGATGCCGGCGCCGCCGTCGCCGCCGAGAAGGTCACGCTGTTCGGGGTCGAGATCATCCCGCGGCGGCGCGTGCAGCTCGCCCGCATCGACCGCGAGCTCGCGCGCGAGCTGTTTCTGCGCCACGCGCTCGTCGACGGCGAGTGGAACTCGCAGCACCTCGACAAGAAGCTGACGGCGTTCGAGCGGCGGAACCTCGAGCTGCGGCGCCGGCTCGAGAAGGTCGAGGAACGCGAGCGCCGGCGCGACATCCTCGTCGGCGACGAAGCCGTGTTCGCGTTCTACGACGCGCGCGTGCCGCAGGACGTGTTCGATGTGCGCTCGTTCGAGTCGTGGTGGCGGGATGCCTCGGCGCGGACGCCCCGCCTGCTGGATCTCACCGAGAGCGATCTGCAGGACGACGCGTCGCGGTCCGACGAGCGCTCTTTTCCCGGCCGTTGGCGCCAGGGCGACCAGGTGCTGTCGCTCACGTACCGCTTCGAGCCCGGCAACCCCGAAGACGGTGTCAGCGTCGTCGTCCCGCTGCCGCTGCTGGCGGGCCTTGCTCCCGACGGGTTCGACTGGCAGGTGCCGGGGCTGCGCGCCGAGCTCATCACGGCGTTGCTGAAAGCACTGCCGAAGGCGATCCGGCGCCACGTCGTCCCGGCGGCGGACTGGGCCGCGAAGCTCGGCGAGGACCTCGTCGCAGACGGTCCGGAGCACCACGAAGGCCTTCCCGCGCAGTCGTTGCGCGCAGCGCTGGCACAGCGCATCCAGCGCGTTGCGAACCAGCCGGTGGCCGCCGCCGACTTCGACCTCGACCGGGTACCCGCGCACCTCACGATGACCTTCCGCGCTGTCGACCACCGCGGCCGGACGATCGGCACCTCGCGCGACCTCGCCGACCTGCAAG
>NZ_JBASZT010000433.1:0-2954 GCF_049661145.1 Microbacterium sp.
GCGCTCGTCGGCGCGACCGCCGGCCGCGCCGGCACCGCCGGGACCGCCGGGACAGCGATCACGATGCAGGGCGCCAGCCTCGCCGACCTGTACGACGCGATCGACGCCTGGATCGCCTCGGCATCCGCCTCCCCGTCATCCGCCACTGGAGAGCAGCCCCGACCGTCCATCGACAACGAACAGCACACCCACCCCGAAGAAAGGCAGCACTGACATGCGCACCACTCCTCTGCTCACGACGGGCGTCGCGGCTCTCGCCGTGCTCGCCCTCGCCGGCTGCAGCAGCAGCTCGTCGCCGGCACCGACCTCGTCCGACGGCGCCGCCGACTGGCCGGAGTCGATCACGATCTCGCTCGTCCCGTCGGTCGAGGGCGAGGACCTCGCCGAGGCGCTCGACCCGCTGACCGCCTACCTCTCCGACGGGCTCGGCATCGAGGTCAAGGGGGTCGTGGCCTCCGACTACGCCGCGACCGTCGAGGCGCTGGGCACCGACCAGGCGCAGGTGATCATCACCGACGCGGGTTCGCTCTACAACGCGATCGAGCGCTACGACGCGCAGCTCATCCTGCGCGACGTGCGCTTCGGCGCGACCTCGTACGCGTCGGTCGCATACACGAACGACCCCGACAAGTACTGCGACGACGCCCCTGTCACCGCGACGTACGCCGCCAGCGACATCGAGCTGTCGTACTGCAACGGCATCGAGGAGGCGGGCTCGACCGCCGCCGGCCAGGGGCCGGCCGGGCTCGACGCGCTCGAGAAGATCGGCGACGGCGCGAAGGTCGCGCTGCAGGCGGCGACCTCGCCGGCCGGCTACCAGTACCCCGTCGTCGCGATGCGAGAGGCCGGCATCGACACGGATGCCGACATCACCCAGGTACCCGTCGAAGGCAACAACAACGCGGTGCTCGCCGTGTACAACGGCGATGCCGAGGTCGGCTTCGCCTACTGGGACGCCCGTACGACCGTCACGGAGGAGGCGCCCGACATCGCCGACAAGGTCGTGGCCTTCGCGTACAGCGACATGATCCCCAACGGTGGCGTCGCGGTCTCGAACTCGCTGCCGGCCGACCTCGTCGAGCAGCTGACGACGCTCATGGACGACTACGCGGACTCCTCTGACGAAGCGGCATCCGTCATGTTCGATCTCGTGGGACTGTCGGACTGGACGAGCGACACGACGCCCGAGGAGATCACGCGCTACGGCGAGATCCTCGAGCAGTTCGCGAACTGAGCGGACGCATGCGCTCCGAATCGCGGCCCGCGGAGGCCGGGGTGATCCCCCCGGCCTCCGCGTCGTGGTCCCTTCGCCTCGACGACGTCTCGGTGACCTACCCGGGCGGCACCCGGGCGCTGAAGAACGTCTCGCTGGAGGTCGCCGCCGGCGAGATGGTCTCGGTCGTCGGCCTGTCCGGCTCCGGGAAGTCCACGCTCATCCGGACGATCAACGGGCTCGTCCCCGCCACGAGCGGCACCGTGTCGGTCGGCCCGCACACCGTGACCGGCCTGCGCGGGCGGCAGCTGCGGCGGTTGCGCGGGCACATCGGCATGATCTTCCAGGGGTTCAACCTCGCCGACCGCACGAACGTCTACCGCAACGTGCTCGTCGGGCGCTTCGCCCACACCCCCACCTATCGCACGCTGCTCGGCATCACGACGGCCCGTGACCGCGAGCTCGCGCTGCGATCGCTCGACGCGGTCGGGATGCTGGAGAAGGTGTGGGTCCGCGCCGGCCAGCTCTCCGGCGGTCAGAAGCAGCGCGTCGCGATCGCCCGCGCTCTCACGCAGGAGCCGTCGGTCATGCTCGCCGACGAACCCGTCGCGAGCCTCGACCCGCCGACGGCCCACGCCGTCATGAACGACCTGCGGCGCGTCAACGAGAACGAAGGCCTGACGGTCGTCGTCAACATCCATCTGATGGACCTCGCCCGCACCTACACGACCCGCATGATCGGCCTGCGCGGCGGCGAGCTCGTCTACGACGGACCGGCCGCGAGCGCGACCGAACGCGACTTCGAGGAGATCTACGGCCGCCCCATCCAGCCCGGGGACCGGTTGCAGTGAGCACGCCGAGCATCCCGGCCGGCACCGAGCCGGCCGCCCGGGCCGGAGCGCTGCGTCTGCCGGACAAGCCCCGCACCCGGCTGCGCACGACCCTTGTGATCGCGGCCTTCGCCGCGTTCACGGTGGCCACCTGCATCCCCGCGATCGGCGGCATCGACCCCGACTTCGGCGCGCTCATCCGCAACTGGGACAACGGGTCGGGACTTCTCGCGCGGCTGTTCCAGCCGGATTTCGCGTTCCTGCCGCGCACCGTCGGTCCGATGCTCGAGACGCTGCAGATGGCGCTCGTCGGCGCCGTGGCCGCGGCGGCCGTCTCCGTGCCGCTCACGCTGTGGGCGGCGGCGCCCACCAACCCGAACGCGCTCACGCGTCGCGCGTTGCGCGCCGTCATCAACATCGTGCGTGCGATCCCCGACCTCGTGTACGCCACGATCCTCGTCGCGATGGTGGGAGTCGGGGCGCTCCCCGGCCTCATCACGCTGTTCCTGTTCGACCTCGGCATCATCGTCAAGCTCGTCTCCGAGGCCATCGACTCCGCCGACCACTCCTACCTGGAGGCGGGCCGGGCCGCGGGCGGCACGCAGGCGCAGCTCAACCGCGTGACGGCGCTGCCGCAGTCGTGGCCGCTGTTCGCCAATCAGTGGCTCTACACGCTCGAGCTCAACGTGCGCATCTCGGCGATCCTCGGCATCGTCGGCGCCGGCGGCATCGGGCGACTCCTCGACGAGCGGCGCGCGTTCTACGCGTACGACGACGTCTCGGTCATCATCCTGGAGATCCTCGTCGTCGTGATCCTCATCGAGATCGTCTCCAACGTGTTGCGGAGGCGGCTGGTATGACCGTGGCGATGGATGCCGGCGCCACCTCCGCGCTCGCGCCCGCGCTGCCGC
>NZ_JBASZT010000434.1:0-7707 GCF_049661145.1 Microbacterium sp.
CGCAAACTACTACGCCCCCGACCCCGAACGCGCCAAAACCAACGCCCTCCGCCAACTCCGCGCTCTCGGATACGACGTGGAACTCACACCCCTGGCAGCCTGAACCTCACGAAGACTTTCGGGTCAGTTAGATGTAGTACTCGGGGGCGGCGAGCGCGGCACGGGAGTCTTCGCCGACGACCCGGCGTCGCGGCTTGGCGGGGACACCCACGAGCACCGAGTCCTCCGGGGCGTCCCGCGTCACCACGGCATTCGCGCCGATGACGGTCCCTGCTCCGATGACGACCGGTCCGAGGATCTTCGCGCCCGCGCCGACGGCGACACCGTCCCCCAGGGTCGGGTGGCGCTTGCCGGCATCCCTCGTCTGTCCACCGAGTGTGACACCGTGGTACAGCATGACGTCGTCGCCCACCTCGGCGGTCTCGCCGACGACGACTCCCATGCCGTGGTCGATGAAGAAGCGCCGGCCGATGACCGCGCCGGGGTGGATCTCGACGCCGGTGAGCCACCGCGTCACTTGGGACAGCGCGCGCGCCGGAAAGCGGAGACCGCGCGTCCACAGTGCGTGCGCAAGGCGGTACGACCAGATCGCGTGCAGTCCGGAGTACAGCACCGCGATCTCCGCCTTGCTGCGCGCCGCCGGATCGCGGAGCTTCGCCGCGGTGAGGTCTTCGCGCAGTCGCGCGGTGAAACCGATCCGGCCGGGATGGCGACCCACCCGACTCAGTCTTCGCGCAGGTCGTCGAACAGCGCCGTCGACAGATACCGCTCACCGGTGTCGGGCACGATCACGACGATGTTCTTGCCAGCGCTCTCCTCGCGGGCCGCGATCTGGAGGCCTGCCCAGATGGCGGCCCCGGACGAGATGCCCGCGAAGATGCCTTCCTTCGCGGCGAGGTCGCGGGCCGTCGCGACGGCATCGTCGAACTCGACGGTGACGATCTCGTCGAAGACCTCGCGGTCGAGGATCGGCGGCACGAAGTTCGGGCCGATGCCCTGGATCTTCGCCGGTCCCGGGGTGCCCGTCGACAGCAGCGGCGATGCCGTGGGCTCGACGGCGACGACCTTCACGGCGGGCTTGCGCTCCTTGAGCACCTGACCGACGCCCGTGATCGTGCCGCCGGTGCCGATGCCGGCGACGAACACGTCGACGGTGCCGTCGGTGTCGCGCCAGATCTCCTCGGCAGTCGTCTTGCGGTGGATCGCCGGGTTGGCGGCGTTCTCGAACTGGCGGGCCAGGATCGCGCCGGGGGTCTCCGCGACGATCTCCTGCGCCTTCGCGACAGCCGCCTTCATGCCACCGGCGGGGTCGGTCAGCACGAGCTCCGCGCCGAAGCGCTTCAGCAGCTGGCGGCGCTCGATCGACATCGAGGCCGGCATCGTGAGAATGACCTTGTAGCCG
This sequence comes from Microbacterium sp., assembly GCF_049661145.1. Classification (GTDB taxonomy): domain Bacteria; phylum Actinomycetota; class Actinomycetes; order Actinomycetales; family Microbacteriaceae; genus Microbacterium. Next base: position 1,403 of record NZ_JBASZT010000434.1, read on the forward strand.
CGGGCCGCGCCCACGAGCGCCAGCGCGATGCCGGTGTTGCCGCTCGTGCCCTCCACGATCGTCCCGCCCGGCGGCAGCTCGCCCGACGCTTCGGCGGCGTCGATGATTGCGATGCCGATGCGATCCTTGACGCTCGAACCGGGATTGAAGTACTCGAGCTTGGCGAGCACGGTGCCGGGCAGGCCCTCGGAGACGCGGTTGAGCTTGACGAGCGGCGTGTTGCCGAACGCGCTCGTGATGTCGGAGTGGATGCCGGACATGGCCTGCCTTTCGTGCGGGGCTGTGGGAACCGGGGGCGGTCGTCGTGGCCACGCGGTGACGCGATCCCCAGGTGGGACCAGCCTAGGCGCCGCGCGTATCGCCGCACGGAATGTGACGAATCATCACGACTCGTATGAAGGCGTCGTCGCTCCGGCACTCCCGGCTTCCGCCACTCCGCGGCGCGGCAGCGCCCCTGAAAAGCTACAGTGGAGGAGCCCATGACCTCCGTGCCAGACTCCCGAACTCCGGCGCGCCAGGTCCCGTTGCTGTCGACCCTCCTCAGCGATGCGACCCGACGCCTCGCCGCCGCCGGTGTTCCGACTCCCGACGTGGACGCCGAACTGCTCGCCGCCCACGTCTTCGGCATGCCCCGGGGCGCGCTGGCGGCGGCATCCCTTCGTGGCGATGCCGCCCCCACGGACTCGGCCGCGTTCCTCGGCCTCGTCGAGCGCCGCGCGTCGCGTGAGCCGTTGCAGCACCTCACCGGGACGGCGCCCTTCCGTCACCTGGAGCTGCGGGTCGGCCCGGGTGTGTTCGTGCCGCGACCCGAGACCGAGATGGTCGCCCAGCTCGCGATCGACGCGTTGCGCGCGACGGCGGATGCCGAGCCGATCGCCGTCGACCTCGGCACCGGTTCGGGGGCGATCGCACTGGCGATGGCCACCGAGGTGCCGCACGCCCGGGTGCATGCCGCCGAGAACTCCGTCGACGCCTTCATCTGGGCACAGGAGAACTTCACCGCGCACGCGCCGCATGCCCGGCTCGCCTTCATCGACCTGGCGAACGCGTTCGCCGAGCTCGACGGCACGGTGTCGGTACTGGTGTCCAACCCGCCGTACGTACCGGATGCCGCGGTGCCGCGCGACCCCGAGGTCCGCTTCTGGGACCCACCGGCCGCACTCTACGGAGGAGACGACGGGCTGGATGTCGTCCGTGTGCTGTCACGGGTGGGGCAGCGGCTGCTGCGCCCCGGCGGCGCACTCGTCATCGAGCACGGCGAGTGGCAGGGTCAGCCCATCCGGGAGCTCCTCGCCGCCGACGGCTGGCGGGCCACCGCGACCCACCCCGACCTGACGATGCGCGACCGCGCCACCACCGCCTTGCACCCCTGACTGCCCGCCCGCCGTCCGCGACCCGACGCGCGTGGCCGCTGGGACGCTCGCCGACCAGGCCATAGCGGTCGGGTCGGCGAGCAGGAGGTGCGCAGGGAGCGGGCCGTAGACTGTGACGGATATGTCCGAGCTCTTCGACTGCCGTGACTCCGAGCAGCTGCTGCCGGGGCTGCGCCGGGCCCGTCAGGCCCTCGGCCGCGGCGAACTGATCGTCATGCCGACCGACACCGTGTACGGCGTCGCAGCCGACGCCTTCAGCGCCGGTGCGGTCGCCGCGCTGCTGGCGGCCAAGGGCCGTGGTCGGCAGTCGCCGCCCCCGGTGCTCGTCGCGGGGCTTTCGACGATGCGTGCGCTGGTCGCCGAAGTGCCGGGACCCGTGGAACAGCTGGTCGAGGAGTACTGGCCGGGCGGCCTCACGATCGTCCTCCCGTCGCAGCCGTCGCTGTCGTGGGACCTCGGCGAGACGCACGGGACCGTCGCGGTGCGCATGCCCGCCGAGCGCATCGCATTGGAACTGCTGGAGGAGTGCGGCCCCCTCGCTGTCTCCAGCGCGAACCGCACCGGGCACGCCGCGGCGATCGACGTCCACGGCGCCCGGGACATGCTCGGCGACAGCGTCGCCGTATACCTGGACGGCGGCCCCTCGACGCACGGCATCGCGTCGACGATCATCGACGCGACCGGCCTCGTCGGCGGGTCCCGGCCTGTGCGGATCCTGCGCGAGGGTGCCGTGTCGCGCGCGCAGCTGGACGATGTGCTCGGCGACCTGCTCGCCCCGGCCGACCCGAACGCGCCGCTTCCCGGTGACGGTGCGCGCTTCGAGGGCGCCCCCGCCCCCGGCCCCGAGTCCGCCGCATGAAGCCGCCCGCGCCATGAGGTTCTATGTCCTGACCGTCGTGGTCACGGCGGCGGCAACTCTCGCGCTGACGTGGGCGGTGTGGCGGATCGGCATGCGCTACCGCCTCTACCCGGAGATCCGGGAGCGCGACGTGCACAAGACCCCGAAGCCGCGCGTCGGCGGGGTCGCGATGTTCCTCGGCATCCTCGTCGCCTTCGCGCTGTCGTCGCAGGTGCCCTACTTCGCCATCTTCTGGGGAAACCCGGCGCAGGTCTGGTCGATCCTGGGGGCTTCCCTGCTCATCGTGGTCGTCGGCGTCGCCGACGACCTCTGGGACCTCGACTGGATGATCAAACTCGGCGCGCAGTTCCTCGCCGCCGGGATCGTCGTCGGCATCGGCGGGGTCCAGATCTTCTTCATCCCCCTCGGCGGCCAGATCGTGTTCTCGAGCTGGGTGAGCTTCACGCTGGCGGTGTTCGCGATCGTCATCGTCATGAACGCCGTCAACTTCATCGACGGTCTCGACGGACTTGTGGCGGGTGTCGCCCTCATCTCCAACTTCGTCTTCTTCGTCTACAGCTACCTCGTCGTGCGCGATCTCGGCGCGTCGAGCTACTCCAACCTCGCGTCATTCATCGCGGTGGCGCTGATCGGGGCGTGCGTCGGCTTCCTGCCGCTGAACTGGAGCCCGTCGAAGCTGTTCATGGGCGACTCCGGGGCATTGCTGCTGGGCCTTCTGATGGCGACGTCGGGCATCCTCTTCGCGGGCGGTCTCGACCCGACCCTCCTCGGTGACAACGACGTCTTCGGGCGTTCGCAGCTGCTCGGCGCGTACATCCCCATCCTGCTGCCCGTGGTCGTCGTCCTCCTGCCGCTGCTCGACTTCGGCATGGCGGTCATCCGCCGCATGAGCAGGGGGCAGTCGCCGTTCTCGCCCGACCGCAAGCACCTTCACCACCGGATGCTCGACATGGGACACAGCGACCGCGACGCCGTGCTGGTCTTCTACGCGTGGACCGCCGTCGTCTCGATCGGCGTGCTGCTCATGTACATCGGCACGACGCAGGACTGGCCGGGCGAGTACGGGTTCGGCCTGGGGTACGTCGTGATCGGCATCGCCGCGTGCCTCGTCGTCACGCTCGTGCCACAGTCCCGCGTGGCCCGCTCCGCGCGTCCGCCCGTCGCGCCCGCCCCGGCCTCTGAACACAAGCCCGAACCGAGGACGTCATGACCGCTCCCGTCGTCTCCAGCACCCCCGTCCTGCGCACGACCCTGCTCTGGTCGGCCGTCGCCACCGGCATCCTCGCCGTCGCCGGCGCACTCATCGGCTTCGCCGTCGCCGACTGGTCGGGGCTGTGGAGCGCCCTCGTCGCCATCGTGCTCGCGGCGGTGTTTCTGGGGCTGACCGGCGCCAGCATTCTCATCGCGAACCGCTGGTTCGACGACCCGCTCTACGTTCCGATCTTCTTCGGAGCGGTCATGGGCGGGTGGATCCTCAAGTTCGTCATCTTCATCGCGGTGCTGCTGATGCTGCGCGGGCAGAGCTGGCTCCACCCGACGGTCTTCTTCATCGCCCTCGTCGCGAGCATCGTGGCCTCGCTCGTGATCGACGTCGTCGTCATGCTGCGCATGCGCGTCCCGCACGCGAGCGACGTCACCCTGCCGACCCTCGCCGACGTCGTGGACGAGGCGCGGGCGCCGCTCCCGCCGAGAGGAGGGGATGCCGAGGCGGGGGCGGCGGGGGGTGACACCGCGGCGGACACAACCACCCCGGGCGCCTGATAGTCTTTCTCTGCGCCCGTTCGCGCCGCCTCATACCAGGAGGGCAACGCGTGCGCAGTGACGCTCACACCGACCATCGTCGCCCCGGTTTCGACCGGCGCCCCGAAGCTGGAGCCCGCGCTGTTTACCCACGTTGCGACCCTCATCGCCAGAGCTGCCGAAGACGGCGGCGAATTTCACGGCCCGTCCATCAATGAGTTCTTCCCGGATGCGGTGTTCCACATCGGCGATCTGGTCATCAACCGGATCCACCTGATCCAGTTCCTCGCGACGATCGCCATCGTGCTGATCTTCTGGCTCGGCACCCGCCGAATGACCATCGTTCCCGGTCGGTTCCAGAGCATCGTCGAGATGGGCCTGGACTTCGTCCGTGTGAACATCGCCGAGGACCTGCTCGGCAAGAAGGACGGCCAGCGCTTCCTGCCGATCCTCACGACGATCTTCTTCATGATCCTGTTCATGAACATCACCGGCGTGATCCCGTTCCTGAACATCGCCGGCACCGCGATCATCGCCGTTCCGCTGCTGCTGGCGGTCGTCGCCTACGTGACGTTCATCTACGCGGGCATCAAGAAGAGCCCGAAGAACTTCTTCAAGAACTCGCTGTTCCCCTCCGGCGTGCCGTGGCCGATCTACTTCATCGTCACGCCGATCGAGCTCATCTCGACCTTCGTCATCCGGCCCGTCACCCTGACGTTGCGACTGCTCATGAACATGATGGTCGGCCACCTGCTGCTGGTGCTGTTCTTCTCGGCGACGCAGTTCTTCCTCTTCACCCTGGGCGGCTGGTGGTCGGCACTGGCGGCGGGCTCGCTCGCCTTCGGGTTCGTCTTCACCCTGTTCGAGATCCTGGTGGCCGTCCTCCAGGCCTACGTCTTCACCATCCTCACCGCGGTCTACATCCAGCTCGCGGTCGCAGAAGAGCACTGAGCGGGCGAGGCTTCCGCCTTTCCCACCCAACCCCGAAAGGAAACAACCCGTGGACGCAACTACGGTTCTCGCCGAAGTCACCGGCTCCATCGCGACGGTCGGCTACGGCCTCGCCGCCATCGGCCCCGCCATCGGCGTGGGCATCGTCGTCGGCAAGACGATCGAGGGCGTCGCCCGCCAGCCCGAGCTGGCCGGCCGACTGCAGGTGCTCATGTGGATCGGTATCGCCTTCACCGAGGCGCTCGCCTTCATCGGCATCGCGACCGCCTTCATCTTCGGCTACAACTGATTCCGCCCACCAGCCCTTAAGGAGACAGGATGCTGAACGCTCTTGTCGTGTACGCGGCGGAAGAGGGACACAACACGAACCCTCTCATCCCCGCCTGGTACGACATCATCTGGTCGGCGGTCTGCTTCGTCATCATCCTCTTCGTCTTCTGGCGGGTCGCCCTGCCGAAGATGAAGACGTTGCTCGATGAGCGTGCCGCCGCCATCGAGGGCAACATCGCGAGGGCCGACGAGGCGCAGCGCAAGGCCGAGGCCGCGCTCGTGGAGTACACCTCGCAGCTGGCCGAAGCCCGCAAAGAGGCCGGCGAGATCCGCGATGCCGCCCGCGAAGACGGCAAGAAGATCGTCGCCGAAGCGAAGGATGCCGCCTCCGCAGAGGCCTCGCGGCTCACCGCCGCCGCCCACACGCAGATCGAGGCCGAGCGCCAGTCGGCACTCGTGACGCTGCGTGGCGAGGTCGGCACGCTGGCGCTCGATCTCGCCGGCGGTGTGATCGGTGAGACGCTGTCCGACGACGCCAAGGCCAAGAGCGTCGTCGACCGCTTCCTCGCGGACCTCGAGAAGACGAAGTAATGGGAAGCGCGACCACTCAGGCGCAAGCGGCGACGGTGTCGGCGCTGGACGCGGCATCCGTCGACGATGTGAGCATCGCTCGGGAGCTCTTCGTCGCGGCGCGGACGCTCGGCGACTCGTCGCAGCTGAGCGGCGCGCTCTCGGCGTGGGGCGTGCCCGGTGAAGCGCGCGCGGCCTTGGCCCGGCAGGTGTTCGGTGCGCTGCAGCCCATTGCACTGCGGCTCGTGACGACCGCCGTCGCCCTGCGGTGGTCCTCGACGGCCGATCTCATCTCGGGCATCGAAGAACTCGCAATCCGCGCGGCGGCGCTGGCGGCGCCCAAGGTGGACGTCGAGCAGGAGCTGTTCGAGGTCTCCCGCGTCGTCGCGACCAACCCCGACCTGGAGCTCGCGCTCGGCAGCCGGCTGGGTGATGCGTCGGCCAAGGGCGGCCTCGTCGCGGCGATCCTGGGTGGCCGCGCGAGCGAGGCCACGACGCTCATCGTGTCGGAGCTCGTGCAGCAGCCCCGCGAGCGGCGGGTG
>NZ_JBASZT010000435.1:0-18299 GCF_049661145.1 Microbacterium sp.
GTCGCGCAGGCACGGCTCGCGCCGCTGCGGTCGCACGACGCCACCCACGGGACAGCGCTCCTCGCGACGGTCCACACGTGGCTCGCCCACGATGCGCGCATCGACGAGGCGGCGCAAGCCCTCGGCATCCATCGCCACACCGTGCGCGCCCGGATCGCGCAGGCCCAGCAGCTGCTCGGCGTGGACCTGTCGTCCTTCCCCGCCCGCGCCGAGCTGTGGGCCGCGCTCGTCGCCGCCGGCTGACGCGTGCCGCGCGCAGCATCCACGCCCGCATGTGCTCGACTTGCCGCGTTCTGCCGGATCCACGGCCTTGAACCGACCAATCGCGGCAAGTCGCCGGCGGAGGCGCGCACGAGTTGCCGCGACTGGTCGCTACCCCGAGCGAGAGACGATCAATCGCGGCAAGTCGCTGAGCGCATGCCAACCGCCGCGGCCCTCTCGCGTTCTCAGTCGACGAGCGCTCCGTGCGCGAGTCGTGCCACGACACCCGTGAGCATGTCGAGGCCCGCGACGAGGTCGTCGTCTTTCGTGTCCTCCGCCTCATTGTGGGAGATGCCCTCGACGGAGGGGACGAAGAGCATGACGGTGGGGACCTTCTCTTTCATGTTGACGGAGTCGTGGCCGGCGACCGTGAAGATCTCCTGGTTCGAGTACCCCAGCTCGCCGACCACCGAGCGGGCGAGGTCGACGCCGGCGGGCTGGTACGGGTTGATGCCCCACTCGTGCGACAGTCGACGCGAGACCCGCACGCCGGCCGTCTGTTCGATCGCGGCGAACTGCTCTTCCAGGTAACGGTTCGCCTCGGCGAGCACACCCTCGTCGGAGCAGCGCAGGTCGAGCAGCAGCGTGACTTGCGAGGCGACGACGACCGGCGAGTTCGGGTAGACGTCGAGCTTCCCGATCGCGGTGTGCAGCACGCCGGGGAACCGGTCGGCGAGCTGGCGGGCGAAGACGACGAGCAGGGCCGCGCCGTAGAGGGCATCCTGCCGGTCCTCCATCACGGTCGCGCCGGAGTGCGCCTGCGCGCCCTCGACGGTGACGACGTACTTGCTCGCAGCCCAGGTGGCGGTGACGAGCCCGATGGTGTTTCCCGCGTTTTCGAGGATGCGGCCCTGCTCGATGTGGATCTCGGCGCACGAGACCGGGGTCGGCCCGTCGCCGCCACCGAGGAACCCAGCCTTGCCGAGCACGTCGCCGACGCTGATGCCCCACGGGTCGGTCGTCGCGAGCGCCTCGTCAAGACCGAGGACGCCCGTGAACACCGACGAACCCATCATGGAGGGCACGAAGCGCGAGCCCTCCTCGTTGAACCAGTTGACGACGACGATGTTGTAGCGCGGCTTCTCATCCTCGGATGCCGAACCCGACCCCCAACGCTCGGCGAGCTCGAACGCGGCGTGGGCGGCGGCGAGCACCCCGTAGGCGCCGTCGAACTTGCCCGCGGTGGGCTGGGAGTCGAGGTGCGAGCCGACGAACACGTACGGTGCGCCGGGTACCAGCTCGAGCAGCCCGAACTGGTTGCCGATGCGGTCGTACTCGACGCGCAGCCCGTGCTGTTCCAGTAAGCCTGCGAACCAGCGCCGCTGGGCGATGTCGGCGTCGCTGCCGGCCTGCCGGTCGACACCGCCGCGGCCGGTGGCGCCGAAGGTGCCCAGCGTGGTGAAGTCGGCGAGGAACGCTTCCGCGCGTGCGGGGGAGATTTTCGGGGTCGCGGTCATGACACGTTCTCCTTCTTGTTGGATTCCTGTTGCCACCAGGCGACGAGGTTCGCGCCGGGCAATCGCTCGTAGTCAGCGAGCGATGCGACGGACAGGAAGCCGATGTGCGGGGTGGCGATGACCCGCGGATGGTTCAGTAGGGGATCGTCGGATGCCGGCGGGTCGGCGTCGAAGACGTCGAGCCCGGCGGCGGCGATCGTGCCGTCGTCGAGGGCTTCCACCAGCGCCGCGGAATCGATGACCGGTCCGCGGCCGGTGTTGACGATCACAGTGCCCGGCCGCATGGCGGTAAACGCCGCGGGACCGATGGCGCCGCGGGTGACATCGGTGAGCGGGGCGTGCACGCTCAACAGATCAGTACTCACGAACAGCTCGCTCTCGGACACCAGTTCCACGCCGGGCACGGCAGCCGCATACGGGTCGTATGCGATGACCCTGGCCACGACCGGGGCCGCGAGCGCGGCGAGCCGCTGCGCGATCTTCCCGAAGCCGTACAGTCCGAGGGTCAGCTGCGAGAACCGGCGTGGCCGCGCGGTGAACTCCTCGGTCCAGCCGCCCGAGCGGGCGACGGCGTGCGCGTCGAGCAGCCGCCGCTCAGCCGCGAGCAGCAAAGTGAGCGCGTGCACGGCGACCTCTTCGGTCGAGGGTGCTCCGATGGAGATGACCCGGATGCCGCGTGCCGCTGCATCGTCGGCGTCGACCATGTCGACGCCGACGGAACACGTCGCGACGGCGCCGAGCTGCGGCAGCTGGTCGAAGAACCCGGCATCCAACCGCGTGTATCCGACGATGGCGGCACGCGCCCCGCGCAAACCCTTGGGAATGACGGGGTCGAGGTCGATCCGGCAGCGGGCGACGTCGAAGCCGCCCTCGCGCAGCGCCTGCTCGGAGGCGGAGAGGTCGAGGTCGGTCTCGTCGACGATGATCGCGAGCGGACGGGTCATGCGAGGCGCTCCAGGTGGGTCGGGGCGAAGAGGGCGAGGGTCGCATCCACGACCACGACATTCGGTTCGCCGCTCGCAATGCCGGCAGCGATCGCCTCGCCGACGCCGTCAGGACCGACGTGTCGGGCGGCGATGCCGAAGCTGCCCGCGAGGGCCGCGAAGTCGGGACGGGCGAGCTCGGTTGCGGTACTGCGCCCGAAGGCCGCCATGAGGTACTCGCGGAGCACGCCATAGCCGCCGTCGTCGACGATGAGCCAGGTGACCGGTAGGCGGTGCTGGGTGAGGGTCGCCAGTTCGCTGATGCCGTACATTGCCCCGCCGTCGCCGTTCACGGCGAGGGTCGGCCGGCCCGTCGCGAAGGCGGAGCCCATCGCGGCGCCGAGGGCCCAGCCGAGGCCGCCCGACTGCGCGCACTCGTATCCGCCGCCGCGGGCGTCCCACGCCGACCACGACCAGTAGCCGAGGATCGTCATGTCGAAGAATGTCGCAACGTCGTCGGGCACCGCGGTGCGGAGGTCGTCGAGCAGCCGGCGCTCGGCGGCGAGGTTCTGCCCCGCCAGGCGGTCCTCGACGGTCTGCAATACCGCCGCGATCCGCTCGCGGGCGGATGCCGTGGTATCCGCACTGCTGCCCGAATCGCCGCCCGGCAGCAGATAGGCGAGCGCATCCAGCGCCTCTTTCGCGTCGGCGTGTACGCCGATGACGGGATAGTTGGCACCGAGCACGGCGGCATCGGCGTCGAGCTGCACAATGGTGCCGCGTGGAGCCGTCGTGGCGTAGTTCGTGGTCAGCTCGCCGAGTCCCGTGCCGACGGCAAGCAGCACGTCGGCCGATTCCAGCAGCTCGGTGGTCGCGATGTCCTCGATCCACCCGGCCGCCGAGAGCGGATGCGTGAACGGGAACGCCGACCGGCCACCGAAGGTCGTCACGACCGGCGCACCGAGGGCTTCTGCGACGCGGACGAGTTCGTCCCCGGCATCCGCTCGTACCACGCCACCGCCCGCGTAGATCACGGGCCGCTGCGCCGCACCGAGCAGCGCCGCGACCTCATCGAGCACCGGCAGCGGTGGGGTGGTGATCGCCCGCGCCGTTGCCCGCGGGACAGGGCCGCCGGCGGGTCGTTCGAGCACGTCGCTGGGGATCTCGACGTACACCGGCCCCATCGGGACGGATGCCGCCAGTGCCCACGCCTCGGCTATGACCGAGGGGATCTGCTCGGGAGAGCGCACCGACCAGCGATCCTTGACGAGCGCGCCGTAGTGACCGGCCTGGTCGGCGAGCTCGTGAAGGTACCCGTGCCGGTGGCCGCCGATGCCGCGCGCGGGAACCTGCGCGGCGATGACGAGCACGGGGCTGGATGCGTCGTGCGCCTCTTGCACGGCCGACAGCACCGCGAGGGTTCCCGGACCGGCCGACAGCAGCAGCGGCATGGGCGTGCGGGTCGACCGGCCGGCGCCGTCGGCGGCGAACCCGGCGTTGTGCTCGATCCGGGCGCCGAGGAACGTGATCTCGCTCTGCCCCAGCGCGTCGAACAGCGACAGCGCGTGCTGCCCGGGAAGCCCGACCGCTCGGGTGCAGCCGAGGTCTTCGAGCGTGCGGACGACGAGCTGGGCGCCGGTCAGAAAGGTCTCACCAGTCACGCTGCAGCTCCATCGTCGAGCAGTGGATGCCGCCGCCGTTCTTGTTGATCTCGCGGTAGTCGACGGGGACCACCTCGACGTCGTGCTTGTTCGCGAGGATGTCGGCCATGCGGGGCAGGTGCGCGGGGAAGAGCACCTTGCGGCGGTCGAGCGTGAGCAGGTTGCAGGCCCAGTCCTCTCCCGAAGGCACGTCGACGGTCTCGATGCCCAGCTCCCACAGCCGCGACAGCAGGTCGTAGGGGGCGATCGCGGAGTTCACGACCGCGAGGTCGTCGTCGATCATCGCCATGCACAGGTCGAGGTGAATCTGGTAGCCCGGCATCTGGAAACGCTCGCAGCGGATGCCGCGCTCTTCCAGGATGCGGGCGAGCTGCCGGTATCCTTCGGGGTTGCAGCGCACCGACGTGCCGAAGAAGGCCAGTTCGGGGCGCACCTTGACGAAGCTGCCACCCTCGGCCAGGCCCGTACCGGTGATGGTCGCGAGGATCGGCAAACCCGCCGCCGCCACCGTCTGGGTGATCGACTGCTCCTCGCCGCGGCGCATGCGCGGCGCGAGCCGCAGGATGATTGCACCACCCGGCACCGTCACGAGCGGGTCGCGCGTGAACACGCCCTTGGAGAAGCGATCGTCGTCGGGCGCGTACACGACCTCGACGTCGTTGTCCCGCAGCGCCTGGACGAGTGCGTCGTGCTGCGCGTGCGCGAGGTCGAGGTCTGGCAGTTCGTGTCCCGCCCAGTACCAACGGTGCTGTGGGTCGAGGTAGGCGCCGAGCTCCGGAGTCCAGGCAGACTCGCCGAGCCGGGCGACTTCTTCGAGGGCACGCGACGGGCGACGCACCATGACCGAACGCACCCGGCCGACCTCGTCGGCCGCTCCCCACTTGCGACCCCAGGTACCGACCAGTTCCGAATCCGACTCGAACGGCGGCTGGGCCTCGGGGCCGAGGATATGGTGGAACCGCCCCTCACTCATCTCGAGAGTCGGGTCGTCTGCAATGACATCAGTCATGATCAGTCCTTTCTTGCGCGAACTGCGCGTCGTTTCAATGAGCAGGCTTCGGTGAGAAGGGCTTCGGCCAGCAGGCTTCGGCGAACAGAGGGAGTGTGGGGATGCGGCCATTGCCGGTAGAACCGCGCACGGAGCGTGCCGCGATCGGGTCGCGACTGCGGGCGGTGCGGCAGGCACGGTCGCTGACGATCGAGCAACTCGCCGACCTCGTACAGCTGACGAAGAGCCATCTGAGTCGCATCGAACGCGACCTCGTGTCGCCGAGCGTGTCGACGCTGGTCACGATCTGCGATGTGCTGAGCATCGAGGTCGGAGAGCTCTTCCGCGCGAGCGACGTCAAGGTCGTCCGGCGAGACGAGGCACCCCAGATCAATCTCGGCGGCGAGGGCGTGCACGAGGTACTGCTGAGCCCGCGACTGGAGCCGCGGATTCAGGTGCTCCGCTCGCGCGTGGACCCCGGCGTCATCGCGTCCGGCGGCAACGATCTTTACACCGTCAGCGCCCAACTCGACGTGTTGCACGTTATCTCTGGCCGCATCGCCGTACGGTTCGCCGACGCTGAGCACGAACTCGACGCCGGCGATACGCTCACCCTCGACGGGCGGGAGCCGCACTCCTGGCGCAGCCTCGACGACAACGGCGCCGAACTGCTCTGGGTGCTGCTCCCGCCCGCCTGACGGGACGGCGTCCGTCACGATCACGCGCCTACCCGCTTGAGGAACTGACGCGTGCGCTCGTGCTGCGGCGCGCCGATGACCTGCTTCGCCGGCCCCTCTTCGACGATGAACCCATCGGCCATGAAGACGACACGGTCACACACGTCGCGAGCAAAGGCGATCTCGTGGGTGACCACGATCATCGTCATGCCCTCCTCGGCGAGCGAACGCATGACCTGCAGCACTTCACCGACGAGTTCGGGGTCGAGCGCCGAGGTCGGCTCGTCGAACAGCATGACCTTGGGCTTCATCGCGAGCGCACGGGCGATCGCGACGCGCTGTTGCTGGCCACCGGACAGCTGCGAGGGATAGTTGTTGATGCGGTCTCCGAGTCCGACACGCTCCAGTAGCTCGATGGCTTCTGCCCTCACTTCAGCCTTGGGGCGTTTGCGCACTCGGAGCGGGGCCTCCGAGACATTCTCGAGCGCCGTCATGTGCGGGAAGAGGTTGAAGCGCTGAAACACCATGCCGATGTCCTTGCGCCGCTCCGCGACTTCGTTCGGCCGCAGCTCCCACAGCCGACCCTTGTGTTCCCGGTAGCCCACGAGCACTCCGCCGACGCGGATCTCTCCGGCATCCACTTCTTCGAGGTGGTTGATGCAGCGCAGCAAAGTCGACTTACCTGAGCCGCTGGGCCCGAGTAGGCCCACCACCTCGCCAGCGTTGACGGTGAGCGAGACCCCCTTGAGGATCAGGTTCTGACCGAACGACTTCTCGATGTCTGTCAGGGTGACAAGCGGTTCAGACATTCGTCTCGCCTCCTCGGGGCGTCGCGGTCGGCCGCATCCTTACGAACAGTTTCAGGAAGCCGGGCAGACCGGCAGCCTGGGTACCGGACGGGTCGAAGCGCCGCTCGAGCCACCATTGGAACGCCGTCGCCACGGTCGTGAGCGCCAGGTACCAGATCGAGGCGACGATGAGCATCTCCATGCGGGAGAAGTCGGCCGCACCGATCTGCTGCGCGCGGGTGAGCAGGTCGCCCGCCCCGATCACCGCGACCAACGAGGTCTCCTTCAGGAGCGTCACCGTCTCGTTGCCAAGGGGCGGCAGGATCGCCCGCATCGCCTGCGGCAGCACGATGCGGCCCATGATCTGTGCCTGCTTCATCCCGAGGGCCTGCGACGCCTCGACCTGACCTTTGTCGACAGATTGGATGCCGCCGCGCACGATCTCGGAGACGTACGCGCACTCGTTGAGGGTCAGACCCAGGATCGCTGCGAGCAGCGGGCTGATGAGGCTGTTGGTGTCCGCCTGAAACCCGAACAGGCCGATCGTCGGGAAGAACAGCGCCAGGTTGAACCAGATGAGGATCTGCACCAGGATCGGGGTGCCGCGGAAGATCCAGACGAACAGGCCGCTCGTGTAGCGCAGCACCGGGTTGTTCGACAGCCGCATGATCGCGACGACGACACCGCCGATGACGCCGAGGATCATGCTCACGATCGTGAGCACGATCGTCATGCCGACGCCCTGCAGGATCGGCTCGGCGAACAGCCGCGCACCGATGATCTCCCAGCGGATCGTGCTCTGCGTCGCCACGTCATAGACGAGCTTCGCGGCGAGGATGATCACGAGGGTGACGGCGATCCACTGCCCGTAGTGCCGCACCGGGACGACCCGCGGGCGAACGGTGCTCACGCCCGCCGGCGGATAGGAAATGGGGGTCGTCATTGCGCGGTGGCCCCGTTGATGGTCGCGGTCTCGACGGCGCCCGAGCCGAGATCCCACTTGTCGAGGATCGCGGCGTAGCTGCCGTCGTCGATCAGCGACTGCAGCGCGGTCTGGAACGCCGTCTGAAGGTCAGCGCTCCCCTTCTTGAAGACGTAGCCGAGCAGGCTGGGCTCGATCGTCTCGCTGTTGGCGACCTCGAAGACGCTTCCGCCGCCGACCTGCTTGGCGTTGTATCGACCAACTGGCTCCTGGGCGAGGGATGCCTGCGCGCGGCCGCTCTGCACCTGCAAGAGCGCGTCGGTGTCGCTCGGCTGACTCAGCACGTCGACCGGGCTGCTGGCGCAGGCTCCCGAATTGAGGTCATTGAGCATCGACTCTTGGGCCGAGTCGCGCAGCACCGCGACGGTCAGACCGCAGAGGTCATCGAGCGTCGAAAGGCCGTCGGTCTCACCCGCGAGGGTGATGATCGCCTGCCCCGCGAGGAAGTAGTCGACGAAGTCGTAGTTCGTCTGGCGCTCGGCCGTGTCGCTGACGGCCGCCACGACGACGTCGTAACGCCCCGCATCGAGCGAGGGCAGCAGGGTGTCGAAGGCGACGTTCTCGAGCTTGTAGTCGATGCCGAGACGAGCAACGACGGCATTGAGCAGATCGATGTCGAAGCCGATGACGGTGCTCCCGTCGGTGTCGAGGAACTCGTACGGCGGGTAGTACGCCTCGGTGCCAACCGTGACCGACCCGGCCGATTGGACGTCGGCGGGCAACAGGCCGAAGAACTCGCCTGAGGCGGTGGGGGTGGTCGTGTCGGCGGTCGGGCCTGCCGAGCCGGCGCACGCGGTGAGGGTGATGGCGAGGGCGCCTGCGGCGACCCCCGCAAGAATGCGACGCGAGATCATGGTGTCTCCATTCCGGGCGAAAGCCCGCTGTTCGATGGTGAGTGCGAGGTGGAGCGGGGTGGTGCGGAGTGAAACAAATGTTGTTTGTGTAACAACATTCGGAGACTAGCAAACAACTTCCACACCCCGAGGCTGGGAAACAGAACGTTTACATTTCGGAAACGTGCGGCTCAGTGCTGGCCGAGCGCGATCATCGCCGTCGCGGCGTCGCGAGGGATCGTCACATCGAGACCGGTAAGCTCGGCAAAGCGCGCGAGTCGGTTCAGCACCGTATTGCGGTGGCAGAACAGGCGTTGCGCCGTCTGCTGCACACTGCCCGTCAAGAAGTACTCCCGCAGGGTCTCAACGATCCGGTCGCGTTCGTGAGGAGTGCAGACCCCCAGCGGATCGTCGAGAACGGGACGCAGATCGACATCCTGGTCGATGAGCGCCCGTCGCGCCAGCAACGGGATGCTGTGCTCCAGCTCGACGATCCGCTGCTGCAATGCGTCGGTCGCGTCGAGCACACCGAGGAGCGTACGGGCGGTCCTCGGCACAGCGGAGAGCCCGCGCACGCCACGGGCTCTCGCTGCACGGATCGCTTCGAGCGGTAGCGGGCTGTCGGCCGTAGACGACGGCCAAAAGACAGCCATCGCTCCGCTGAAACGATGCGTGAAGACACGCGCCGCGCGGGCCATCGTCACCAGTTCACCGAGAAGCCGGTCCTGAGAATCGGCCTGGTCGGCGACGATAACGGTGAACTGGTCGTCCACCTCGCACCCGAGCTGGAACGCTACGGTGCGGGTGAGTGCGTCGTGCGGGTGCGGGGTGGCGAACAGACGACCGATCGTCGCCTGCCGCAGATTCGTCTCATGCTGCGCGATGCGCGACATCTCGCTGCCGTAGGCAGACATGACGGCGGCGGTGCACTGGTCGACGATGCGCCAGGTGATCTCCACGTGCGCGGTGAGCACGACGGCATCCCGGGGGCCGCACATCTCCAAGAGCGCTCCCCAGATCACACCGAAGTCGAGCTGCAGCGCGATTGCGAACAGGTCGCCGAGCGGGTCGCTGCGGCCGAGCAGGCTGCGGTGGTCAAACCGAAAGCGCAACGCAACTTCACCGACCCGCAGTCTCGGATCATGAAGACCTCGGACGGGTCGTTCCACCAGTGTTACAACGGGCAGGCCATGGTCGATGAGGACCATCAGGTGATCGTCGCCGCTTCGGTCACCGACAACGCTTCCGATGTCGGCAACCTGATCCCGATGACCGAGCAGACCGTCACGAACACCGATCGGGCCCCGAAACAGGTCACCGCTGATGCGGGGTACTGCTCCGACGATAACCTCGCTCAGGCGGCCGAGGTCACCGCCGCCACCGGAACGGAGTTCTTCATCGCGACCGGCCGGCACAAGCACGACGCCCTGATCCCAGACAGTCCCCGGGGACGGATCCCGGCGGGCGCTACGCGTCGCGAGCGGATGGCCCGGAAGCTGAGAACGAACAAGGGCCGCACCGCTTACGCCAGGCGGAAGGTGATCGTCGAGCCGGTGTTCGGGCAGATGAGCACCCTGCAAAACGGTAAACACCTCCTTCTCCGGGGGCTGGAGGGCGCGAGAGGCGAGTGGCTGCTGCTGGCCGCGTGCCATAACCTGCGCAAGCTCCACGGCAAGATCGGGATCGACGGGCTCGGATCACTCGCAACGAGGTGATCAAACAGCCCGGGAGGAGGGCATCCACCCCCTCACGACCCCAACGAGCACCAGAGAACGCCTCATAGTGGCCAACACGCGACCGCGACCGGCATCACCACGACCGGCCACCGCGCCGATCCCAGCGCGCCCACACCCGAATACCGACCCGCGCTCCTAGCACGGCGATCCGTTTCTCCGCTCGCCGGCTGGGAGGAGAATGATCGCGATGGCACTGAGCTTCGAGGAGTACCTCGGAAAGCACCCAATGCCCGAGGCTGATCGGGCCGAAATCGACGCGCACAAGCGGAGGATGCTCGCTGAGGTGCGCGCGTACTTGCTGCGTGAACTGTTCCGGCGGTGACGGAGCCGCGGGTGCGCCCGGCAGCAGCCTGACGGCGAGCACGCCCCAGCAAGCCGTAACCCTCAAGCGACCGACTTGCCGCGTTCTGCCGCATCCACGGCCTTGAAACGACCAATCGCGGCAAGTCGCTGACCGGGGCACGCGCGACTTGCCATGATTTGTCGCTACCACGGGCCCGATACGACCAGTCGCGGCAAGTCGCTGAGCGCGGGCCAATCTGCGAGCACTCACGACCGTCAGTGCTGCGTCAGGATGCCGAGAGTGCGCGCCGATACGCGACGGTCGCACGCACGAGGGGGAGAGTCAGGTCGAGCACCTGCTCCGGGGTGAGGCCGGGAGCCGGGTCGTCGGCGCGCGGGACCGCTGCGGTGGCCGCGGCGATCCGTCTGTCCTCCCGGTGCGTCAGCCGCCAGTCCTTCGAGGTGACACGCAGGACGTCGGCGAGGTCGACGCGGGCCACCTCATCTGCCGAGTCCAGCAGATCGAGCGCCGCATCGAGCCACCGTTCATCGCCGGCATCCGCATCCTCCGCGGCATCCGTCACGTCCGCGAACAGCGCCATGTGGGCTTCCCACCGGACGGGATAGTCCAGTTCCTCCGGGTCGTAGGCGAACTGGGCCCCGCGCTTCACGTACGAGACGGCACGGTCGTAGTCCGAGGCCCACACGCGGACCGCCTTCGCGATCAGGTTCGAGGAGGCCTCGAAGTGCGGGCGATTCAACGGCCTGGGCGGGACGCCAAACGTGCGCAGGGACTGAAGCCTCTGCCACGGATCGGTCGACGACACGTTGCTACTGTACGGGTCCGGCCTCATCGCGGGCGAGCATGCCGACGAAATCGCCGTCGATGATGAGCCGCTACCGGCCTACACGTGATCATCGTCCCTGTCGAGCTCACCGTGCAACGTGTCCGCGAGCGCGTGCGCCGAGGAGGGCATTCGGCGCCAGAAGAGAAGATCCGACAGAGGTACGACCGACTGTGGGATCACGTCGCGGAGGCGATCCCGATCGCAGATGTGACCGAGGTGCTCGACAACAGCCGCGCCGGCACCCCGTTCCGCCTCTGCGCCTCTTTCGAGCGGGGCGCGCTCATCGGATCCCCGAGTTGGCCGGCTTGGACGCCCCCTGCCCTCCTTGCGGCGGCGGGCCACTGACGGCGGGGCGGTTGGGTCAGGGCGTTTCGACTCGGCCCTGCGGGCCTCGCGGGGCGGGCGGGGTGGCGCGCCCGACGCGTTGCTACCGTGCGGTCTCGGGCTCATCGCGGGCGAGGATGTCGACGAAGTCACCGTTGATGAAGAGTCGCTCCCGGCCCACCCGGATGTCGCGCAGCACGCCGGCATCGACAAGCTCGTTCAACCACTTCGTCGCCGTCGGGCGTGACACCTCACAACGCTCGATCACGTTGCCGATCCGACAGTACGGCTGCTCGAAGAGCACATCCAGAAGGTCGGAGTTCGACCCGGTGCTGGTGTGGCGAACATGCTCCCGCACGGATGCCTGCAAGCTCTGGATCCCGTCGATCTTTATCAGTGTGGCGCGCGCAGTCGCAGCCACGGCAGCCAGCATGAAGAGGATCCACTTCTCCCACGCCTCGTTGCGCGTGACATCCAGCAGCAGACGGTAGTAGTCATCCTTGTGGGCGATGATGTAGCGCGAGAGGTAGAGGATGGGTGACTGCAGCAACCCTGCGTCGACCATCAGCAGGATGTTGAGGATGCGGCCGGTACGACCGTTACCGTCGGCGAACGGATGGATCGCGTCGAACTGGTAGTGAGCGACGGCCATTCGCACGAGGGGGTCGAGCGGCGCCGAATCGTGAATGAAATCAGCCCAGTTCGACAGCTTGTCGCGGATGTTCAGCTCACCTTCCGGTGGCGTGTAGATCGCGCGACGGTTCGCCGGGTTGGCGATGATGGTGCCGGGCAGGTTGCGCACTTTCATCTCCCTGCCCTGCACAGTCGAACACACCTCGATCGCCGTCGTCACCGTGAGTGGACGCCGTCGCAGACTCTCAAGACCTGCGAACAACGCAGCACGGTACCGCAGAGTCTCCTTCGTGGCAGGGCTGGCAAGTTCGGAGTGGTCCTGTGCAAATCGGAACAGTTCATCCGTCGTTGTGACGATGTTCTCGATCTCGGAACTGGCCTGGGCTTCGAGAAGAGGCATCGCATTGAGAAGGACGGCCGGGTTGGGCATGCGGCGTGCCGCCTGATCGAGGGCAGCCACGGCGGCACGAGCATCGATCGCCGCCTTCAGGACCGCGCGCGTCTCGATCGGCCCAGTCGGCGGAAGCACCGGAAGGTCGTTGTAGGGCTGGTCAGCACGCCACGGCATATGCAAAACCTACTCGCACATCCCGAAAACATGTAAAAAATCAGACAGATTCTTTGCATGTCATCGAAGTCTGCGCCTCCCTTCAGTTTGGAGTCAGCGCACGCGCGCTCGACTTGCCGCGTTTTGTCGGATCCGCGGCCTCGTAGCGACAGATCGCGGCAGGTCGATTGGCGGGGCTCGCTCGACTTGCCATGATTGGTCGCTACCGCGGGGGCGAGACGACAAATCACGGCAAGTCCATGGCCGAGGCTCACCGGGGCGCGCGGGCAGGTTGGGGCGTTTCGACTCGGCCCTGCGGGCCTCGCTCAACGATCGGATGCCGGGGCCAACGGGCGGGGGCCAAGCGGCGCCCGCCGCACGGACTCAGTCGCGAGGGGCGTGGGCCTCGAGGAACTCGTACAGGTCGGTCGTGTCGACGCCGGGGAACGAGCCCGTCGGCAGGGTCGCGAGCAGTGTCCGCGGGGTCCGCACGTTCGGCCAGGCCTGATCGCGCCACTGGCTCTCCAGCTCCGCCGGCGCGCGGCGGCAGCACACCTCGACGGCGTGGCGCGACACACCGCGGTTGGTCGTCTCGCGACCGACGAACCACTTCGTGTCGTCGAAGCGCACTCCCACCGACACCGAGTGCGCCCCCTCGCTCGACCCCTCCACGCGCGCCGTGCACCAGAAGGTGCCGTTGCCCGTGTCGGTGTACTGGTAGTACGGGTTGAACTTGTCGGGGATGTCGAACACGACCCGGCTCGTCCACCGCCGGCAGCACAGCTGCCCCTCGATCGACCCCAGCCGGTCGGACGGGAAGTTCACGTCGTCGTTCTCGTACGCCTTCGTAATCGTGCCCGACTCGTGCACCTTGAGAAAGTGCACGCGGATGCCGAGGTGCCGCGTCGCGAGATTGGTGAAGCGGTGCGCCGCGGTCTCGTACGTCACCGAATACGCGTCGCGGAGGTCCTCGATCGACAGCGCCCGCCGCGCCTTCGCCTCCTGCAGCACCGGCACGGCATGGTCCTCGGGAATCAACAGCGCGCCCGTGAGGTAGTTGGTCTCGACCCGCTGCCGCAGAAACTCGGCATACGAGCGCGGCTCACTGTGCCCCAGGATGCGGCTCGCGAGCGCCTGCAGCACCGCCGTGCGCGAATCGCCCTTGGCCGGCACCGTGCTCGACAGATACAGCCGGCCGTTGCGGAGGTCGGCGACCGAACGGGTGGATGCCGGCAAGTCCGCCACGTAGTGGAGTGAGAACCCCAGGTGGGCGGCGATATCGCTCGCCGTGCGCTGGGTCAGCGGGCCCCCGGGATGGTCGACGGCGCGCAGGATGCCGCGGGCGTGCTCCTCGAGGTCGGCGAAGTAGTTGTCCTCCCGGCGCATGAGATGGCGCAGCTCGACGTTCGCGCGGCGTGCCTCTTCGGGCGTCGCGGAACGCTCGTCGCCGAGGCGCTCGATCTCGCCCTGCAGCGCGAGCATCGCCCGCAACGCCTCATCGGGCACGGCCTTGCCGATGCGGAACGGCTCGATGCCCAGCGCCCGGAACGTCTGCCCCTTCATCGCCCGTTCCAGGGCGATCTCGAGCGTCGCCCGCTCGTCGAGCGTCTCCGCCTCGAGCAACTGATCCACCGTCGCCCCGAGAACCTTCGCGATCGCGTGCAGCAGCGACAGCCGCGGTTCGCGCTTGCCCGTCTCGATCATCGACAGCTGGCTCGGCGCGCGCTCCACCGCCGCCGCCAGTTCGTCGAGCGTCATGCCTCGACCGGTCCGCAGCTGCCGGATGCGGCGCCCGATCGTGAGCGCATCGGCATCCGCGCCATCGTCCAGAGGACCCGCATCCGCGCCCACGGAACCTGCCAGCGAGTGAACATCGACGTTCGTCATGTCCGGGATCATGTCACAGAAAGTGAAGATCCACGAAACTTCACATGCGATTTGGTTATCTCTGGCTCGAATCTTCACTCAGAGTGGAACCACGGCCCGCACAGACGGGTCGAACACACGAGACAGAAGGAGAGGGGCCATGACTCCCACCGCCACGGGCACCGCGCCCATCACGATCACGGGCACGATGCGCCCGCGCTACGACGAGATCCTCGCTCCCGAGGCCCTCGCCTTCGTCGCCGGGCTCCACGCGCGCTTCGCCGGCCGCCGCCACGACCGCCTCGCCGACCGCATGCGTCGCCGCTTCGAGATCGGCAACGGCCACGACCCGCAGTTCCGCTCCGACACGGCGCACATCCGCGAGGATGCCGACTGGAGAGTCGCCGGGGCGGGCCCGGGCCTCGAGGACCGCCGCGTCGAGATCACCGGGCCGACCGACCCGAAGATGACCATCAACGCCCTGAACTCCGGCGCGCGGGTCTGGCTCGCGGACCAGGAGGACGCCACGAGCCCCACCTGGCGCAACGTCGTCGAGGGCCAGCTGTCACTGTTCGACGCGATCCGCGGGCAGCTCAGCTACACCTCCCCCGAAGGGAAGGAGTACCGCGTCACCGCCGAGCGCACCCCGACGATCGTGATGCGCCCCCGCGGCTGGCACCTGACCGAGAAGCACATCACGGTCACCGACCGCACCGGACGGCAGCTGGCGGCATCCGGCTCGCTCGTGGACTTCGGGCTGTACTTCTTCCACAACGCGAAGCGGCTGATCGAGAACGGCGTCGGCCCCTACTTCTACCTGCCGAAGATCGAGTCGGCCGAAGAGGCCAAGCTCTGGGACGACGTGTTCACCTTCAGCGAGGACTACGTCGGCATCCCGCACGGCACGATCCGCGCGACCGTGCTCATCGAGACGCTGCCTGCGGCGTTCGAGATGGAGGAGATCCTCTTCGAGCTGCGCGACCACATCGCGGGCCTCAACGCCGGCCGATGGGACTACATCTTCTCGATGATCAAGAACTACCGGGGTCGCGGCGCCCGGTTCGTGCTGCCCGACCGCAGCCAGGTCACGATGACGGTGCCGTTCATGCGCGCCTACACCGAACTGCTGGTTGCGACGTGCCACCGCCGCGGTGCGTTCGCGATCGGCGGCATGAGCGCCTTCATCCCCAACCGACGCGACCCCGAGGTGACGGCGCAGGCGTTCGAGAAGGTCTCGGCCGACAAGAAGCGCGAGGCCGGCGACGGGTTCGACGGCACGTGGGTGGCCCACCCCGACCTCATCCCGGTGGCGCAGGCGGAGTTCGACGCCGTGCTCGGCGAGAGGCCCAACCAGGTCGATCGCCAGCGCCCCGAGGTGCACGTGACGGCATCCCAGCTCATCGACGTGCACATCGGCCGCCCGATCACGGCGGCGGGGGTCCACGCGAACGTGTCGGTGGCGATCCGCTACCTCGAGGCGTGGCTGCGGGGCCTGGGGGCCGTGGCGATCGACAACCTCATGGAGGATGCCGCGACCGCCGAGATCAGCCGCAGCCAGGTGTGGCAGTGGATCCACCAGGACCGCGCCACCGACGACGGCACACGGATCACCCGCGACTACATCGAGGGGCTGATCGCCCAGGTGCTCGACGAGGTCACCCGCAGCGACGGCGACCGGTTCGACGACGCGGCCGCGATCTTCGGCGAGGTGGCCCTGGGCGACGACTTCCCGGCGTTTCTGACGCTCTCGGCATACGCGAACTACCTCCACGACGCCGACTGAGTCGGCATCCGCCCCCTCCATCCGCAAGCAATCCGCAAACAATCCGCAAGCACTCAGAACAAGGACGTGACATGACTGCCTACGAAAACGACATCCGCTCCGTCGCTACGCTCAAGGAGCGAGGCGGCTCCGCCTGGGACGCGATCGACCCCGAGTACGTCGCCCGCATGCGGGCGCAGAACCGGTTCCGCACCGGCCTCGAGATCGCCCAGTACACCGCCGACATCATGCGCCGCGACATGGCCGAGTACGACGCCGACTCGTCGCTGTATACCCAATCGCTGGGCGTCTGGCACGGCTTCATCGGCCAGCAGAAGCTCATCTCGATCAAGAAGCACCTCAAGTCGACGAACAAGCGCTACCTGTACCTGTCGGGGTGGATGGTCGCCGCCCTCCGGTCGGAGTTCGGGCCGCTGCCCGATCAGTCGATGCACGAGAAGACGGCGGTCCCGGCGCTCATCGAGGAGCTGTACACGTTCCTGCGCCAGGCCGACGCCCGCGAGCTCGACCTGCTGTTCACGAAGCTCGACGCCGCACGGCTGGCGGGAGACGAGACGGCGGTCGAGTTCATCCAGTCGCAGATCGACAACTACGAGACCCACGTCGTGCCGATCATCGCCGACATCGACGCCGGCTTCGGCAACCCCGAGGCCACATACCTGCTCGCCAAGAAGATGATCGAGGCCGGCGCCTGCGCCATCCAGATCGAGAACCAGGTCTCGGACGAGAAGCAGTGCGGCCACCAGGACGGCAAGGTGACGGTGCCCCACGAGGACTTCATCGCCAAGCTGAACGCGGTGCGCTACGCGTTCCTCGAGCTCGGGATCGACAACGGCGTGATCGTCGCGCGCACCGACTCGCTCGGCGCCGGCCTCACCCAGAAGCTCGCCGTCTCGCACGAGCCCGGCGACCTGGGCGATCAGTACAACGCGTTCCTGGATGCCGAGGAGGTCACCGCGGATCGACTGGGCAACGGCGACGTCGTCATCACGCGGGGCGGAAAGCTGATGCGCCCGAAGCGGCTGCCCAGCAACCTGTACCAGTTCCGTCCCGGAACCGGCGAGGCCCGCTGCGTGCTCGACTGCGTGACGGCGTTGCGAGGCGGTGCCGATCTGCTGTGGATCGAGACCGAGAAGCCGCACATCGCGCAGATCGCCGGAATGGTCGACGAGATCCGCAAAGAGATCCCGAACGCGAAGCTCGTCTACAACAACAGTCCGTCGTTCAACTGGACGCTGAACTTCCGCCAGCAGGCCTACGACGCGCTCGTCGCGCAGGGCGCGGACGTCTCGGCATACGACCGCGCCGACCTGATGAACGTCGCGTACGACGACACCGAGCTGGCGCGGCTGGCCGACGAGAAGATCCGCTCGTTCCAAAAGGACGGGTCGGCCCGCGCCGGCATCTTCCACCACCTCATCACCCTGCCGACCTACCACACGGCGGCGCTGTCGACGGATGACCTGGCCAAGGGCTATTTCGGCGACGAGGGGATGCTGGCCTACGTCCGCGGCGTGCAGCGGCGCGAGATCCGCGAGGGGATCGCTACCGTCAAGCACCAGAACATGGCCGGCAGCGACATCGGTGACAACCACAAGGAGTACTTCGCCGGGGATGCCGCCCTCAAGGCCGGTGGCAAGGACAACACGATGAACCAGTTCGGCTGATCAGGCGCCGACACGACGGGATGCCGCGGGCTCAGGCTCGCGG
>NZ_JBASZT010000436.1:0-24404 GCF_049661145.1 Microbacterium sp.
CGCGCGTCCATCGCTGCAACTCCGACTTGTCGCCATCGAACAACCGCAAAGCCGGAGCCGGAGAATTCGCCATAACCAATTCTCCCAAACCAGCAACCATTCACGAACTAACGACACGCGACACTAGCGGGCGAGGCGTCGCACGAGCATCGCCGTCGCTTCGACTGCGGCGACCATTGCGATGATGACGAGCACGTAGGCGAACACCTGGTCGAAGTGGCGCCCCTGCAGCGCATTGATCAGGAGGAAACCGATGCCGCCGGCGCCGACTACCCCGAGGAGGGTCGCAGAGCGGACGTTTTGCTCCAGCAGATACATCAGATGACTGACGAGTGCGGGGAAAGCCATCGGGACTGTGGCGGATGCGAACGTCTGCGTCCTCCTGGCGCCTGCTGCGGTGAGGGAACGTTCGGGACCGGATGGGACTTCCTCCATCGAGTCCCCGATGAGCTTGGCGAGCAGGCCTACCCCACCGATGCCGAGGGCGAGCGCGCCGGCTTGTGGGCCGAACCCCGTGGCGATGATGAAGACGATCGCCACGACGAGATCGGGGACGGCACGGAGGAAGAGCGCGAGGCCTCGGAAGATGGCGCGTGTCGCAGGGTTCGGTGCGACGTTGCGCGCGGACAACGGGCCGACGATCGCGGAGACGACCGTGCTCATGAACGTGGCGGCGAAGGCGATCTGGAGCGTCGTCACCACCGCGTCGAGCACGTCGGCCCACGCGCGTCCGCCGAAGTTCGGCGGCCATACGGCGCGGTCCAGCTCCGCGTTGCTGACCTGATCCCAGCTCCACGGGCGCAGCAGCCTCCCGAGATCCGGATCCGCAACGAAAACAGCGGCGACGACGAGCGCAAGCGCCACCCATGCCCATGCCGCCGCTGTCAGGCGTCCACGGGTCCAGGGGCGATGCATTGCGGCTTCGATTCGCGCGTTCCGTTCGAGGGCGTCCCGTGTCGCGGAGGGAGTCGCCGGGCGGGGTGGCCTGCGCCTCAGAACGCCCCGCACGATGCGGTCCCCGAACCGCCTGCCCGTGGGGGTCACGCCGAGCATGCGCGCGCGAACCATCGAGGAGACGATCTCGAACAGCATGCAGAGAGCGATGATGATGATGACCAGCGGTATTGCGCTGCGCATCCCGGACGGGCCCGTGTGCAGGGCCTCGTCCAGTTCGTGGCCGAGGCCTGCGACGCCGACGATGCCGAGGATCACGCTTCCGCGGAGGTTGATGTCGGCGCGGTGGAGGGCCACGGCGATCCAGGCCGGCAGCGCGTGAGGAATCACGCCGACCCAGAACTCCTGTGCTCTCGACCCGCCGGCCGAGCGGATCGCCTGGCGCGGGCCGTCATCGATCTGCTCGATGGCGTCGGCGAACATCTTCGAGATCATGCCGATCGAGTGCAGGCCGATTGCGACGATCGCGGGCAACGTGCCTGAGTTGAACCACAGGAACGCGAGAAAGACGACGAACACGATGTCCGGTATCGCCCGCGTGACGATGCCGATTCCTCGGCAGATGATCATGACGATGTGGTGCGGCGTCGTGTTGCGTGCGGCTCCGTACGCGACAGGTATCGACAACAGTGCAGCCAGCGCGGTTCCCGCGATGACGAGCGCGAGTGTCATCGCGATCGCTGTGATGACCTCCCGGACCGGGTCGAGTCCGACCCAGCGCGTTGTGAACGCGGTAGTGCCGTTCGGCTGGCGCGTGCCCGTGACCTCGAACCCCGGCCATTGCATAGGCAACGCCATCTGAGCGAACCGTCGGAGGTTCTCACCCGTGGTCTCGATGCTCTTCAAGCTGTAGTCGAGGCCGATGACCGACAAGAGTCCCAGGAGCAGCACGGCTGCGATGACGGCAGCGGAGACGATCGTGCGTCCCTGCGGGAGAGAGAGCGTGAGCCGCGCATCGGCGACGGAGGTCACAGGCGGTTCTCCTCTGCGTACACCTCTCCCCGCGCATGTGCGAGTTCGGCGGTGACGGCGGTCAGCTCGTCCGTGGTCGTGGTCATGTTCTCGTAGATCTCCATCACCCGCTCGCGGGTGAGGCCTCGCGCGGGGGTATCGAGGACGACGGATCCGCTCTGCAATCCGATGACCCGATCGCCCCAGCCGAGCGCGAGGTCAACCTGATGGAGGCTGCACAGGACCGTAAGTCCGCGCTCTGACGCGATCTCCC
Organism: Microbacterium sp.; assembly: GCF_049661145.1. Lineage (GTDB taxonomy): Bacteria > Actinomycetota > Actinomycetes > Actinomycetales > Microbacteriaceae > Microbacterium. The sequence continues at coordinate 2,180 of NZ_JBASZT010000436.1, forward strand.
GGATGAGCACCATCACCTGCCTGCTCGATTCCGGATCGAGCGAGGCCACCGGCTCGTCGGCGAGGAGCACCTCCGGATCCTGCATGAGCGCGCGCGCGATCGCGACACGCTGCTGCTGTCCGCCCGACAGAGTATCTGCTCGTTGATGAGCTTTGTCGAGGAGGCCGACGCGCTCGAGATGACTTAGAGCTCTGCGCCGAAGCGTTCTCGGATAGGCCCAGACTCCCAGGCGCGGCCCGCGAAGGGTCGACAGCGATCCGGTGAGCACGTTCTCCAGGACGGTGAGCGGTCCGACGAGCTCGAACTGCTGGAAGATGAACCCGATCCGGCTGCGCAGTTCGCGGAGCGCTCTGCCGTGCAGCGAGGAGACATCCTGCCCGATCGAGACAACGCGCCCCGCAGTGGGGGTCTCCAGCCCGTTCACGTGCCGCAAGAGCGTCGACTTTCCTGACCCTGAGAGCCCGAGCAGCGCCACGATCTCGCCGCGCTGAACGGAGAACGACACCCCAGATAGAGCGGGGCCCGCTGAGGCTCCGGGGTACGTCTTGCTGAGAGCGGTGACAAGCACGGCCGGAGTGTCGTTGGCCATCAGATGATCTCCGTCGGTCTGGGCGAGGCGTTCAGATGAAGGGTCAAGCTCGGCAGGCCGTGACCTGGTCGGCGACCTCGTCGCACAGGGTCCGGATGAGGTCGTAATACGAGTCGTCGACCTTGCCATAGCCGAACCAGTTCTCGGCGAGATACTCGTTCAGCTCGAAGCCGGCGTCGACGAGATCCTGCGGGGTGCTGTCGGCGAGGAGCGCGGTCAGCTCGTCCTTGAGGTCCTGCGGCAAGGCGGACTGCATGACGATCGGCTCGCCGGGGACACGAACGCGCGTGACCTCTTCGACGGCCCCCGTGGCGATCATCGGGTCCGCGTCTGCGTCCTGCGCGAAGCCCACCTGGCACTCGAATCCCTCGGCGACCTGGGCGACGGTGAGGTCGTGCTTCTCGCCGAACACGCGGTTCGTCTCGTCGACGGTGACGCCTGCCTCGAGGAGGCTGCCGGTCGGCACCGCGAAACCGGAGGTGGACGCGGGGCTGACGAAGCAGACTCTCTGGTCGGCGAAGTCGCTCAGAGTCGACGCGTCGGAGGCCGGGTTCTTGATGGCGACCGAGTGGTAACCGGGCTCGCCGCCCTCCTGTGAGATGAGCGCGCCGATGGGCTCGATCTGCGCACCTGCGTTCTGGGCTTGGTAGTAGGTGAACCCGCTGATCTGGGCGATGTCGATCTGTCCCGCGGCGAGGCCCTGCACGACGGCGGCGTAGTCGGTCGCCTCGAAGAACCTCACCTCCTTGCCCGTTTCCCCGCTGATCCAATCAGCGATGGGCTGGTTGTCCTGGTCCGCTCCCTCGCGGTCGGGGAGGACGGCAAACACGAGCGTGTTCTCGTCGCCCGAGGCGAAAGTTCCGGCATCGGCTGCGGTGCCAGCAGTCCCGCTCGGGGGCGTCGAGGAGCAGGCAGCGAGGGAGAGCAGGAGGGCGATGCCCGTCGCAAGAGCGAGGGGTCGTGCCGGGGATGACTGCATGGGAAACCTTCTGGGTGTCGAGGGAAGTTTACGGTCCGGGCAAAAACACGAAGTCAACTTGTCATGCCAAGTAACCCATCCATGATGCGGGACTCGCGAGCCCGAAGCCGCAGTAGTGGTGCGATTTTGCAGACTGTTCCTCAATCGTTTACCTGATACCCAGATATCGCGAGGTGAAGTTGACGCAAACTTGTTCGGACATGTAAGGATGATGTTCGTGACGACTTTGCACACTGCCATCGCTGAGGACCTGCGCGAGCAGATCCGTGATGGGCGGCTGCCGATCGGCAGCGCTGTCCCGTCTGAATCTGAGCTCTGCGTGCAGTGGAACACATCGCGCGCTCCGGTGCGCCAGGCGCTTGCTGCTCTTCGCGCGGAGGGAGTGATCTCAGGTGGACAGGGCAAGCGGGCGACTGTGAGCTCGCATGCGCTGCGACAGCCGTTCGACACGCTGATGTCCTACTCGGCGTGGGCGTCTTCGGTGGGCCGCAAGCCCGGCCAGCAGATCCTCGAGCTGGCCTTGCGTCCGGCGGACTCCTTGGCGGCCGAGATGCTGCAGGTGAGCGAGGGGAGCCTCGTGGTGGAGGGTCTTCGCCTGCGGTTGCTCGACGACGAGCGGGTGATGCTTGAGCGCGCTACCTATCTGGAGAGTGTGGGGCGCTTGCTGTTCGACTTCGACTCGAACTCGGGATCCCAGTGGGAGTTTCTGCGTACTCGTGGCGTCGCCATCGCCTCTGCCTCCCACACGATCGACGCCGTCGCTGCCGATGATGTCGACGCTGTCCATCTTGGGGTGACCGAAGGATCGCCGCTGCTCAGGCAGCGGCGACTCGCCCGGGATGCCCAAGGAACGGTCATCGAGTATCACGACGACCGATACCTCCCGGCGATGATCGCATTCACCCTCGAGAACACGCCGAACATGCGCTCCGCTCTGGGGCGCAGGACCCAACCCTGAAGGAAGAGAAGCAGCAATGCCCCAGACAGACATCGACCTTGCGGTCTTCGACATCGCAGGCACGACCGTGGATGAAGGTCTCCAGGTCTACAAGGTGCTCGAGGAGACTGCACGCGCGCATGGCGCATCGCCGAGCGAAGCCGACATCAATCGCTGGCACGGCTCCTCCAAGCACGAGGCGCTGAAGGCTCTGCTCACCGACGCGGAAGGCGTCGCTCCGGACGAGGAGCGTCTCGCGCACGTCGTGGAGGACTTCCGAAGCCGTTTGAAGGCCGCTTACAAGGCATACCCGCCGGCCGCGCTTCCGGGCATCGAGGACGCGATTCGCCAGCTGCGAGAGGCCGGAGTGAAGGTCGTCTTGAACACCGGCTTCGACCGGGACATCGTGGACCTGCTACTGGATGCGCTCGGCTGGCAGGGCGACGTGGTCGTCGATGGCGCGGTATGCGGCTCCGAGGTGCCTGAAGGCCGTCCCGCTCCGTTCATGATCTTCCGCGCGATGGAGCTTTCCGGCGTGACGGATCGCGGGCGCGTCCTCGTCGCGGGCGACACGCCTCGTGACCTGCAGGCCGGCCTCAACGCGGGTGCGGGATACGTCGTCGGCGTGCTGTCGGGCGCCGGTACGGCAGAGGAGCTCGGCACGGAGCGACACACGCACATCCTTCGATCCGTGGCGGACGTTCCGCAGCTCGTAGGACTTGCCCCGGCGGAGGTTGCGTGAGATGAGCACGCCTACTGTGAACCCCGAGATTCTGGAAGGGACGGCGCCGTCGCAGACGCTCGCCGCGGTGTGGAACGGGGGCGACGACATCGAGGTGCGACACTTCGCGGTTCCCGAGCTCTCGGAGGGCGAAGTGCTCGTCGAGATCGATCTGGCCACGGTCTGCGGCAGCGATCGCCACACGGTCAGCGGACGACGCGTTCAGCCCTCTCCGTCGATCCTGGGACACGAGACGGTCGGTCGAGTCATCGCAAAGCGTGGCGACATCCGCGCAGTGGACGGCGCTCAGCTTCACATCAACGACCGTGTGATCTGGTCGGTGACGCTGCCGTGCGGGGAGTGCGACCGCTGCGAAGCCGGGATCACCGCGAAGTGCCGCAAGCTTCTGAAGGCGGGACATGAGTCGCTGGACTCGGGATGGGCGCTTTCTGGCGGGTACGCCCAACACGTCCTTCTCCCGGCCGGGATGCCGATCGCCGTCGTCAGCGATGGAGTCCCCGACGAGCTGGCCGCACCGGCAGCCTGCGCGACGGCGACAGTCATGGCCGTGATCGAGCGCGCGGGAGATCTCCAGGGCCGCCGCGTCGCCGTGATCGGTGCCGGCATGCTCGGCCTGACTGCGGCGGCGGCCGCCGCGACCGCGGGGGCTCGGAGCGTGACGTCCATCGACATCAGCGCTGAGCGCCGAGAGCTGGCCCAGCAGTTCGGAGCCACTCACGCGGTGGGCTCTCTGGCAGAGATCGACGAGATCGACGTTCTGCTCGAGTTCTCGGGGTCCACGCGGGCTCTGCAACAGGGGCTCGCGCTGCTCAGCATCGGAGGGGTGGCGGTGCTAGCCGGCGCCGTCGCGCCCGACGGCAACCTGGAGATCAGCCCGGAGTACATCGTGCGGAGCCACCTCTCGATTCGCGGCCAGCACAACTACGAACCCCGTCACCTTGGCGGTGCTCTGGACTTCCTCGCCGCGACGGCCGATCTGTATCCGTGGGGCGAGCTCGTCGCCGCACCGCGGCCGCTCTCCGCGATTCGGGATCTCCTCATCAACGTTCCCGGCCCAACGCCGCGCTACGCGGTCGCTCCTGCTGCCTGAACAGCCTCGCGATGCCGATGACGGCGGGGGACAGGGGGGCGTGACTCTCTGGACCCCGTCGTCAAACGCACAGCGCCTCATCCGCTGACGACTTCCGAGACAGACGATGACTGACAACGAGCAGGCGACGTACCCCCAAGACCCGGGGTCGGTCGACGACGGGCGATCCCTCCACGATCTCAGCGAGAAGAGGCGGCTGAAGGCGGCGCAGGTCGAGATCGTCCTGGAAGACGGAATCGAAGCGGACGAGACCATTTACCCCATCAGCGTCTACACGCGGAAGCACCGAGAGCTGGCGTCCGATCGCCTCGTGTTCGCGGGGCGAGACTCCGTCGCTCTCAGCGAGATCATGTCCGAGGCTCAACGTCTCCTCTGGAACGTCGCGGCCCTTGACGTTCGTGCGTCTTCGTACCGATTCGCCCGCGGCGGGCGTGTCCTCATGGCGCAGGTCGCCGCTGAAGAACGGCAGGAGGCGATGTGACCATCACATACGAGACAGTCGAAGCCGGGGACCTGCGCATCGCCTACGAGCGCAGCGGAGTTCTCGGAGGACCTGCCGTCGTTCTCCTCCACGGCTTTCCGTACGATCCCCGTTGCTTCGACGGCGTCGTGCGTCTGCTCGCAGCCCAGGGGGCGGACGTCGTCGTCCCATACCTGAGGGGATTCGGCCCGACGCGATTCCTCGATGACAGGACGATGCGGTCCGGACAACAGGCCGCTCTGGCGGCCGATCTCGCGGCGTTGATCACTGCTCTCGGCCTTGATCGCCCTGTCGTCGGCGGCTTCGACTGGGGCGGGAGGGCAGCGACAGTGACCGCCATGCTGCACCCTGAGTTCGTCTCGGGTCTCGTCAGCGTCGACGGCTACAACGTCCATGACATCGCCGCGGGTACGGAGCCGATCGCGCCGGAGCGTGAACGCAGGCTCTGGTACAACTACTACCTGCACTCGGAGCGAGGCCGACGCGGGCTGACCGAAAACCGCGCGGCGTTCGCCCGGCTCCTCTGGGAGGAATGGTCACCGAACTGGACGTTTTCCGACGAGGCATTTGCGGCGACGGCGGTCTCGTTCGACAACCCCGACTTCGTGGAGGTTGCGGTTCACTCCTACCGCCACCGCTTCCAGCTCGTGCCGGGAGATCCGGCATACGCGCGCGACGAGGAGATCATCGCGACGTTTCCGCAGATACTCGTCCCGACCATCGCGATCAGCGCCTTGGACGACGGCCTCCGCGGCCCCAAGCCCACGTCCGAACACCGGAAGCGATTCCCCAACCTCGTCGAGGACGTCAGGCTCCACGTCGGGCACAACCCACCGCAAGAAGCGCCTGAAGAGTTCGCGGCCGCCGTAGCCAGGCTCCTGTTCTCAGCTTGATCGGTGTGAGCGGGCTCGGCGAGGAAGAGTCCGTCGGCTAAGACATGGGCCTCGTGGAGAGACTGCTCCACGAGGCCCATGTCGTGCCGTTCAACGGGTTTCGTACTTCGCGAGGAACTCTGCCGCGGGCAGGGCGCGGAAGTCGTCGAGGCGTTCGCGCAACGTCTCGTGGCTCCAGTCCCACCAGGCCAGGCGCACCAGGCGCTCGGCGACGTCCGGGATGTGCCGGAATCTGACGATGCGGGCGGGCACGCCGGCGACGATCGCGTAGTCGGGGACGTCCTTGGTGACGATCGCCCCTGACGCGATGACGGCTCCGTGGCCGATCCGGACATCGGGCTTCACCTGCGCTCCGTGGCCGATCCAGGTGTCGTGGCCGATCACGGTGCGGCGTGACCTGCGCTTCTCGAACCATTCGTTGTCGTCGGCGACGTCATCCCAGTACTTCTCGGACCGGTACAGGAAGTGGTGCAGGCTGGCCTTGTCCAGCGGGTGATCGGTCGCGCCGATCCGCACGAGGCTGGCGACGTTCGAGAACTTGCCCACGGTCGTGTTGGCGATGTCGCAGAGGCGGTCGCAGTAGCTGTAGTCGCCGAGCTCGGTGTTGTTGAGCCTGCTGCCTTCTCCGACCTCGGAGTATGCGCCCAGGACGCTGTCGACGACGGTCGACCCCTCGTGAACGACTCCCTGCGGCGGTAGCTTCAATTTCATCTGGGCTCCTCGTCTTCCTTTGTTGTCGTGCGGGATCATCCCGGCCCGTCGCTCGCGGCCGCGAGAAGCGGGACGAGCACATCGCTCACGGGTGTCGCTATGCCGTGGGCCCGGCCGAGCCGGGCGATCACGCCGTTCCGAGTCCGCCATTCGAGGGGCCGGCCGGCTTCGCGGTCGGCGAGGATCGACGTTCCCATGTCGGACGGGTGTCCCTGGAAGACTGCGACGACCTCTTCCGGCGTGCTGTCGCTGAGTTTCGCGCCCTCGGCGCGGGCCACGGTGAGACACTCGCGCGCGTACCGGATCGCGAGATCGACGACGTCGTCGCGCTGGAACATGCCGGATCGGCGTCGGGTGAGCACCATCAGGCCGGCGATGGCGTTCTGGATCAGCTTCCGCCAGGCCTCCGTTGTGAAGTCCTCGGCTCGCTCCACGGCGATGCGGCTGCCGGCGAGGACCTCCGAGATGATTCGCGTGGGCTCGACCGCGGGGACGGTGAGCCGTGGCGCACCGCGCAGACGCACCGAATGATCGGGCTGTGCTTCTGCGGGGAACCACACGATCGACGGCACGATCTTCGCTGCCGGGGTGTGTGGGCGGACCATGGCGACCTGCTCCACGCCGTTCTGCAGCACGCACACGACGGTCTCGTCAGCGCAGAGCGCGGTCAGCCAGGCGGCGGATGCGTCGATCTGGGTGGCCTTGACCGAGAGGAAGAGCAGATCCACCGGCGTGCCTGCATCCTCAGGATTCGTCACCACGGGGCCAGGCACGGTTATCCGCTCATCGGGGGTGTCGAGGAGCAGCTGCTGTCGCCGGCTTCGTCCGTAGAGCTGCGGCGTGCGTCCGATCTCGTGCAGCGCCGCCGCGACGGTGGTGCCGATCGCGCCCGGGCCGACGACGGCGATCGTGGGCTCAGCCATCGCTGTGCACTCCTCTCAGGAAACGCGCGAGTGCCTCCCCGGCCTCGGCGACGGTACGGTCGTTGACGATCTCCAGGTCTACAGGATGCTCCGGGGCAGGGTCGGCTCGATCGAGTCGTGCGGCGATCGCTGCGGCATCCTCCCGACCGCGCGCGGCGATGCGCGCGCGGCGAACGTCCTCGGGAACGGTGATGCGGACCACTCGTGCCCGACCGAAGCGCTCGCCGAGCTCGGGAAGCACGCCGCGGGACACGTTCCCGACCACGACGGCGCCTCCCCGCACACGTTCCTCGACGGCAGCGGGAATCCCGTAGGCGAGCCCATGCGACCGCCACGATAGCGCGAACGCGCCGCGCGCCTCTGCCGCCGCGAAATGGCTCTCGCTGACGGAATCACAGTCCTCCGAGGGGCTCGCCGGTCGCGTGATGACGCGACGGACGAACTCGATGTCGTCCGCGGCCAGGAGAGTGCGCGCCGCGCCGATCACGGAGTCCTTGCCGGCGCCGCTGGGGCCGACGATCGCGACGAATGCGCCGGTCATGAGACTCGACGCCCTTCGCGCCAGACCCCGCGGACGATCGGGACGGTGGCACCAGCTGGGCGCTTCGGGGTCGGCACCCCTTCGCGCATGTGCACACGGATCAGGTCGGCGCGCGTGCCCGTCTCGATGCGTCCGCGGTCGTCGAGTCCGGAGGCGCGCGCCGGATTCGCGCTGACCAGCGCGGAGCCCTGGGGCAGGGTGATCGTGTCGTCCGCGAACAGCATGAAGACCGCCTGCAGCGTGCTGGCGGGGACATAGTCGCTCGAGAGGATGTCGAGCAGCCCCGCGGCGAGGAGGTCGGCGGCGGCGACGTTGCCCGAGTGGGATCCGCCGCGCACGATGTTCGGCGACCCCATCAGGATGAGCTGCCCCGCCTCGCGCGCTGCCCGCGCGGCCTCCACCGTGGTCGGGAACTCGCTGATGCGCACGCCGAGCGCCGAGGACTCGTCCACGTGCTGCGTGGTGGCGTCATCGTGCGTGGCCATCGTGATCCCGCGACCTCGTGCACGCTCCGCCATCATCGCCCGATGGGGGATGCTGTACCGAGCGGACAGCTCCGCGAGCTGCGTCACGTGAGCCTCGAACTGTTCCGCGCTCATGCCCCACTTCGGCGTCATATAGGTGCGATAGTGCTCGACGTCTGCGAACTGCCGCTGGCCGGGCGTGTGGTCCATGAGCGACACGAGGCGCACGCGCTCGTGCGCGCCGAGCTCGTCGAACATGTCGAGGACGTCGGCCGTGGCGATCTCGCACCGCAGGTGCACGTAGTGGTCGGCGCGGAGCAGGTCGGCCTCGGCGGCGTGGATCACGGCGTCGACCAGCGTGCGGGCGCTCTCGGCGACGGAGTTGCCGTCGCTCGGGCCGGTGCCGATGCGCAGTGCGTCGAGCACGGTCGTGACGCCGGACGCCGCCATCTGCGCGTCGTGGGCGATGACGGCGGGCACGGGGTCCCAGAACCGCTTGGGCCGGGGCTGGAAGTGCGCCTCGACCTGGTCGGTGTGCAGCTCGACGAGGCCGGGCATCAGGTAGTCGCCGCCGAGGTCCTCGATGACGGATCCGTTCGGTGCGAGCTCTGGGTCGTCGGAGATCTCGACGATCTCGCCGTCGGCGACGCGGACGGAGCCGTGCAGGACCTCGTCGGAGAGGACGATCTGGGCGTTGTGGAAGACAGACGACATCACGCCTCCTGGGATGGAGCGAAGGGGTGGACGGAGAGGAGGGAGAAGGGCTCGCCCGGGGCCGGCTCCCTGAAGAGCGCGATCGAGCGCAGCTGCACGTCGGCGCCGTGGACGCTCGCGAAGTGCTCCCGCACGGCGGTGTCGACCTCGGCGACCCGCTTGTCCGGGATGGAGTCGGTCAGGGTGAGGTGGAACCGGAACTCGTCGAACACGTACGGGTACCCCCATCGTCGGAAGAGTTCACGCTGCCGATCGCTCATCGTCTCGGGGCGTCGGCGGGCGATGTCGGCATCGTCGAGAGGCGCACGGAGAGCATCGAACTCGCGGACCGCGTCCGCGGCGAGACCGTCGACTCCCGCGGTGCTCCCGCCCGGGCTCAGCGCCCGGAACCGACCGATCCTCGTCACGGCGAGGCCGATCAGAGGCACCGCGGCCCGGCGCGAGGCGAAAGCCGAGGCCGCATCTCGCAGGTGCTCCTCCGTCCGGCCCTCGGCCAGGCAGAACGGCGCTTTCAGGGTGCCGTGGAAGCCGTAGCGGCGCGGCTCGGTCGTGAACGCGCGCGTGTCTTCGCGGGAGAACCAGCGTTCGGCGAGGTCGCGCAGGCGCACCGCGGCCAGGTCGTCTTCGGTGCCGAGCGCGCCGGGGAGCGCGTAGACGGCGTAGCGCGTCATGCGACGAGGCTTTCGCTTCTGGCCGCGGTGAAGGAGCGGACGTCGACGACCTGGTCGGCCACGGCGTCGCGGACGTCGTGGTCGTGGAAGATCGCGAGCATGCCGGACCCGGCGGCCAGGCGTTCGCGGATCAGCTCGATGACGACGCTGCGGTTGCGGGCGTCGAGCGAGGCGGTGGGCTCGTCGAGCAGCATTAGGGGGCGCTCGGCGACGAAGCCGCGGGCGATGTTGACGCGCTGCTGCTCGCCGCCGGAGAACGTCGCCGGCGGGAGGGTCCAGAGGCGCTCGGGGATGCTGAGCCGCTCGAGCAGCTCGGCCGCGCGCTCTCGCGCGACCGGGCGATCCACGCCCCGTTCCACGAGCGGCTCGGCGACCACGTCGAGCGCGGGGACACGGGGCACCGCGCGGAGGAACTGGCTGACGTAGCCCATCGTCTCGCGGCGGGCGGCGAGCACCTGTCGCGGCTCGGCGACGGCGAGGTCGAGCACGCCCCCACCGTGTCGCAGGAGCATTGACCCGCGGTCGGTGCCGTAGCTGCCGTAGACCATCTTCATCACGGTGCTCTTGCCGGCTCCGGACTCGCCGCCGAGCACCACGCAGGATCCCCGCGGGACGTCGAAGGTGAGTCCCTGGAGGACGGGGATGGTCTGCGCGCCCTGCAGGTGGAGGGTGAAGGTCTTGTCGACGTCCCGGACCGACAGGACGGTGTCTTCCGCGGTGCGGGTGTCGTGGATCGTGTGCGTCATCGTTCAGCCTTGCAGGATCGAGGAGACGAGCAGTTGGGTGTAGGGGGCCTGCGGGTCGTCGAGCACGCGATCCGTGAGACCCGATTCGATCACGGCGCCGTCCTTCATGACGAGGGTGCGGTGCGAGATCAGTCGTGCCACGGCGAGGTCGTGCGTGACGATGACGACCGCGAGACCGAGGTCGGCGACGAGCGAGCGGATGAGGTCGAGCAGCCGTGCCTGCACCGACACGTCGAGGCCGCTGGTGGGCTCGTCCATGAAGACGAGCTTCGGGCCGAACACGAGATTGCGGGCGATCTGCACGCGTTGGCGCATGCCGCCGGAGAACGTGGCGGGAGTGTCGTCCATGCGCTCGCGGGGGATCTCGACGCGCTCCAGCCACTGCGCCGCCTGCTCGCGGATCCGCCCGTAGTGGCGGGCGCCGTTGGCCATGAGCGGCTCGCCGACGTTGCCGCCTGCGGAGACGTGCATACGCAGCCCCTCGGCGGCGTTCTGGTGCACGAACCCCCAGTCGGTGCGCCAGAGGCGGCGCACCTCCCGCTCCGAAAGCGCGGCCAGGTCGACGAGATGCTCACCACCGCGTTCGCCGGAGGCGGCATCGCGAGTCGTGCGGTACCGGATCGATCCCTCGTCCGTCGTGAGCCGCTGGGAGAGCATCCCGAGCAGCGTCGACTTGCCGGATCCGGATTCGCCCACGATCGCGAGCACCTCGCCCGGCCACAGGTCGAAGTCGACATCGCGGCAGCCGAACTTCTCGCCGTAGCGGTGGCCAGCGCCGGTGACGCTGAGAAGCGGAGTGGAACCATCGGCGGTCATGCGTAAGCCTCACTGGTCTTGTTCGCGGCGGTGCGCTCGCAGTGGTCGGTGTCGGAACAGACGTACATGCGTCCGCCGGCGTCGTCGATGACGACCTCGTCGAGGTACACGCCCTCCAACCCGCAGATCTCGCACGGCGTCGAGAACCGCTGCGGCTCGAAGGGGAAGTCCTCGAAGCCCAGGCTCTCCACGTCCGTGTACGGCGGGATCGCGTAGATGCGCTTCTCCCGGCCCGCGCCGAACAGCTGCAGCGCCGGGCTCTGGTGCATCTTGGGGTTGTCGAAGCTCGGGATCGGCGAGGGCGCCGTCACGTAGCGGCCGTTCACGAGCACCGGGTAGTCGTACGTCTTCGCCACGTGCCCATACCTGGCAATGTCCTCGTAGAGCTTGACGTACATCAGGCCGTACTCCTCGAGAGCGTGCAGGCGCCGCGTCTCGGTCTCGCGCGGCTCGAGGAAGCGCAGCGGTTCCGGCTGGGGGACCTGGTAGACGATGATCTGTCCGTCGGCGAGCGGCGTCTCGGGGATCCGGTGGCGTGTTTGGATGATCGTCGCGTGATCCGTGCGGGTGGTGCTGTGAGCGCCGGCGACCTTCTCGAAGAAGTGGCGGATCGAGACCGCGTTGGTTGTGTCGTCGGCGCCCTGGTCGATGACCTTGAGCGTGTCGGCGGGCCCGATGATCGAGGCGGTGACTTGCACGCCGCCGGTTCCCCAGCCGCGGGGCATCGGGACCTCGCGCGAGGCGAAGGGCACCTGGAAGCCGGGGATGGCGACGCCCTTCAGTAGCGCCCGGCGCACGACGCGTTTGGTCTGCTCGTCGAGGTAGCCCTCGTTGTAGACGATGCGAGGTTCGATGTTCACTGCACGCCCTCTTTCTCTTGAACGTCGCTGCTTCCCGCCGGCGCGTTGGTCCGCTCTCGGAACTCGCTGTTCAGCTGGCGGATGAGCACGAGCTCGGCCTGGAAGTCGACGTAGTGGGGCAGCTTCAAGTGCTCGACGAAGCCGGTGGCCTGCACGTTGTCGGCGTGGCTGATGACGAACTCCTCGTCCTGCGCGGGCGAGACGCGGCGCTCGCCGAACTCGTCGGCTCGCAGTGCACGATCGACCAGAGCCATCGACATCGCCTTGCGCTCTGCGCGACCGAAAGCCAGGCCGTAGCCGCGAGTGAAGGTCGGAGCCTGATCGGCATTCCCGACGAACTGGTTCACCATCTGGCACTCGGTCACCTCGATCCGGCCGATCGGCACGGCGAACCCGAGCTCCGGAACCTCGAACTCCACCTCGACCTCGCCGACGCGCACCTCGCCCGCGAACGGATGTGTGTTGCCGAAACCGCGCTGCGTCGAATAGCCCAGCGACAGCAGGAAACCCTCGTCACCGCGGGTGAGGGCCTGCAGACGCTCGGCTCGGCTCATGGGGAAGACGGTCGGCTCGCGCGTGAGGTCAGCCGGCTCCGGATCGTCCCAGCCTTCCTCGGGGCGGTCGGGCTCGATCAGCGCATCGGCACCGAGCAGGTCCGTCACGCGCGGCATCGACTCCTCCTGCGGAGCCGGCGCGGATGGGATATCCGGAACCACGAGCTCATCCGCGAGCAGCCGGTGCGTGTAGTCGAACGTCGCCCCCAGCTGCTGCCCGCCCGGAATGTCCTTGAACGTCGCCGAGACGCGGCGCTCGGCCGGCAGGGAGGCGGTGTCGATGGCGACGGTCGTGCCGAAACGCGGCAGCGTCGTCCGATACGAGCGCAGCAGCGTCACCGCCTCGAGGACATCGCCCTGCGACTGCAGCAGCGCCTTGGCCGCCAGATCCGGATCGTACAACGACCCCTCCGCCATCACCCTCGCGACGAGCACCGCGAGCTGATCGCGCAGCTGCGCATGGCCGACTCGCTCCTCCTCGCCCGCGCCTCGCTTCGCCAGCAGGGCGTGCGCGTTCGCGATCGCCTTCTCCCCGCCTTTCACCGCGACGTACATCAGGCGTCCTTCCGTTCGATCTTCGTGGTGCGAGGGACGGCACGGACGCTCGTCTCGTCGGCGAGGATGATGTCGACGCCGCGGGGGAACTGCTCGCGGTTCGCGTCCCACTGGTCAAGGAGCCGCGTGTTGAGGCCGACACCGTCCCAATCGATCTCTCCGTCGACACCGGGGCCGCTGACGGCGAAACGTCCGACGGGACCGGTTCCGGTCGCGTCGATCAGCACGGTCGCCGACGTGTGCGGCTCCTGATCCGTGCCCTGCGCGAGCTCGTGCAGATCAGGCGCGACAGAGGGAGACGAGGCGATGACGAAGAGCGCGTCGGTGGGGGAGTCCACGAGAGGTGCTCCCGTGTGGAAGCGCACCCAGCTCTCCACCTCCTTCGAGAAGCGAAGCGCGCGATCGAGCCAGATCGGGGTCTGCGCATCGCACAGCGTCAACAGGATCGCCCCCGCGCCGGCGCCGAGCGGCGCCGGCGCGCTGAAGGGACGCTCGCCCTGCACCGCGGGGATGGCCTGCGCCAGCATGGGGCGGGCCATCGCGTCGAGCACCGCGCGGAAGGTGCGCTGGGCATCCCCGACGGCATCGGTGAAACCCGGAAGGTACGACGGGCCCGACGCGCCGGAGGCCTGGATGAGCGTCATTCGTCGTCCTCGTCGTCTGCGTCGCTCTCTCGCGCGACGGTGAAGAAGTCGACCACGGTCGCACGAGCCTCCGCCTGCCTGCGGTGGTCGCGTTCGCACTGTGCGCTCTCCAGCGGTGCGATCACCTCGGCGAGGACCCGGTCGCGCTGGTCGGAGGAGAGCAGCGCGTCGAAGATCGCGGCCAGCCCCGCGTGCTCGGGGTAGCTGCCGAGCACGTAGGCGGTCCCGGTGCTCTCGCCGGAGACGCTGCGCGCCAGCACCGTGGCGCGGGCGACGGTCGCCTCGCCCAGGTTGAACCGGTCTCCCGTGCCGCCTGCCCGGCTCTGAACCATCACGAGGCCGGCTTCCGGGCCGCGCAGATACTCGACGGCGGGCCGGTCCGGCCACGAGTCCCACAGGCGAGCGAGCTCGTCCTGCGAGGCGTTCGCGAGAACGCGTGCGGTTCGCCGGCGTTCCTCGAGATCGGGGGTCATCAGTCCTCCAAACGATATGTCTAATTATCTAGACAACTAGAATCTAGTGCAACGATGGGATGTGTCACGCGTGTTGAGGCGGCTCGCGTCTGACGAGCGAATGAACACTGGGTGAACCGAGGTGGGGAGAACGCTGTGGTGACGAGTCCGTCCCGGACGCCGAACGGATACTCCGCCTGGCGTCTCATCGCGGAGGAGCTGCGAGCCGAGATCGCCGGCGGGCAGCTGCGCACAGGCGACAGGCTTCCGACCGAGAAGTCCCTCGCCGAGAGGTTCTCCGTCAACAGGCACACCGCCCGGCAAGCGCTCGCCGCGCTCGCCGCAGACGGCCTCGTGGAGTCCCGGCGCGGGAGCGGCACCTTCGTCATCGGAGAGACCGTGCACGTCCACCGAATCGGCATGCGCACCCGGCTGACGACGAGCATCGGAGACCGGCATTCGTCGGACGGGCGCGTCGTGGAGAGCGCCGTCGAGCCCGCCCCACCCGAGATCGCGCGCGCTCTGCGCATGGCTGCAGGAGCCGACGCGATCCGCGTCGAGTCGCTGCGAAAGGTCGACGGCCAGCCTCTCGGGCTGGCGACCCGGTGGTTCGACGCCGCTCGCCTGCCGGACATCGCAGCGGCGCTGAGGCGCACGGCGTCCGTCACCGCGGCACTGCGAGCATGCGGCGTCGAGGACTACGTCCGTGTGTCGACCGCAGTGGCCGCGAGACACGCGACCGTGGCAGAGGGCTCTTTGCTTCAGCTGGAGCCCGGAGCGATCGTGCTGGTGACCGAAGCGGTGGATGCCCTGCTCGACGGGACCCCTCTGCAGCACGGCACGACAAGATTCGCTGCAGGACGAGTGCGGCTCGATATCGAGCACGCGGCAGTCCCACAGGCGGGAGAGCACGGCTCCGAAGCCTGACGTTGTCTCTTTGGAGCCGTGCATTGCATCTCCTGCGGACGGGAGCCGAGTAGGGGCTACACGCGAGTTGCGACGCGGGCGGGCGCGGCAGACCGCTGGAAGACCGCGCGTCCTTCACGCCACAGGCCTTCGCCGACGAAGGTCGTGCCCGAGACAGTGGCGAGCGCCGCGGTGAGCGGCTGGCCGATACGGATGTCCGGACGCCGCAGCCCGAGAGCCTGCGCCGGGTTGCCCGAGACGAGGTCCACTGCGGACGCGAGAGGCAGAACGCCGTCTCGTGCGAGCGCGAACGGTGCCGCCATCAGAGCGGAAGGGAGGTAGTCGCAACAGAGCATGTCCACCGCCCCTGCCCGAACAGCATCGGCCACGAGGATGTTCGACGGCGAGGTGGAGCGCCCGCGGACGGCGTTGGGCGCTCCCAGGACAGTGGTCATCCCGAGCTCCTGCGCGCGACGCGCTGCGTCGATCGTCAGCGGGAACTCGGCGACGGCGGCACCGAGCGCGTGCGCCTTATTGATGTCCTCGGGGTCGCGGTCGTCGTGCGTGGCGAGGGGCAGGCCGGCCGCCGCAGCGATACGGGCGACCTCGAGGCGCCGAGACTCGCGCTCGTTCCCGCCTGCTGCCTTCGCGGCGAGGATCTCATCGACCTCCTCCAGGGGCACGCCCCAGTCGGCCGCATAGAACTCGCGGTGCTCCTGAGCGCTCGCGAACCGGCTGCGCTCAATCGAGTGCTCCATCACTGAGATGAGCGCCGCGCGAGAAGACACGTCGAGCACGTCCCGGAGGGCGGCGACGGCGGAGTCGTCGGTGACCTCGACGCGGACGTGGATGCGCCAGTCGCATGCCAGCTGGGGAGCCAAGCGCTCGATCGTCGCGGCGAGCTCTGCCGCCTCCTCGACGTGGACGCCCTTGCCCGGTGCGTCCTCGCATCGCGCCGCGATGCAGACGGTGCCGATCCCCACAGAAGCCGCCTCCGCGTCGAGCGTCGCGATGACTGATTCCTGGGGGAGGACCACGGTCGCACGCGGACGCCGACGTTCGGTCATGTTGTCGAGGTGTGTGTCGACGCCGGCCGGCACGAGCACACGCTGAGGGGAATCCGCGTCGAAGGCGGTGGTCTCGGTGCCGTCGATGTCGACGACGATTCCGTCGGCGTCTAGGGAGACCCGCGCATCGGCGAGAAGCGGAAGGCCGCCGCCGGGTGCGAGCGTGATGCCGTCGATCTGAGTCTGTGTCATGTTCATGCCTTTCGTTGGAGGTGTCGTGTTCAGTCGGGATCCGTCACGACTTCGATGCGGTCGCCGCGGAAGCGGTGCCTGTTGACGGTGACGGTGACGCCGTTCTCGTCGACGTTGACGCCGCCGACCTGCAGCACGGGGGACGCGACGGGTACGAGCAGCACCTCCGCCTCTGCCGGCTCGGCCGTATGCGCGGAGAAGGTGCGGAATCCTCGTCGCATGCGCACGCCGTAGTGCTCGCGGAGCACGGCGTGCAGAGATCCACCGGTCCACTTCTCATCGATCGCCGGGAATCGGGCGGGATCGATCCATGTGAGAGTGACCGACCATGGCGCATCGTCCACGTAGCGCACGCTCTCGAAGCGGAACACGGGCCTGTCCGTGTTCCGCTGCCGTTGCGCGTGCTCGTCAGAGATCAGGGCGAGGTTCCGGACGACGTTCTCCACGCTGCGTCCGGCGCCCGCCATCGCCGCGGTGAGGCTCGCGTCGTCGCCGGCGCGCAGCGGAAACCGGGTGACGGGCAGCGCAGCGAAGGTTCCCTTTCCCTTGAGGGTCTGGACCAGGCCACGACGGGCGAGCAGCGCGAGCGCGTCTCGTACGGTCAGCCGGTTCACGGCGTAGCTCTCCGCGATCTCCGCTTCCGAGGGGAGGAGGTCGCCGGGGGCGAAGACCTCTCCCAGCTGGGATTCGAGGTCGTCCGCGATCTGCCCGTACAGAGGCGTCGAGGAGGAGCGGTCCAGCTCTCGTGCGTTCATTGCTTCCCCTCGATGATGCGGCGGCGGAGCGTCGCCGAGGTGCGCTCCACCGCGAGGACGACGACGAGGATGGCGAGGATGATGGTGAGTGCCTCGTCGTATCTGAGCAGGGCCATGGACGTCGACAGCTCGATGCCGATTCCGCCTGCGCCGACGAGGCCGACGGTCACGGCCGAGCGTACGGCGCCCTCGAGGGCGAACAGCGACGTGCCGATGAAGGACGGCAGGCATGTGGGGAACACCGCCGCGATAATGACTGCCCACCAGGGGGAGCCGCTTGCTCTGAGCCCGTCGATCACACCGTCGGGCACCTCCTCGATCGCTTCCGCGAAGAAGCGGCCGCAGAGTCCCATCACGTCGACGGCGATGGCAAGCACGCCTGCTTCCGGGCCGAGGCCCACAGCGACGATGAACAGCAGCGCCCACACGAGGTCGGGGATGGTTCGGCACACGGAGACGAAGCCGCGTGTGACGCCGTAGACGAGCGGGTGAGGGCTCATGTTCCGTGCGGCCAGCACGCCGAGCGGCAGGCTGAGTAGCACGCCCAGGACGGAGCCGAGCAGCGCGATCTCGAAGGTCACCAGCAGCGACATCAGAACCGGCCCGATGCGGGTCACATCTGGCGGGAACGCATCGGACAGGAAGTCCCCCAGCCGACCAGCGCCCGTAAGTAGTTCGCTGGGATAAAGCGCGACTCCCTGCGTCCATCCGTGTGCCAGAAAGGCAAGCGCAACGATCGGCACGATCATCATGAAGATGCTGGGCCGTCGCAGGCGGGCTGGCGCCTCGAGCGGGCTCGCCGTCGCGTTCTCTACTCGGGTGCTCATGCTGCCTCGTCCATGACAGGAACGGCTCCGGTGTAGATCGTCGAGAAGTCCTTCGGGTCGCAGGAGGCGGCGGCGACATCCAGCGCGATACGCCCGTCACGCAGCCCGACCACGCGGTCGGAGTACTTCACCGCGAGATCCACGTGGTGGATAGCAGACATCACGGTGATCCCGTTCTCCCTCGCGATCGAGCGCAGCAGCTCCATGACACCCTCCCCGGAGACCGGATCGAGGCTGGCAACAGGTTCGTCGGCGAGGATCAGCGACGGGCGCTGCATCAGCGCACGCGCAATCGCCACACGCTGCTGCTGTCCTCCGCTGAGGGTGTCTACGCGCCTCGCGGCGCGCGTCGCCATGCCGACGCGGTCGAGGCAATCCATCGCCTGCTCGCGCACTTCTCGAGCGGCGAGCGCCGGCAGCACGCAGCGTGCACCCTGCTTGGCGATGCCTCCGTGCACGACGTTGTCGAGAGCGCTCGCGCGGTTGACGAGGTTGAAGTGCTGGAACACGAAGCCGACGTCGCGCCTGATGTGGCGCAGTCGATGCCTGCTGGCCTTGCGAACGTCCTGCCCATTCAGCTCGATCGTGCCCGAGGAGGGCTCGACGAGTCGCACGATGCTGCGGAGAAGGGTGGACTTTCCGGCCCCGTTCGCGCCGATCAACGCCACCACTTCTCCGGCCGGGACGCTCAGATCGATGCCAGCGAGTGTCGGAGCAGCCGATCCGAACCTCAGCACGAGGTCCTGGATGTGAACACGCGTGGGGCGTCGCTCTTCGTGAGAGGTGCTTTCGTTGAGGGCCATCTCGTCACTCCCCGACGAACTCGGAGAAGTCGTCGACGCCGATGGCGCGGTACAAGTCGCGAGCCGCGTCGTAGTCCGCGTCCGTGGTCTCGATGAGGCGGGCGTCCGCGTACTTGGCGTTGTCCTTGCCTTCGAGCATTGAGGCAAGCAACTCGTCGAAGTGCTCGGTGAACGCGCTTCGCACGGCCTCGCGGATCTCAGGGTCGAGGTCGGCGCGAGCCATGATGACATCCGGAGGCAGAAGGTCTCCCTCCTGAATCACCGTGTATGCGCTCGGGTCGTCTTCCTCCGCCATGAACTCCTCGTAGTCGTGGCAGCCGATACCCACCGCGGTCACGTCGTCGCGCAGCAGCGCCTGATGAACACCGTTGCCCGCCATGACGACGTCGATGTCCGTGCCGGGCTCCAGGCCGGCATCGACCAGGAGCTGCGACGGGCCGAGATGGCCGCTGGTCGATCCGATGTCGCTCATCGCGATCGACCCTCCGGCCAGATCGGAGACATCGGTGACGCCGGACTCGGTCTTGACGTAGATGCACGAGCGATAGCCGTCGCGTTCGATCGAGACGAGAGGCTCGGCGTCTGTCTTCTCGTGGATGACCACGTACTCGGCCGGGCCGGTGAAGACCACGTCGACATCGCCCGTCCCGAGTGCTGCAGCTGCCGCGGTGCGGTCGGAAACCGGGAAGAACTCCAGGTCGAGACCGGTGAGCTCTTCGAACTTCGCCTCGAAAGCTCCGTACTCGCGCTGAAGCTCCTCGAGGCCCTGGAGGTCGGTGACAGCGAAAGCCACGGTGTCCTCCGCGTCGGCGGCGGTCGGGCTGCAGGCGGTGAGCGCACTCGCGCCGAGTGCGAGGAATCCGAGAGCGCTGGCGATGCGCATAGTGGTGGAGGTCATGGGAGTCCTGTCTGAGGTTGGAATCGACCTTGCAGGAACATGTCTAGATAGGTTTAATGTCGCCGTGGGTTAACCGCAGATGAACGAAGCGCGGCGGATAGCCCAACTGCCTGTTCACCTTTCCTCCGGTATCCCTTGCGGACTGCGCAGCACGAGGCCCCACGGATGTTCGGGGCGACAGGCGATCAGAGGCGAAGCGCGAGCATGTCAGGTCGCGGGACCGCTGGCTGTTAGGACCTCGAGTAGGTCCCTCGTCGGCGTGCCCGGTTCAGGGTGCAGCACGAGAAGTTCCAGTCGTCCGGGCGCGGGGTGGATAAGCTTGACGGCCTGGAAGGACAGTGCACCGGCGTCGGGGTGAATGACGGTGACGCGTCCGCCTGTGGCCGCATGGACGTCATGGCGTGCCCAGAGCCGTCGGAATCGCTCGCTGCGAATGGACAGCTCTCCGATGAGGGTGTGGAGGCGCTCGTCCGCGGTGTCGGCGCCCGCTTGCGCGCGCAGATGCGCGACGGCGGCGAGCGCGGTCTTCTCCCAGTCCGGGTTCGCGCGGCGCGCGTCGGGGTCGGTGAACTCCCAGAGCAGCCGGTTGACACCCGGGCGCATGCCGCTCGACACCGATTGGGCGGCGGCGTTGGACAGCAGGACATCGCTGTAGGCGTTGACGACGAGCGCCGGCATGGTGAGTGATTCGACGAGGAGAGCCAGCTCGCGCGGGACGGGGCTGGCGATCTGTCGTGTCGCGGACGGTGCCCGGCCGGCGAGGGTGCGCAGGTAGTCGGTGCCTTCGGCATCCAGTTGCAGCACCAGGGCAAGGGCGTCGATGACCGCGGCCGAGGGGGTGCGGTCCCGGCCACGTTCCAGGCGCACGTAGTACTCCGCGCTGATGCCGGCGAGCATCGCGACCTCCTCGCGGCGCAGGCCGGGCACCCGGCGTACCCCCGATCCGGTGGGGATGCCTGCCTCCTGTGGGGTCACCAGTTCGCGACGTGCCCGCAGGAAGTCGCCCAGCGCGTTGTCCCGCTCCATGATCTTCCACGCTACGCCGCGGCCTCCGCCCCTGGGTGGCCGAAGCTCTACCAGGGAGAGCCTCGGTCTGGAACCGCTCGACAGGGGCGGATGAAGCTGAGGTCATGACAGCACAGCGCACGTGGTTCATCACCGGCATCAACAGCGGCTTTGGTCGCGAGCTGACCGAGCAGCTTCTCGATCGCGGCGACAGGGTCGCCGGGACGGTCAGGCGAGCCGGCGTCGTCGACGAACTCATCGAGCGCGGCGGGGAGCGGCTCTGGGTCGGGAACGCGGACGTCACCGATGCCGCACAGGTCCGAGCGGCTGTGGACGGAGCCGTGGCGACGTTCGGCCGACTCGACGTGGTGGTCGCCAACGCCGGCTACGGACTGTTCGGCGCAGCCGAGGAGCTCACCGACGAGCAGATCGAGCGCCAGATCGACACGAACCTCCTGGGGACCATCCGGACCGCCCGCGCCGCACTGCCTCAGCTGCGCGGACAGGGTGGCGGGCGTTTCGTCTTCCTCTCCTCCGTCGCCGGACTCACTGCGAATGCTGGCGGGTCGATCTACCACGCAAGCAAGTGGGGCGTCGAAGGGTTCGCGGAGGCGCTCGCCCAGGAGATCGCCCCGTTCGGCATCGAGGTGACCATCGTCGAGCCCGGCGGCGCCCGCACCTCGTTCGCGCACGGCAGTCTTCGGCTCGCCGAGCCGATGAGCGCGTACGACGACACCCCCGCGGCGGCACTGCGGATCCTCCGTGACGGCAACATCCCGATCTCCGGCAGCCCCGCCCGCATCGCCGCGGGCATCATCGCCAGCCTCGAACAGCATCCGGCGCCCCTTCGTCTCGTCTTCGGCGCCGATGCCTATCAGGGCATCGTCACCCAGCTGCGAGACCGGCTCCACCAGATCGAGCCGCAGCAGAAGTCCGCCGCGGCTGCCGACTCAGACGACTGAGGAACGGTCGCCCGCGGTTCCATCCGTCGTTCCGCGCGCAGGCCGGTCACTCTCGAGGCCCCTTCGTCCGGTCCTTGGGGCGCCGCTCACTTCCGTCCCGCGCGGCGGGGTGAGTGATCGCGGGACGCTCGGTCGGCGATGGCCGTTCCGATCGCGGTGCCGTCGGCGACGAGAGCGCCGACGGTCGCGAAGACGACTCGGCCGGGTTGCGTGGTCGCGACGAGTGCGAACACGAGCGGCTGTGCGAAGCCGACGTAGGCGAGGGAGTAGTAGGCGGCACTGAGCCGCGCGCGGTCCCGCGGGTGGCCGAGGGCGTCGATCCGTCGGAGCCCCGCGACGAGGATGAGGCCGTATGCCGCTCCGAGGAGCACGGCGGCGACCGGGAGCAGGAGAACGGCATCGGCGGTGAACGCGGCGCCGACGGTCAGCATCCCGCACGCGGCGAGGC
>NZ_JBASZT010000437.1:0-3425 GCF_049661145.1 Microbacterium sp.
GTTGCAGCTCGTGCGCGCCGCCAAGGTGTGGGCGGCCCTGGACGGCCGCGAGTTCGTCATCCCGGACGATGTCGCCACGCTCGTGGAGCCCGTCTTCGCGCACCGCACCATCGCGGCGCGCACCTCGGCATCCTCCCGCGGACGCTCCGCCGCCGACACGATCGCCACGATTCTGCGCAGCATCGTGGGGTCGGTACGCGTGCCGCTGTCCACCCGCTGAGCCCGCTGAGGATGCCGTCTTGTCACCCTTCGCACGCTGGCCGCTGACCGCCCGGGGCACCGGCGCGGCGCTGCTGGCGGTGCTGTGCTTCGTGCTGGCGCACCAGTTCGGCATCCCGGAGCTGTCGTACCTGTCGGTCCTGCTGGCCCTCGGCGTCGCCGCGAGCATCGCGACCCTGTACGTCGTCCGCCGGACCGAACGCGTCACGCGCGCCTTCGTCCCCGATGTGGCCGCCGCAGGGCAGGACGTGCTCGTCCGGTTGCGGGTCGAAGTGCGCTCGCCGCTGCCGGGTGCCCAGGGCCGTTGGCACGACCGGCTGCCCGACGGGATGAGCGGAG
Organism: Microbacterium sp.; assembly: GCF_049661145.1. GTDB lineage: Bacteria > Actinomycetota > Actinomycetes > Actinomycetales > Microbacteriaceae > Microbacterium. The sequence continues at coordinate 559 of NZ_JBASZT010000437.1, forward strand.
ACGCCGGCGGCGTCTTTCCGCAGACATCGTCCGGCATGCGCCGGGACGGGCGTGCCGTCACGCTCGAATACGCCGCCACGGCGCTGCGCCGCGGCATCCTTCCCGTGGGGCCGCTTTCGCTGGTGTCGACCGACCCGTTCGGATTCGCGCGGCGGCGTCACCTCGTCGGCGCGCCGGTGCCGCTGACCGTCACACCCCTCATCGCCAAGTTCGGCGCGATCGCAGACCAGCCGGGTGAGGCCGGCGGCAGCTTGCGCACGACGACCGATCGGCTGGGCCAGGGCACCGACAACCTCGTGCCGCGACACTACCTGCCCGGCGACTCGATGCGCCGCATCCACTGGCGTGCGAGTGCGCATCGCGACGAGCTCATGGTGCGGCAGGAGGAGCAGGAGACGACGCCCGAGGCGATCGTCGTGCTCGACCGGGGCGTGCGACGCTGGGCGCCCGAAGCTGCGCGCACCCCGGGCGCCGACCCCGGATTCGAGGTCGCCGTCTCGGCGTGCGTGTCGGCCGCGTCGCGCCTCGTGCAGGAAGGGTATGTCGTCTCGGTGCTCGACGTCGACGGCACGCTCCTGCACGACCCCATCGAGGGAGGAGATGCGACAGGAGTCGAACTCCTCGCGATCGGCTTCGCGACCGTCACGGCGCGCCGCGACGCGCCGGTCGAGAGCCTCGTCGCCGCGTTGGCCGGGGCGACGACCGGGCCTCTTGTGCTCGTCACCGGAGCGATCGACGAAGCGGATGCCGCCGCCCTCGCCGCCGTCCCTCACCACAGCTCCCTGCCGGTGCTGATGAGCGTGTCGGCGACCCGGCCGGCCCTCGTGCGGGCCGCCGAGACCGGCTGGCGGGTCGCATCGATCCCGCCCGGAGTCGACCTCAGCGTCGCGTGGAGCAGTGTCGTCGACCGCGGAGGCAGCCGTGTCGGGGCATGACGGGCTCACCTCGCGGCCGGGTCGTCGACGAGTTCAGGTGACCCCTCACGCGGGCATGCCGTCGCCATTCCCGCGGGAAACGCCACCTGAGCGACGAGAAGCGGGGCGAACTGCTCCGCCGCGAGTGGTGGGGCGGCCGACGCGGCCGGGCCGGTCGCGGGGCGAGCTCCGACTGACGCTCGCACTGTGGATCGCGCTCATGGCCACGCTCGTGCCGCTGACCCGCGTGGTGGCGGCGGGTGCCTGGATCCCCGGGTCCGCGGCATTGTCGGCGACGATGCTCGCCCTCGGCTACCTGCTGCGGCGGCTGAGAGTGCCGGCGGCGGGCGTCACGCTCGCCCTGCTCGCGACGTGGACCGCGATCGTCACCGGCGCCTTCTTCGCCGCCGATGCGCTGTTCGTGGTGGTCCCCACCGGCGCCGTGTTCGGCGAAGCGGCCCACCTCGTGCAGGTCGCCGCGGGCGAGATCCTCGTGGGGGTCGCGCCCCTGCCCGTCACGACCGCGGTTGCATTCGTCATCGTCGCCTCGCTGTCATTGCTGACGGTCGCACTCGACCACGTCGTCCTGACCGCACGGATGCCGCTGCTCGCCGCCATCGCCCTGGTCACGGTGTGGCTGATCCCCGCCATCGCGGTGCCGGCCGGCATCGATGTCGTCGCGTTCGCGCTGCTGGCGGCATCCGTCCTCTACCTGATCCGTGCCGAAACGCGCACGCGCGAGGCACCCGCGTCGGCGACGCGTTCCGGCGGGGTCACCGCGGTGGCCATCACGATCGGCGCCGTCGCGATCGTCGGCGCGCTCGTGACGACCCCCGTGCTGCCGGCCCCCGTGCTCGGCGCGGGAGCGAGCGTTGCGACGAGCATAGACTCGACGCTCGATCTCGGTGCCGATCTGCGACGGCGCAACGATGTGCCGGTGCTGACGATGCACGGCGACGCGTCCACCCTCCCCTATCTGCGCGTTGCGACCCTGTCGCGCTTCGACGGAGCGGTATGGGAGCCGGACCGCACCCGGTCGCTTCCATTGACCGAGGGGCTGGAGCCGCTCGCGGTGGGCGAAGGCGTTGCGGTGACCGAGCAGCGCACGACGATCGCGGTGTCGTCGCTGTCGTCGTCCGCGCTTCCGGTGCCCTTCGCCGCCGTCGCGATCACGGGGGTCGACGACAGCTGGCGGATCTCGCCCTACAGCGCGACGGTGCTGAGCGGCCGCAGTTCGGCGCAGGGACAGAACTACGAGGTGCTCTCGCAACGCGCGACGCCCACGCTCGAGCAGATTCAGGCGGCGCCGGCCGCGACGGCGGAGTCGCGCGTCGATGTCCAGTCGCTTCCGGAGGACACTCCCGCCATCATCGGCGAGCTCGCAGTGCAGGTGACGGCGAGTGCGCAGAGCGACTACGACAAGCTCCTCGCGCTGCAGACCTGGTTCCGTGGTCCGGAGTTCACCTACTCCCTGGACGCACCCGTCGAGGACGGCTTCGATGACCAGGGCACCCTCGCCGTGGCCGAGTTCCTCGAGGTGAAGGAGGGCTACTGCGTACACTTCGCGGGGGCGTTCGCCCTCATGGCACGCGCCCTCGATATGCCGTCGCGGATCGTTGTGGGCTTCCTGCCCGGCCCATATACGGGCGACGAAGTCGACGACGAGCCCATCGCCCTAGTCACGACGAGTCAGCTTCACGCGTGGCCGGAGGTCTTCTTCGAGGGCATCGGCTGGGTCGGGTTCGAGCCGACCAAGAGCCTGGGTACACCGACGCGCTTCGCGAGCGCCACCGACCCCGCCGGAGGCGCGGGCGCCGAGCCGGAGCAGCCGACGCCGACCGCGTCATCCGCGCCGAGCTCGACCGCCGGTCCCGCGGAACGCCCCGATCAGGAGTCGGTCGACGCATCCGGCGCGACCGCGCGGATGATCGACCTGCGGCCACTGTTGTCCGC
>NZ_JBASZT010000438.1:0-1939 GCF_049661145.1 Microbacterium sp.
ACTTCGTGCTGCGGCCGTGGCTCGAGGTCGACCCGGATGCCGAGTTGCCCGGTGCCGGGCGGGCCGCCGACCTGCTCGCACGGCTCGGTGACGGCGCAGGCGGGACCGGCGGTTCCGGCGGGAAGGAACGGGCATGAAGCGCACCGGAGCGGGCGTGCTGATCGCCGCGGTCGCGATCGGCTTCGTCGCGGGCTTCGGGATCGATCAGTTGCTGACCGCCGTCGGGCGCCCGACGTTCACTCCGTCGCTGCTGCTGCCGGTGCTGCTCGTGCTGCTGGGGCTCGCGCTCGTGCTGTTCGCACTGCCGATCCGGCGCGCGATCGTCGGCGCGCCCGGCGGCCGAGTCGATCCGTTTCGCGCCGTCCGGATCGCGATGCTCGCGAAAGCCTCGAGCATCGTCGGCGGCGTCGTCGCGGGCGTCGCCGGGGGACTGCTGACGTTCCTGCTGACCAGGCCCGTCGCGCCCTCGTTAGGCTCGATGGGTGCCGTGATCGCGGCCATCGCCGGCGGCCTCGTCCTCGTGGTCGCCGGCCTGTACGCCGAGCACCTGTGCACGATTCGGAAGGACGACGATGACGAACACCCCGGACCTCCCTCTCCCCCCGACCTCGGACTCTCCCATCACGACTGATGCGGAAGTCTCGCGACCTGACCCAGACTTCCTTACCCCACGGCGCGGCAGCGCCACTGAAGAAGCTGATGCGGAAGTCTCGCGACCTGATCCAGACTTTCTCGCCCCACGGCGCGGCAGCGCCACTGAAGAAGCTGACGACGGCGTGCCGGCAGCGGGGCTGGATGACGGGACGTACGACACCATCATGGAGCCCCGCGGCGCGGGCCGGTTGCCGCTCGACGTCGGTGACGGCGTCTGGCATCAGATCTCCCGCAGCTACGTCGTCGTCCAGCTCATCTCGACGCTCACGCTCCTCGTCCTGGTGATCGGTGTGGCGCTCGTCCTCGCGTTCGTGCTGCATCAGGTGTGGGTGTGGATCCCCGCCGGCGCCGTCGCGGTGATCATGCTCTGGATGCTGGCCATCCTGCCGCGGCAGGCGCGCTCGATCGGCTACCAGCTGCGCGAGGACGACCTGGTGTTCCGCCGCGGCATCCTCTGGCAGCGCATGGTCGCCGTCCCGTACGGACGCATGCAGCTCGTCGATATCACCCACGGCCCACTCGATCGCGGTTTCGGCATCGCGCAGCTCAAGCTCGTGACCGCCGCCGCGGCGACCGGCGTGACGATTCCCGGGCTTACGCAAGAGGCCGCCGAGCGGCTGCGCGACACCCTCATCGCCGTCGCCGAGACCCGACGGACGGGCCTGTGACCGACTCCGACCTCCCTGCCCCGCCTCCGCCCACCGCGGTTCGCCCCCCGGACACCGTCGAACCCGCCGCCGTCGCCGAGGTCCGGTCGCCGCTCAGCGACGGGGAATGGCACCGCCTGCACCCGCTGACGCCGGTGCTCCGTGGCGGGCTGTTCCTCGTCGTCGTGATCGGCATCATCATCGCGAACCTGCGCGACCGACTCATCGGTTGGCTGATCCCGGGCTTCAGCGACCTCGAGCAGTACGAGGGCGACCCCGTCGACTACGTGCTGACCAACGGTCTCATCCTGGTCGCGGCGCTCGCCGTCCTCGGCGTGCTCCTCGTGATCGTGGGGTGGTTCTACGTCTCGTGGCGATTCCACACGTTCCGGATCACCGGTGACGACGTGGAGGTGCGCACCGGCATCCTGTTCCGCACCCACCGTCGTGCGCCGCTCGATCGCGTGCAGGGCGTCAACCTCACCCGGCCGATGGTCGCGCGCCTCCTCGGCGCGGCGAAGCTGGAAGTCGTCGGTGCGGGCCTCGACGCGAACGTGAAGCTGGAATACCTCTCGACCGCCAACGCTGAGGCGGTGCGCGCCGACATCCTGCGGCTGGCGTCGGGGCGCCAGCTGCAG
>NZ_JBASZT010000439.1:0-6350 GCF_049661145.1 Microbacterium sp.
GCCTCGCCCCCGAAGTAGCGCGCCGGCCCTCGCGCGCGCAGCGCGCACAGCCCCGGCTGCAGCACCTGCACGCCCGGGGCGTGCTCCTCGATCGCGGCGATCAGCGGGGCGAATGCCCGATGGTCGCGCTCGGGGTCGGCATCCACGACCGTCAGCTGCGGGCAGCGCGCCTGCGCGTCGCGACGCCGCTGACCGCGGCGGACGCCCTCGACGCGGGCGGCGGTCGAACACGCCACGACCGTACCCTTGTGGAAGACGGCGATCGGCAGTGCGGCGTCGAGCGGCTCGTCGCCGTCGCGGGTCAGCGCGACGATGGGCCAGTCCGGCACCCAGACGACCAAGCTCCGCGGTGGGACAACCACGCTGCGCGCTGGGGGATTCATCCCCACAGAATAGAAGCTATGTTCGACTTCTTCAAGTGGTGCGTCAGCCTACCGCGCGCAGCGGCTCGGCGGTCCGACCGACGGAGGATGCCGCGGCATCCGCGGTCATCTCGCCCGCCGCATCCGGCAGCAGCACCCGTCCCGACCGCGGCACCGGGAAGCGCCGGCTCGTCACGGTCACCGTCAACTCGCGCCCCTCCAGCAGCCCGTAACCGTCGCCGAGCCCCGACCACGACGGATCGGCGATGTCGATCATCGCCTCGGTCTGCGGCCACGGTCCCTGCACCAGCAGCACCGCCTCGCGTTCGCGCATGCGCGCCGCGAGCCGCGCGATGTCGGCATCCTTCGCACGCGCCGGCGGGCGCACCGCGACGACGGGCAGGACATCGGCGATCGTCGCCGTGACCGTCAGCCAGCGCTCCCCCGGCTCGGGCACCAGCACGAGGCGCTCCAGGTCGACGCCTGCGGCTCGGGCGGCCTCTGTTCCCAGATGCGGCATGCCGATCGCAGCGCACCACGAACCCTCGCGCGACGGGCGGGACAGCAGCGCGAACAGCAGCGACATCGACCGGCCCAGCGCGTACGACGAGCCGGGGCGCAGTCCACCGCCCGGCAGCAGCGCCGCCAGCGCAGGGGGCACCGGTAGCACGGGAGTGTCGAGGCGACGGCCCTGCATGCGCTCCAACTGCGCGCGCAGGGCCTCGACGGTGCCTGCGGCATCCGCGACGGCGACATTCGCCACGATCGACCTCATCTCGACAGATTAGAACGAATGTTCTGACACCTCAACGGGATCCTCCGAGGTTAGAGGCCGCCTCGGACATCCTCCGCCGAGAGGACCCCTTCTGTCCGAGCGCGCCCCTTACGAACCGTTCACAACCGGTGCTCTCGGCGACAACCGGCGCACTCGGCGATGACGGCGGCGCACTCGACGACGTCGATCGCGCGAAACATGCGGCTGATAGGACGGACGGCATGACGAGCACGCTGACCATCACGGGCGCCTCCCGCATCGTGGAGCGCTTCGACGATCCGGCGCGGGATCGCGGCGGCGCCCTCGTGATCGGCGCAGACGGCCGCGTCAGCTTTTCAGTGGCGCTGCCGCGCCGTGGGGTAACGAAACCTGCCCAGGGTCACGAAGACTTTCGCGTCAGCGGCCCCGGCGCCTCGCATGCTCCCGACGCACCCGGCATCCCCGGCGCCTCGCATGCTCCCGACGCACCCGGCATCCCCGAGGTCCTGGATGCCGAGGGCGGCATCGTCACCCCGGGCCTCATCAACGCGCACCATCATCTGCTGCAGTCGGGCTTCCGCACTCTGCCGGGCACGCGGGGTGTGCCGATGCGGGAATGGCTGCCGGCGATGGCGGCGGCATATGCCGCCGCAGGCATCGACGCCTCGCTCGTCGCCGCGACCGCGGGAGTGGGCCTGGCCGAATCGCTCCTGAACGGGGTGACGACCGTCGCCGACCACCAGCTCAACTGGCCCGATCCCGCCGCAAGCAGCACCCCGATCGACGACACCGTCACGATCGCCCGCGCCATCGCCGATGCCGCCGCCGGCCTCGGCGCCCGCCTCGTGTTCGTACGCGGCTCGGCGCGCGACACGCCCGAAGCGGCTGCCACAAGCGCGGAGGCCATCGCCCGCGCGCTGTTGCCATCGGCATCCGCCGCCTCTCCCGGCGGCGTCAGCGCCGACGGCATGCTGCAACTGGCGGTGGGTCCCGCGGGCGTGCACTCCGATTCCGAGGAGACCTTCCGCGCCCTCGGCGACGTCGCTCGCCGCTACGGATTGCGGCGGCGAACCCAGGCGAACGAGCAGGTCGACACCGAGATCGCCCTCGCCCGGTACGGCAGACGGCCACTGGACCTTCTCCAGGACTGGGGCTGGCTCGAACCGGACGTGACGATCGCGCACCTGTGCGACGTCACCGAGCCGGAGATCGCGCGGCTGGCCGCGGCCGGCGTCACCGCCACCCACGCGCCGGGCTGCGACGTGCCGATGGGCTGGGGCATCGCTCCCGTCCACCGCATCCGCGAGCAGGGCATCGCCGTGGGCCTCGGCACCTCCGGCGGCGGATCGAACGACGCCGGCCACCTGCTCGCCGACGCGCGCCTCGCGATGCAGGTGTCGGGCCTGGTCGGCCTCCTCGATCCCGCCGCTCCCCCCGCCCCGGCCCTCGCCGCTCGCGACGCGCTCTCGATGGCGACCTCCGGGGGCGCCGCGGGGCTCGGCCGGGAGGATCTCGGCATCCTCTCGCCGGGGGCTGCAGGAGACGCCTGCGTGTGGGACGTGTCGGGCGTCGCGGATGCCGGCGTCGCCGATCCGGTCGCCGGCTTGCTGTGGGCTGCCCCCGGACGAAGGCCGCGGCACGTCGTGGTCGCCGGGCGCGTCGTCGTACGGGACTACCGGCTGGTCACCGGCGACGAGCACGCGCTCGTGGCGGCCCTCCGCACCCGCGTCGGCCGCTGACAAGCCGCAGATCAGCCGGGCCATCCCGACCCCACGGGACCGAGCCCGTCAGACGTCGAGCACGATGCGGGGGCACGCCGCCCGCGAGACGCACACCATCATGACGACGCTCTGCTCGCGCTCGAGCGGAGTGAGCACCGAATCACGATGCTCGATCTCACCCTCCAGCACCGGAACCTCGCACGTGCCGCACGTACCACGACGACAGCTGGAGAGCACCATCGCCGTGGGACTCTGCTCTTCGATCGCCTCCAGCACGGACTGGTCCGGCATGACCGTGACGACATCGCCGGTCATGGCCAACTCGACCTCGAACGGCTCGGGCCAGACCGGCTCGCCGTACTCGACCGCTTCGAATCGTTCGACGTGCAGGGCGTCGGCGCGATTCGCCGCCGCGAGGCCGTCCGCCAGCGCATCGAGCAGGAGCGCAGGACCACAAGCAAAAACCTGGTCGCCGCCGCCGACGGTGTCCACGAACGATACGACGTCGAGACGGAGCCCCCCATCGGACGGATGCAGGCGCACCCGCCCCGTGCCGTCGCCGAGGCCGTCGCCGAGACCATCGTCCAGCGCCCGGAGTTCGTCGACGAAGGCCATCGTCGACAGCGACCGCCCGGAGTAGTCGAGCGTCCAGCCCACGCCCGCGGCCGCTGCGGCGCGCACCATCGCGAGGATCGGGGTGATGCCGATGCCCCCCGCGACGAACCGGTAGGCCGCTCCGGGGACGAACTCGCACGCGAAGTGGTTACGGGGTCCACGCACGCGCAGGCGCTGGCCCGCCTTCACCTCGTCGTGGACACGGACCGAGCCGCCGCGACCGGTGTCCTCGCGCAGTACCGCAATCCGCCAGGTGGAACGGTCGGCGGGATCGCCGCAGAGCGAGTACTGCCGCTCGATGCGCTCCGTGCCGAGTTGGCGATCGCCTGCGAGGATCAGATCGACGTGGGATCCCGGAGCCCAGGCCGGCAGGTCGCGTCCGTTGTGCGACACCAGATCGAGGGCGACGACGCCCTCGGCGAGGACGGTGCGGGCGGCGACCACGAGGTCGCGCTCGACGTCACTGAAGTAGCTCATGGCCTCCACTCTTCCCATCCGCGCGCAGCCGTCCCGCCCGGTGGCGGCACCCGGCCGCACTCTTCGCGCGGATTTAACACGGCTGCAATCCCGACAGGCCTACCAGGAAACACGTCGGGCGTTTACTGATTCTCACCCGATGTTGGTCATACCAACAACACCGCCATCGCAATCGTGAGGGGGACGACCGTATGGATGCCGAACTCCTCGAGCCCGGTGAGCGGATCGGCATCCTCACGGGTCTCACGCCCGCAGGAGAGGTGGGCGACACGCTCGCGTTCGCCGCCGGCCGGGTCGTCGATTCGGCAGCGGCGGATGCCGGAGTGGGCGTCGACGGCACCGCGTGCCATGCCGTCGACGCCACCGGGTGGGTGGCGCTGCCGCCGCTGGCGGACCTGCACGCCCACCTCGACAAGGGCTACACGTGGACCGCGTTCGGTCAGCCCGAGGGCTCGCTCGACGACGCCATCGCCTGCTGGGTCGACCACGGCGAGAACCACACCTACGAGGCGATCAAGGCCGGGGCCCGGCGCCACCTCGTCGCCGCGCTGCACGCCGGCGTCACCGCCGTGCGCTCCCACACGAACTACCACCTGGGCGACGATCCGTTGCGCGGCATCCGCGCGCTCATCGAGCTGCGCGCCGAGTTCGCCGGGATCGTGGACCTGCAGGTGGTCGCGAGCCCCGGCCCCTCCGACGGCCCGGACGACCTGGGCCGGGCGGCCATCGCCCTGGGATTCGACCTCGTCGGCGGATTCCCCCACCTCGCCGAGGACCCCGCCGCGGATCTCGAGCGCTCGGCCGCGTTCGCGGAGGAGTTCGGCCTCGGCATGGACCTCCACACCGACGAGACGCTCGACCCCGCCTCTATGGGGCTCGCGGAGCTCGCGGCCCGCACGAGCCATTGGCCGACGGGGGTCATCCGCTCCGCGGGTCACTGCGTGAGCCTGTCGACGCAGGATGCCGGTACGCGCGCCCGCACCCTCTCCGCCGTCGCGGCAGCCGGTGTCTCGATCATCACCAACCCGCTGACGAACCTCTACCTGCAGGGGTGGCAGCACCCCGTCGGGACACCCCGCGGCATCCCGCCGTTGCGCGAGATCATCGATGCCGGCGTCACGCTGGCCGCCGGCGGCGACAACGTGCAGGACCCCTTCAACCCGCTCGGCAACGCCGACATGGTCGATGTCGCGGCCGAGCTCGTCATGGCGGGCCATCTCACCCCCGCCGAGGCGTGGCACATCAGCTCCAGCGGCGGCCGCGCCGCCTTCGGTCTGCCCCCCGCCCGGGGTCGAGTCGGCGATGTCGCCGACGTCGTGCTCGTGCGCGCCGCGCACGCCGCCGAGGCACTCGCCGAACGGGCGCCCGACCGGATCGTCATCCGCGACGGCCGCGTGATCGCCGTCCGCCGCCGTGTCGTGAGCAGCGTGCTCGACCTGGGCCGGCTGCAGACCTCGCCTTCCGCCCCGACCTCCGAGGGAGCGCTCATATGACCACCGTCACTGCCGCAGGGGAGCAGGCCGGCGCCCCCGACACCGGCACCGCGGGGGCGAGCGTCGCGCCCACGCTCGCCTTCCGCGACGTCGCCAAGGTCTTCGACACCGGCACCCGCGCCCTCGAAGGCGTCTCGATCGACGTCCGGCCCGGCGAGTTCGTCTCGGTCGTCGGGCCCTCGGGTTGCGGCAAGTCCACGCTGCTGCGGCTCGCCGCGGGACTCGACCCCGCGACCGAGGGCGAGATCGACGTCCGTGCCGACACGACCAGCTTCGTCTTCCAGGAGGCGACGCTGCTGGAGTGGCGCAGCGCCCAGCGCAACGTCGAACTGGTCGGAGAGCTCGCCGGCGTCAGCAGGGCCGAGCGTCGCCGGCGCGCCGCCGAGGTACTCGACCTCGTCGGCCTGAAGGGCTTCGAGGATCAGCATCCCCGTGCCCTGTCCGGCGGCATGCGCATGCGCGTGTCGATCGCCCGGGCCCTCGTCGCCGAGCCGCAACTGGCGCTCTTCGACGAGCCGTTCGGCGCCCTCGACGAGATCACCCGCCTCAAGATGCAGACCGAGCTGCAGCGCCTGTTCCAGCTCAAGGGCTTCGCGGCGATGTTCATCACCCACTCCATCTCCGAGGCCGTCTACCTGTCGAGCCGCGTGATCGTCATGAGCGGTCGCCCCGGACGCATCGTCGACGACATCGAACTGCCCTGGTCCTACCCCCGCTCACCCGAGCTGCGCTACGAACCGGAGTTCGGACGCATCGTGGGCCATCTCTCGCACGCGTTGGAGGCACACTCGTGAGCCAGAACCTCACCGTCAAGGCGCCGAGCCCCCCTCCGGAGTCGGCGACCGGCGCATCTAGCGGATCATCGTCGGCCGCGGATGCCGCGGCATCCGCCCCCGCGACGACCACGACCGCTGCCGCGCGCGGGTCC
>NZ_JBASZT010000440.1:0-1780 GCF_049661145.1 Microbacterium sp.
ATGCGCGCCCGGGCGAACGCGCCGGCGACGGCTTCGGGCGTCGCCACCGGCAGCTGGGCAAGCGGCTCGCCGGTGTACGGAGCGGTCGCGGTGGTGGAATCGGCATCCTTCGCGGCGCTCGCGAGACCGGTCAGCGTCGAGAGGAAGGCGGGAGTGAGCGTGCGCGGCAGGTCGCGCACCGAGTGTGCGGATGCCGGGGCGACAGAGAGGGACATGTTCAAGGCTCCAGGTGGTCGAACGGAGGGTCAGACGGTGGTGTCGACGCTGGTCGGCACGGGCATGTGGAGGGCGATCTGCGCTTTCGACGTGACGTCGAGGCGCAGGATCCGCCGTGGCGCGACGGAGCGGATGTCGTCGGACAGCCGCCCGCTGCCGAGCCGCAGCTCGACGTCGCGCGGCAGCATCCGGCTTCCCGCGGCCAGAGCGTGGGTCTGGTTCAGCGTCGAGTGCCAGTTGCCGCCGATCCGGGTGTACGAAGTCAGCGTCGACACGCGCTCCAGCGGGCGGAACGCGCGCTGCGGCGGTGTCGGCGCGGTGAACGCGAGATCGAGACCACCGTTGTCGTTGCGAGCACGCGCGGTCGCCCGCTCGGCCGTGACGTCGACCTCGATCGGCGCGACCCACTTGGGGAACCCGTAGCCGTCGTGCCCGCGCACCTGCGCGATGTCGGTGCTCACCGGCAGCGACAGGACGTACGAGTGCGGGTGGTCGTTCTTCAGAGCGGCGACCAGGTCGACGGCGCCGAGCCCGCCGTGCCGCACCGGCTTGACCGCGATGCCGGTCGCGACCTCGGTGTAGAAGTCGATATCGGCCACGTCGTAGCGGAAGAACATGACCGAGAACACGCCGAGCCCCGGCACGACCTCGAGCGGATCGAGCTCGCGGGGGAGGCGGGCGCGCAGCCGCGCCGTCGGCGCGAGCATGACGAGCCGGGTGACGGATGCCGCGTAGTAGAAGTTGGGGGTCCAGGTCGGGCCGACGGGCGAATCGACGTGCGTCTTGGTCAGCGAGCGGAAGAAGTCGACGCCGGGAACGCGGGGGTCTGCGGCCACGACATCGAGGTCGGTGTTCATCCGGAACCGGTCGTAGAGGCCCCCGGCCGGGACCTCGACGGTGCGCGCGCCGAGCGTGACCGGCACGGTCGGCGCGCTGGCGGATGCGGTGGCGGTTTCGGTGATGGCTTCGGTTGTGGCTGACGTGTCGGCGGACGTGTCCACGGCAGGTGTCGTCATGTCGGCATCCCTCACTCTCTCGCGCAATGTATGCACTGTTCACATCACTCTACGCACAGAATGTGAACACTGTCAACACCTTGACTTTCCCGCGCGCGACGGGGGTTCCTCGCCGACCGCGGCACTCCGCGCCCGATTCGGCCGTTGCCGTCGACGAAGGGGTGGATCGTCTCGAACTCGCCGTGGAACCAGGGGATGCGCTCCAGGATGTCGCCGGGTCCGGGCTGCCCCGTCCGGTACCGTTCCAGCGCCCGGTCGACCAGCTCCGGCACGAACGCGGGGTTCGCGCCCAGGTGAGAACCGACGCGCACCCACTCGCCTTCCCGTCGGAAGCGGCCCGCGGAGTTCCGCCGGCCGGAGCGGCGCCGCAAGTATGGGAGTCGAGGCCTCGTCCGTCGCGTGCCCCGGGCGCGCAGACCTGCGCTTTCGGCGAGGGAACAACTGCGCGCCGAGAGTACGGGCGCTACCCGTTCTCTCGGCGCTGCATTGTTCTCTCGCGGCCGCGCGGTCGCGCGGTCGCGCGGTCTCGCGGTCTCGCGGTCTCGCGG
>NZ_JBASZT010000441.1:0-2982 GCF_049661145.1 Microbacterium sp.
CGGTCACGGCATCCACAGGCGGCGTCGTCACCCGCATGGCGGCGTTGCCGTTCGGCATCGCCGCGTGGCGGCTGGGCGCGGGGCGCGCCCGCGCACAGGACCCGGTCGTCCACGCCGCGGGCATCGACCTGCACGTCAAGCCGGGAGACCGGGTCACGACCGGTCAGCCGCTGTTCACCTTGCTCGCCGATGATGACAAACGCTTCGCGCGTGCGCTCGACGCCCTCGAGGGCGCATGGGGGATCGGGGCTGACGCTCCGGCATCCCGTCCCCTCGTCCTAGAGCGCATCACCGCCTGACCCCCACCAGAAGGAATCCGAATGGCCATCGATCAGCACGGCGACGCGAAGCTCGGCGGTGTCTCCATCCGATCCCTGCCGAAGGTGTCGCTGCACGACCACCTCGATGGAGCGCTACGGCCGCAGACGATCATCGAGCTCGCCGATGAGATCGATCTCGACGTGCCTCAGGCGGATGCCGACGATCTCGCCGACTGGTTCGAGGATCAGAGCGACTCCGGCTCGCTCGTCGAGTATCTGAAGACGTTCGATCTGACGACTTCCGTCATGCAGACGGCCGATGGCCTGCGCCGTGTCGCGAAGGAGTTCGTCGAGGACCTCGCCGCCGACGGCGTGATCTACGGCGAAGTGCGCTGGGCGCCCGAGCAGCACCTCGCGGGCGGACTCTCGCTGGAAGAGGCCGTCGAGGCGGTGCAGGAGGGCATCGAGGAGGGTGAGGACGTCGTCGACGGCCGTGGCCGTGACATCCGCGTCGGTCAGCTCATCACGGCGATGCGCCACACCGATCGGTCGCTCGAGATCGCAGAGCTCGCCGTCGCGTTCCGCGGGCGCGGCGCTGTCGGGTTCGACATCGCCGGCCCCGAAGTCGGGTTCCCTCCGTCCAAGCACCGAGTGGCGTTCGACTATCTGGCGTCGCACTTCTTTCCCGTGACGGTACACGCCGGCGAGGCCGTCGGGCTCGACAGCATCCGCTCCGCCCTGCTCGACGGTCGCGCGCTGCGACTCGGACACGGCGTGCGCATCGCGGAGGACCTCGAGGTCGTGCAGCAGAAGGGCGACGAAGTGCTCGTGACCTTCGGTGACCTGGCGCGCTGGGTGCGCGACCGTGAGATCCCGCTGGAGCTGTCGCCGTCGTCGAACCTGCAGACCGGCGCGATCGCTCGCTGGGGCACGTCGCTGGAGGATCACCCCTTCGACCTGCTGTACCAGCTGGGCTTCGCCGTCTCCGTGAACGTCGACAACCGGCTGCAGAGCCGCACCTCGCTTACGCGCGAGCTCGCGCTGCTGGCCGAGACGTTCGACTACCGGCTCGAAGACCTCGAGGCGTTCCAGCTGAACGCCGCCGCGGGAGCATTCCTGTCGGTCGAGGAGCGCGAGGAGCTCATCGAGCTGATCGGCGAGGGCTTCGGCGCCTGACCCGTCGGCCGGCCTGCCCCGGTTCCCGACGGACCCGGTGGCCCGCCTGACCCGGTGGCCGCCGGCGCGCGGCTCGGCCGCCTCGTCATGCTCGCCGATCCCGAACTCCTCCAGCTGGGGCGGTTCCGCGGCCTCGCCCGCCGGTCCGGGGCTGTTCGGTCCGGGATTGGAGGAGTTCAGGCCGGTACGCTGTCGGCACCCCGATTCGCGGGTGGCTGAGAATCTCGCGCATCGCGTTCACCATTTCGTCGTGAGCATAGAGGATGTCCTCTGCGAGCGGCCGCACGGTCGTGTAGCCGAGCCGAGCGGCAGCCAGGTCACGCCTCACGTCTTTGCGTCGCACCGACCAATCGTCGTGAAACTCCCGACTGTCGCATTCCACGATGAGCCATCCGTCCACAACGAGGTCCACGCGACCGACGCCCGGAATCCGCACCTGCACTTCGACGTGATGCCCGAGTGCACGCAGCAGGAGCCGCATCAACGTCTCGGTGCCTGCCTCGCTGCGTCGATCGAGGAGCGTTCGGAGCGCCTGATAGCGGCGGGGCAACCGGTGGAACACCTCTCCGATGTCGTTCTCGTCGACCAGCCCGTGATGCCATGCCGAGTCGAGTGTCGCCACCGCATCTCTCGGCGCCTGACAGAGCACCGCCTCCACCAGAGCGTCGGTGATTCCCGTCGCCAGGGCGTCACGCGAACATCCGTCGGCCACACGCCAGTGTGCGACGATACCCGGCGATCGGGAAGGCAGTCTGCTGGCCCCGCGCTCGATCTGAATGTGCAGATCCTCGTGCTCGCGGACGAAGATGCCCACCGCGGCGAGCAGTGACACGCAGCCGAGTCGGCCGCCCAGACGGGCGGCGGCGACGAGTCGCGCATGCACGTCCGAGGACACGTACCGCCCGGTGCGGACACGCGTGAGCCGGCCCGCTGCGATCAGTTCGCGGATGCGCTTTTTTCCGATACCGCGACTGCGCAGCTGCCCTGTACTCCACGTGCGCGCGCCGAGAAAGCTCGGTGCCAGTTCGTGAGGAGTCGGTTTCTGCATGCCGAAAGCACAGCACTCCCGTCCAGTGCGCAGCGGCCGATCTGGCCGATCTGTGGGTGGATTCCGGAATTGACGGGTTGGGGAGAAAGCGATGTGCGCGCCCGAACTCCTCCATCGCCGCGCTCGCAAGCCCGGGCTCGACCTCTCATCGGGGTGGTGCGGGACGGATTGGAGGAGTTCGGGCCGCGCATTCGGCCGGCCCCGCGCCCGGCGGGTCACCGCGGCCGTCGACAGCCCCGCGGCGAGCGGGTCAGACCCCGAGCTCAGCCTGCCGGGCGCGGACGACGGCCTCGACCCGCGGATAGAGCGGATGCTGCGGCTCGAGCCCCGTCACGTCGGCCGTGAAGGCGGCGGCGTCCTCCTCGCGGATGCGGCGCTGCAGTTCCACCGACTGCTCGTCGGAGGGCTCGTCGAACTCGAGTGCCGCACCCATCGCCGCCACGAGCGCGTCGACCGGCAGTCCGCGCTCAGCCGCCGCTGCGGCGGGCCCGACGAAGC
>NZ_JBASZT010000442.1:0-5017 GCF_049661145.1 Microbacterium sp.
CTGCCGAGCCTCCCGGCCGACGGTGCGGCGGCGGTGCGCGTCGAGGGCGCAGCGGAGTTCCTCGGCTCCGACGGGTTGTCGGCGGCAGCCGGCACCGCCGATCCGCTGCCGATCGCGAGCATCACGAAGCTCGTCACCGCGCTGACCGTGCTCGATGCGCATCCGCTCGCGGGACCGGGCGATCCAGGGCCGACGCTCACGTTCGACAAGGCCGACCACGACCTCTACGACCAGTATTACGTGCAGGGCGCGACGATCGCCGAGATGCCCACCGGCAGCACGATGAGCCTGCACGACGCTCTGGAGCTCATGCTCGTGGTCTCGGCGAGCAACTACGCCGATGCCGTCTCGACGTGGGCGTTCGGCTCGCCGTCGGGGTTCGTGCGTGCCGCCCGCGACTGGCTCGCCCGCAACGGGCTCGCGCAGACCGTCATCGTGGAGCCGACCGGCATCAGCGCACGCAACGTCAGCACGACGACCGATCTGATCGCGCTCGGCAAGCTCGCGATGGCGAACGAGACGGTCGCGAGCATCGTCGGCATGACGTCGCTCGACGTCCACGGGTTCACGGGCAGGAACACCAACACTCTCCTGGGCTCCGATGGCGTGCGCGGCATCAAGACCGGCACGCTCGAGGGCTCGAACCTGCTGTACTCATCGCTCCTGGATGCCGGGATCGGCGAACCGCTCCACGTCACCGGGATCGTGCTGGGTGGGCAGGATCGCGACAGCGTGAACGCGCAGGTCGAGGCGCTGCTCGACAGCATCCGCGCCGGGTTCCACGACGTGCCGGTCGCGACGAAGGGCGAGGTGTACGGCAGTTACGAGACGCCGTGGGGTGCCCATGCGCGCATGGTGATGGCAACGGATGCCGAGGTGCTCACGTGGTCCGACACCCCCATCTCCGCCGAGATGTCGACGACTGCGCTTTCGGCCGGGAAGGCGGGCGAGAAGGTCGGAAGCATCACGTGGACGGCGGGCCCCCGCACTGCGAGCGCCGACCTGGTGCTCGATGGCGACATCGCGCCGCCCGACGCGTGGTGGCGCCTCGCACACCCGTTCGAGCTCGGCGGCTGACGCTCGGCGGCTGACGCGCGGCGGCTGTTTCAGCGCTGCTCGCGCACGAAGAACGGCCGCGGCCACGCGCCGAGCGCGAGCACCGCGAGCACGACCTGCACGAGGCCCGTCACGAAGTAGATGCCCTGCAGCGGCGACCACACGAGCATGATCGCGATCTCGACGAAGATCCAGATCATCATGACGAGGCCCGCCGCGGCGTGGAGCCCGCGCGCGAGCGCGAAGCGCCGGTACTGCGCGATCAGCGCGAGGGCCTGCGATCCGCCCACGACGAACCCGAGGATGACCCCCGGCCAGAAGAAGGACGAGAAGGCCGTGCCCTCGATCCATTCCCGGGGCACGCCGGCACCGCCGAAGAACATTCCCATGGCGCCGCCGACGAGCGCCGAGACGAGGTTGAACCACGCGACGGTCAACAGACAGGCGCGAATCCATCTCACCGAAGGCCCCACAGCGCCGACGGTACGCGAGGCGGCCGCCCCGGCATCCGCCCTTCGCCGGGACAAACCCCGCGCTGACGCGGCGATCCTGACAGAGCGGTGCTACGCCGGAACGGACGCCGCGGGCACCGCCGCATCGACGACGCGCGCATCCTGCATCCATCGTCCGCCGAGCCAGCGCCCGAACAGGAGCGCCGCCTTGACCGCCTCGGCGAGTACGAGACCCCAGAAGACGCCCGCGACGCCGAGCCCGGCCGTCTCGACGAGCAGGAACGAGACGGGGACGAGCACGACGATGCTCGTCCCGATCGAGTACGCCATCGGCACGACGACGTCACCGGCCGAACGGAGCGCCCCGTAGACGACGGCCGTCACCGCCGACAGCGGCAGCAGCAGCACGCTGATCGCGAGCGCCGTGCGCGTTTCGGCGAGCACGACCTCGTTGGGCCCGAAGATCGACAGCAACGGGTCGGCGCCCAGCCACAGCAACGCCGCCAGCAGCGCACTCGTCACGGCCGTGCCGACGACGGTGCGGACCGTCTGGCGGCGTGCGTGGGCCAAGGCATCCTCCCCCACGTCCCATCCGACGATCGTCTCGTTGCCCTGCGCGAGGGCGAGGATCAGGCCGGTCACGAGCGCGGTGAGCGTGAGCGCGTAGGAGCGCGCGTTGATGGCATCGGTGCCGAGAGCGTTGACGGCGGTCACGACGACGACGATCGCGATGTTGTACAACCCGTTCTCCAGCACGGTCGGGACCGACAGCCGCGCCATGGTCCAGGCGCGAGTTCCCTCCTCCTTCGGCGGCAGCGGCGCCCACATGCGGACCCCCGTGCGCGATCGCACCAGCCACGCGAGCAGCAGGGCGCCGATCCCCCGTACGACGAGCGTCGGAATCGCGGCGCCCACTGCTCCGAGCTCGAGCACGAACAGGCACACGTACAGCAGCGCGACGTCGAGCACGTTCACGACGACGCCGAGGACGAGGAGCGCGACGGTGCGTCCGTAGGCGCGCAGCACGGCGGATGCCGCGACGATGTACGCGTTGAATGCGAGCCCCGCCGCGACCACCCAGAGGTAGGCGAGCGCGTCGGGACGGATGTCCTCGGGTGTCCGGATGAGCGGCAGCAGCAGCGGCGCGGCGACGGCGACGCCGATCGCCATCGCAATGCCCAGGATGCTCGATGCGCGCAGCGCTACGGCGCTCGCTCGGCGCGCCGCCGTATACGCTCCGCCGCCGAGGAACTGCGCGACCACGACGAGCGCGCCGAGGCTGAACAGCACCGAGACGTCGTACAGCACTCCGAGCAGTTGGTTCGCCGTCGCGACGGCGGCGTTGAGCTCGGCGGAGGACGCGCTCAGCAGGACGACGTTGCCCAGGGTGGCGAGCAGCGTCAGGACGGTGACGAGCAGCAGCGGCCAGCTCAGCCGCAGCAGGCCTTTTCGGGCGAACGCGGGTGCGGTGTCGGACATGATGGCCTCCGGCTCGTGCCTATGGTTAGGGTTGCCTAACTCTATCGGCGGCGCGCGCTGTCGGCGGGCACGCATACGCTGGATGCCATGCGCATCGCCACCTGGAACGTCAACTCGATCCGCGCCCGCGTCGTCCGCACCGTCGACTTCGCGGTGCGCGAGAGCATCGACGTGCTGGCGATGCAGGAGATCAAGTGCAAGCCCGAACAGTTCCCGTATGCCGAGTTCGAGGCCGCCGGGTACTCCGTCGAGGCGCACGGGCTCAACCAGTGGAACGGCGTCGCGATCGCCAGCCGGGAGCCTATCGAGAACGTGCGGATCGGCTTTCCCGGCATGCCCGGTTTCGCGAAGGGCCACGACGGCCCCGGCGCGCCGCAGGAGGCGCGCGCGCTCGGTGCGACGGTCGAGGGCATCGAGGTGTGGAGCCTGTACGTCCCCAACGGCCGCAGCCTCGACGACCCGCACTACCGCTACAAGCTCGACTGGCTCGAGGCGCTGCGCGGGTACACCGCCGACACGCTCGCAGC
The DNA here is from genome assembly GCF_049661145.1 of Microbacterium sp. Lineage (GTDB taxonomy): Bacteria > Actinomycetota > Actinomycetes > Actinomycetales > Microbacteriaceae > Microbacterium. The sequence goes on from NZ_JBASZT010000442.1 coordinate 3,515, forward strand.
GAGCCCCGACCTCGCCCTCGCCCTCACGGGCGATTTCAACATCGCCCCGACAGATGCCGACAACGGCGACCCCACCGTCATCGAGGGCGTGACCACCCATGTGTCGCCGCCGGAGCGCGAGGCGTTCCGGGCACTGTTGGAAGCCGGCCTCGCCGACACCGTGCGCCCGCTCGTACCGACGGGGTACACCTATTGGGACTACAAGCAGCTGCGGTTTCCGCGAGGCGAGGGCATGCGCATCGACTTCATCCTCGGCTCGCACGCGTTTTCGGATGCCGTGGTCGCGGCATCCATCCACCGCGAGGAGCGCAAGGGCGAGATCCCGAGCGACCACGTGCCGGTCGTCGTTGACCTCGATCTCGACGGCCCCGATGACGACGACCGCCCGATGATCTTTTGAGGGCCGCGGGCGCCGATCTCTTGAGTCGACTGCCGCCGGCCGACGGCAGCACACTGCGCGGCGTTCGGATCGTCAACCCGTTCGCAACCGACGGAGGTGTTCCAGATCCGCCTTCGTCTCCGTTACCGCCGACAGTCACGTACTGATGCTCTGTGGGCATCAGTGCGTGACCGTCTGGGCCAGACGATCAACGAACCCGGCCACGGTTCGCCATCTCGCAGAACCCCGTCCATGCCCCGGCCGGGAGTGCTGACCGCACCCGGAGACCGCCGCGCGCGCAGTTCCGTCGCGCGGGGGATGCCGCGGCATCCGCCCCGGCCTACGTTGGAAGCATGAGCGCGCACGACACGACCCGACCGGTGACGGCGGGTCAGCGACGGCTGGACCTGTGGCTCGCGCTGGCGCTGCTCGTCGGGGCGGTCATCAGTTCCTGGCTCGGTCAGGTGTCCGGACTGTACCGCGACGAGACGCCCGCGTTCGGGTGGGCGCTCGTCTACGCCGCGGCCCTCACGCTGCCGCTCGCGCTGCGGCGCCGCTACCCGGAGGCCGTGCTCACCGCGGTGGCGGTCACATTCTTCGTCGGGGTCTCGGCGCGGATCCCGGAGGTGTACGTCGGGAACGTCGCGGTGTTCATCGCGATGTACACGGTGGGCGCGTGGGTCGCGAACCGGCGGCGCGCGACCACCGTGCGGCTCGTCGTCATCGCGGGCATGTTCTGCTGGTTGATCGTGACGACGTTCCAGGCCGCGACCAGCGGCGAGGGTGAGGGCGACGGCCTCTCCCGCGCAGGACTGTTCTCGCCGTTCGCGGCGTTCATCATGCTGCAGTTCCTCGTGAACGTGGCCTTCTTCGGCGGGGCGTACCTCTTCGGCGAGCGGGCGTGGCGCGAAGCGCGGTCGCGCCAGGCGCTCGAGGAACGCACCGCCGAACTCGAACGGGAGCGCGAGCTGACCGCCGCGCAGGCGGTCGCGCTGGACCGCGTGCGCATCGCACGCGAACTGCACGATGTCGTCGCGCATCACGTCTCGGCGATGGGAGTGCAGGCCGGCGCCGCCCGCACGGTGCTCGATCGCGACCCCGCGGCTGCGCGCGCGGCGCTCTCG
>NZ_JBASZT010000443.1:0-20032 GCF_049661145.1 Microbacterium sp.
GCTGCAACGAGGGGATCATCCCCGCGGACGCGGGGAGCACTTCGTAATCCGCACGGTGCCGTCCGGTTGCTGGGGATCATCCCCGCGGACGCGGGGAGCACCACCTTCATGAACGAAGTCGGCACGACGTTCGAGGGATCATCCCCGCGGACGCGGGGAGCACAAGATCACCGTGGGGTGGAAGCCGACGGAGCGGGGATCATCCCCGCGGACGCGGGGAGCACCGAGTTTGTTGTTCTCAGCGCGCACGTGGCGGAGGATCATCCCCGCGGACGCGGGGAGCACGCATCGGAATCTGCAGCGAGATATGTGGTTGTGGGATCATCCCCGCGGACGCGGGGAGCACTAGCGATGGTTTCGTATGGGTTGGAGTGGGTCGGGATCATCCCCGCGGACGCGGGGAGCACGGCGGTCTTCGGGGTTTCACCCCGCGGGAGATGGGATCATCCCCGCGGACGCGGGGAGCACAAGACAGCAGCGCTCATGCTGCTCGCCGCACTGGGATCATCCCCGCGGACGCGGGGAGCACCTGAAGAGCAAGTGTCAGAGCTCGCATACGGTGGGATCATCCCCGCGGACGCGGGGAGCACCCCGCGGCCCGGAAAAACGGCATCGCGTAGCAGGGATCATCCCCGCGGACGCGGGGAGCACCACCTACATCGTCGGCCCCACCGTCAACACCGCGGATCATCCCCGCGGACGCGGGGAGCACGCGGCGTTCGCGTTCGAGGATGACTCGGTAGCGGGATCATCCCCGCGGACGCGGGGAGCACCGGGCGCGGCCCGCTGACGAGTCCCAGCTGCTGGGATCATCCCCGCGGACGCGGGGAGCACTGCACGAGTAACGCGGTGGTCGAGCTGTTGCCCGGATCATCCCCGCGGACGCGGGGAGCACCGTGCGTCGCTGGCGACGACGGGCAAGGTGACCGGATCATCCCCGCGGACGCGGGGAGCACTGCCAATCCGACCCCGGTGCACCATCAGCCCGGGGATCATCCCCGCGGACGCGGGGAGCACCTTCTCCATACCGCCGAAGATCGAGTCCTTGAGGGATCATCCCCGCGGACGCGGGGAGCACGCACGGATCTGCCGGACCGTGAACCCCCAGGCGGGATCATCCCCGCGGACGCGGGGAGCACCGCCGCGAGAGTGACGCCCGCCTCGATGCGGACGGATCATCCCCGCGGACGCGGGGAGCACGTCACAAGCCACGTTTTCGTGCCTGTCCGCACGGGATCATCCCCGCGGACGCGGGGAGCACGGGGCGCCAGGCATACGGAAAACACGGATCGGGGGATCATCCCCGCGGACGCGGGGAGCACGCGGGTGTTGACGGTATCAACCGGCTCGACGCGGGATCATCCCCGCGGACGCGGGGAGCACTCAACACGTGACGCGACACACCTGAACGTTCCGGGATCATCCCCGCGGACGCGGGGAGCACGACCCCGTCCCGCAGGTCACCGCCAGGCAGTTGGGATCATCCCCGCGGACGCGGGGAGCACGCTGCAATGTCCCGAATCGCCTGCCGCGTCGCGGGATCATCCCCGCGGACGCGGGGAGCATTCGCGCGATGTCGATCAGGACGGCCGGTGCGGGGGATCATCCCCGCGGACGCGGGGAGCACTACGTCAAGTTCTAGAACCGGGGAGGTGCAGCGGGATCATCCCCGCGGACGCGGGGAGCACGGCTTCGAGCTCGCCAACGGCAACCGGTTGCTGGGATCATCCCCGCGGACGCGGGGAGCACGCAGCAGCGTCTCGTCACGTACGACCCGAAGCGGGATCATCCCCGCGGACGCGGGGAGCACTGACGAAAGGCGAATAATTCGGGCCCGTGGACGGGATCATCCCCGCGGACGCGGGGAGCACCGCCTCCGCGGCTTTCCCGATCGTGTAACGACGGGATCATCCCCGCGGACGCGGGGAGCACCCGGGGACGCCGAGCGAGGCGTACTACGTGCGGGGATCATCCCCGCGGACGCGGGGAGCACGCGTTGCGGAGCTTCAACGCAGCGTCCGCCGCCGGATCATCCCCGCGGACGCGGGGAGCACTCGGGTATGACTGAGCTCTCACGAGTTCACGAGGGATCATCCCCGCGGACGCGGGGAGCACACCAATTGATCTGGACTTTATTCTCGCACGATGCCCATTCAGGATTACTTCGCGTAGGCCGCTGGGCAGCGCTCGCAGCAGTTGCTACATCGCGCTCTTGACGCCCCCCGCACCAGTTGACGTGATCCAAGCCGAGACGTCTGCGCGCCAGCGCGCGGCGAAGGCCCGTTGGGCGACGGGCAGGTTGTCGTCCACGCTGTCGTCTCGTACAGCGTCGAGCAGGCGTGCACGGAGGTCGTCGATCCGCTCGAGTACATCAAGTGCGTTGACGCCCACGGCGGTAGCCAGGCGCTCCCAGTGCCGCACCTCGATGTGGCGCATCACGTACTCGCCGCCGATCGACATCGCGAGCCGCGCCGACCGTGCGGCAAACACATCCCGATACGTCACTGCGCTCTGCAAGTCATACAACGGAGCAAGCCGCGCCCGTCCCCGTGCCGACACGAGCGCATAGTTCTTTGCGTGTGCATCCGTCGCACCGAGCAACCAATTGGCGATGACGGCATCGATGAGCCGCCACACGTCGACGTCAGACGTATCCGCGGGAGTGGCGCGCCGCAGCAGACGCACGATATCGACGACGCCCGGGCCTCCGTCATTCTGATACTTGCGTGCCGGATCGACACCCAGCGCCTGACACAAGTCCTCCGTATGTAGACGCAGAATCCCCCCACTCGCACGCTGGACGCGATCGAACCTCGTCACGACGAGCGCGCCCTGATCCTCGAACTGTCGATACTCGGTGCGCGCGACGACCATACCGGCCCGCCGCGCGGCATCCATCGTGAGATGCTCGCCCAAGTCGCTCTCCGGTAGCCCCCGGATGCCTGGCTTGACGATATGGGTACTCGCGGCCGCACCGATCGGGATCCCCCAGCGGCCACCCTCCCGCACGACGGTGAATTTGGACTGCGCCCCGGCCAGGCTGAACCGACCCTCGTGACGCGGCACATTCCACTCTGTAGACCCACTTCTGAGCCGCCGTAGGTGCTCTGCGATCTCAGCCTCGGAGATCCAATCGATCTTGACCTCGCGCTGCAGGCTCCCGTACTGGCTCTCCGGCACGAACTGAGCGGCACCGGCGATGTCCAGCCCGACGTAGCCCAGGAGTGCATAGGGATTACGCGCGCTCACCTGGAACCTGCGTCCCCACGCTTCCCTGACGTCGTCGTTGTCGGGGAGCAGCCCATTGAGGTAGTTGCGAACCGCGCGATCGTCGTGGCGCCGACGTGACAGTGGCAAGGATGCTGACAAGGCGATGGCGGCGGGATCGGCGGCCCACTCCTCGGCATAGGAGAAGGTGAGACGACCCGCGGCATCCTGCTGCACGTGGCCGACGAGTCGGCCGTTGATGACGACCAGGAGGGGTTCAGCCATCGCTCTCACCCAACACGAGCGCCAGCAGATCTCGCCCGTCGTCGGGGATGGAACGCGCGTTGAGGCGAAGTCCCACTGCTCGGGCCGCAGCGAGCGCAGCGCCGAGGCCCACGCCCTCCTGCCCCGCCTCCAGTTCGATGATCCACCGGCGGCTCTTTCCGACCGCGCGGGCAAGATCCTCCTGCGTGATGCCGAGCCGTCGACGATTCTCGCGAATGAGCTCACCGAACGACTCGGCAGAGTCGAACTGCTCCATGTGCAGTATTCCTCACTTATGGTCGAATGTGTAGTATTTCTCACTTTACCGGAAAAGTCACAAATAAATTACATTCGGCTAGCGTCGAATCGCGCAAGCGGGAATACTCGCATCGACAACGGATGCTGATCCCCGCCCCTGCGGGGATGATCCGTTCGCGAGGCTTAGGGGTCGACGCAAGACGCCAATGTTCCCTGCCGCGGCAGGGCTACTTCCTCTCTCGTGGTCGTGGACATGCTCAATGATTGAAGTTCGCAAGTCTTAGGGATATTTAAGGGGCCACCGTGTTGCCTTCAGACTACTCCCGCGCTACGGTGTTTTCATCACCCGATCCCGAAGATAAGCATCCCAATGACCACCGACACACCGCTGAGCGCTGCCGCTCGCGTGGTCTCGGCGAAGAGCTACGTCGATCCGGTGACGGGTGCCATCGAGAAGTGGCTGCCGCTGCACCAACATCTGGCCGACACCGCGGCGATTGCGGGACGGCTCTGGGACCAGTGGCTGGCGCCCGCGGTCCGCCAATTGATCGTGGACGACGTCGGTGACGCTTCCGCCGCCCGCGGACTCGCGGTGTGGCTCGCAGGAGTGCACGACGTCGGCAAGGCCAGCCCCGCGTTCGCGGTCCAAGTGCCTCGCCTCGCAGAGGACATGCGACTCCTGGGTCTTGATGCAGACAGCAGACTCCACGGCTCGCCGGATCGCCTCCCCGCGCGCCACGAACTCGTGAGCCACCTCGCGGCATCCGCCTGGTTGGAGGAAGCGCACGGCTTCGATCGCGTCCAAGCTCGGCGCATCGCCAGCATCCTCGCCGCACATCACGGCAAGCCGCCCGACGCGGCACAGGTCGCGGAGGTGCGTCCGCGCGACCGGCTCGTCGGGGCCGGTCGCTGGCGCGATGTCCGCGTCGAGTTGCTCGAGGCTGCAACCAGCGCGCACGTGTCCGAGACCGACATCCAGCGTTGGAGAGCCGCCGAGCTGACACAGCCGACACTTCTCCTGCTGAGCGCCATCGTCATCGTCGCCGACTGGATCGCCAGCTCGGACTACTTTCCGCTGTCCGAACTGGGCGAGCAGCCTTGGCAGACGACGCGTGAACGGGCCGAGAACGCATGGCGCAAGCTGAATCTGCCGGCGCCGTGGACCCCCACCCCGCCCACCGACGACGCGGAGCTCTTCCGACGCCGCTTCACGCTCGGGGAGACAACAACGCCGCGGCCCGCGCAAGCAGAACTCATGCGTCTGGCCCGTGAGTCTCCCACACCGTCGCTCTTCATCCTCGAAGCCGAGATGGGCGCGGGCAAGACCGAGGCCGCCCTTGCCGCGGCCGAGATCCTTGCGTCACGGTTCGGTCGCAGCGGCGTCTTCATCGGACTCCCCACTCAGGCCACCGCAGACGGAATGTTCGCCCGACTCACGGAGTGGACCCAGCGTCTGGAACTCGATACGCCGGTGAATGTGTTCCTTGCGCACGGAAACCGGCTTCTCAACGAGGGATTCGATCGTCTTGCGCGCGACGGGCGCTTTCGCGCGATCGGTGACACGTACGACGGCCGGCGCGATGCCAGCGAAGACCTCGTGATCGCCCACCAGTGGTTCTCCGCGCCGAAACGCGGCCCGCTCTCGAGCCTCGTCGTGGGGACGATAGACCAGGCGCTGTTCGGCGCATTGCGCACGCGCCATGTGATGCTGCGTCACCTCGCCCTCGCGGGCAAGGTCGTCATCCTCGACGAAGTACACGCCTACGACGCGTACATGGGCCAGTACCTCGAACGAGCACTTCACTGGCTGGGGGCGTACGGTGTGCCGGTCATCCTGCTCTCGGCGACGCTGCCGTCCGACAAACGACGCGCGTTCGCCAAAGCGTACGAGAGCGGACGAACGGGCGGGACCGCACCGTCCGCCCCCAGAAGGGCGTGGGTGGCCCGATCCACCGCCTCGTCTCAGCCCGACCCGCACGAGTCGCTGAACGGCGACATTGGCTATCCGTCGATCGTCGCGGTGCGTGGCGGCTCGCCGCCGCTCCTCGTCCATCCCGCCTCGACCGGCACGTCGCGAGTCGTCGCCCTCGACCGCGTCGATGACGAGCTTGACAGCCTCGCCGGCCTCCTCAGCGATGCGCTCGCGGAAGGCGGGACGGCGGTGGTCATCCGCAACACCGTGCGTCGCGCGCAAGAGACGGCGGCGCGGTTGCGCGAGGAGTTCGGGCAGGATGCCGTGATGCTGGCGCATGCGCGGTTTCTCGGCGTTGACCGCGCCCGGCGCGACCGCCGCCTGCTCGAGCTCTTCGGGAAGAACGGCGACCGGCCCGAGAAGATGATCGTGGTCGCGACGCAGGTCGTCGAACAGTCACTCGACCTCGACTTCGACATCATGGTGAGCGACGTCGCGCCCGTCGACTTGCTGCTGCAGCGTGCGGGCCGACTTCACCGTCATGCGGGCCGATCGCGCCCGAGCCGCGTAGACACGCCCCGGCTCGTGCTCACGGGGGCGGATTGGACCTGCTCTCCTCCCGAACCGAATCCCGCCAGCCAGAAGATCTACGAGCGGCATCCACTGCTCCGCACTCTCGCCGTCCTGCATGGGTGCGACGCTCTGCGACTTCCCGACGACATCCCGCCGCTCGTGCAAGCGGTGTATGGGCAAGAGCCCCTGGGCCCTGCGGAGTGGGCGGACCCGATGTCCGAGGCCGCCGCTAGCTTTCAGAACGTGACCGTATCCAGGCAGCACGCCGCCGATCAGTTCCGCCTGAACGCGATGAAACGAACCGGCGACCTGCTCGGCCTGATCGGCTTCGACGCCGGCGATCCCGAAAGCGGGGCCGGCGCACGGGCGACGGTACGCGACGGAGAGGACACGCTCGACGTGCTCGCGCTCCAGCAGAACGGCGATGGCGGGTACTACACACCGTTCTGGCTGGAGGAGGGCGGCGGCATCCAGATCCCCGAGAACGACCTCCCCGACCACGCTCTCACACGTGTGATCCTGGGGTGCTCGCTCCGCCTGCCGGCCGCGGTCTGCCGGGGCCGCCTCATCGACCGACACATCCGCCGCCTGGAGGAGTCCTACCCCGTCCTCACCTGGCACGGAAGCCACGCCTTGCGCGGTGAACTGGTGCTCGTCCTCGACGCCGACGGGCGGGCGTCCCTCGATCCGTTCACCCTCTCCTACTCCCCCGAAGACGGCCTGTCGTACACGTGGGCAGTGCGCGATGCGCTGCCAGAAAGCGAGCTGCCCGTATGAACGAAATCCCACGGTTCAATCTCGTCGACGATCCCTGGATAGCGGCGCGCTTCATCGACGGCGGATACCGCGAGGTGTCGATTCGGGAGGCGTTCCACGACGCGGCCTCGATCCGAGATCTCGCCGGCGAGCTGCCGACTCAGACGTTCGCGATCACGCGCCTGCTCCTCGCGATTCTCTACCGCGCGGCGCCGTGGAACGATGCCGGCGACGCATGGCCGGACGGGACGTGGGCGAACTGGTGGCGCAGCGGACTGCCGCTCGCGGACGTCGACGAATACCTGGATGCGTTCCGTGACCGCTTCGACCTCTTCGACGCGTCGCGACCGTTCTTCCAGGTGGCTTGCCTGCGGACGGCGAAGGACGAGGTGAAGGACACGTCGGGGCTCATCCTCGACCTGCCGAGCAACAATCGCCTGTTCACGAATCGTTCCGGGACCGAGTCGCTGCAGCTGGCCTTTCCCGAAGCTGCCCGCTGGCTCGTCAACGCCCAGGCATTCGATCCCTCGGGTATCAAGTCCGGCGCCGTCGGGGATCCACGTGTGAAGGGCGGCAGGGGCTACCCCATCGGGCTGGCATGGTCGGGAAACCTCGGTGGCCTGCTCGTGGAGGGTTCTCACCTCAGCGAGACGCTCCTGCTGAACCTCGTGCCGCCGGGTGAGCTTCTTCGCGTCGATGCGCACTCCGACATCCCGCCCTGGGAGGAGTCGGATGCCGACGGGCCAGCCGAGCGGCCCGGCCTGTTCCCCACCGGACCGGCGCGGCTCTACACCTGGCAGTCGCGCCGGATCCGCCTTGTGACCGACGGCGACCGGGTAACGGGCGTGGTCGTGGCCAACGGCGATGCTCTCACGCCACAGAATCAGTTCGACCACGAGGCCATGACCGCCTGGCGCTATAGCGAGCCCCAGTCCAAGAAACTGGGGCTCACCACCTATATGCCGCGCGAGCATCAACAGGGGCGAGCGTTCTGGCGGGGCATCAACGCCCTCTTACCTCAGGAGAGTTCTCACAACGCGAAAGGTATCGACCGGTTCCGACCCTCCGCCGTCTACCGCCATCTCGGCGAACGGAGCGAGCTCGGCGAGATCACGCCGGGCTATCAGCTGCGCACCCGCGCGATCGGCGTGATCTACGGGAGCAACAACTCCGTCGTCGACGACGTGCTCGACGACCGCGTGGACATGAACGTCGCATTGCTCGAGGCCCGCAACGCCGAGCTCGCCAGCGAGGCGATCAACGCCGTCCGGCTCGCCGACGACGGAGTGAAAGCGCTGTGGAACCTCGCGTCGAACCTCGCCAGAGCCGCAGGAGGCGGCGACGGCGACTGCGAAGGCGAACGCTCCCGAGCGGATGCCGCGGCCTTCGCCGCGCTCGACGGAGAGTATCGACGTTGGCTCGCGGACCTCCGCGACGGCACCGATGCGGCGCGCGCGATCACAGCCTGGAAGGCGACGGCATCCCACATCCTGCGGAGTCTGGGCGATGAGTTGATCGCGAGCGCGGGTTCGGCGGCGTGGGCGGGCCGGGAGGTCCGCGGCCTCTCGGGCACCATCCTGCTCAACACGCCACGCGCGGCGGGCATCTTCTCGTCTGCACTACACAAGGCGTTCGGCGCACCCCAGCCCGCCGATGCACCAGAAGGGAACGCGGCATGACCACACTTCAGGAACGGGCCGACCGCGTGGCCCGATTTGTCGATACAAAGGCGTACAAGCTCCAGCAGGCCTATCAGCGCAACGCGAGCAGTGCCGTTGCCGATCTCGCGCGCTTGCGCCGCGGTCTCGGCAGGCGTGTGGGCGAGGACCTCGACCTCATTGGGCTCGCACTGGCGTCCGACGGCGAGAACAGCCCCAGCCTGCTCGACGAGCGTGAGCGCGTCGGCGCCACACCAACGGCGGAAGAGCAGTCGGCGTTTACCGCGATCACCCTCTTCGCTCTGCACCAGCAGTCACAGCGCGGCGCCTCGATGCACCGCGCCGGGTACTCGCTCGGACGTTCCGCACGCCTGCTCGGCAAGCGCGTCGACCGCGATTCCGTGCGAACCCGGTTCACTGCGCTCGGCACGGCGACGACCTGGGACGAGACGGTGCACCACGCTCGGGGGCTCATCCAGCAGTTCCGTCAGCACGGCATCCCCCTCGACTACGGGAGGTTCGCGCGCGATCTCTTCGACCTGCGCACGGGTCGCGGGGATCGCGTCCGCATGTCGTGGGGACGCGACTTCTACCGTCTGGCGGATCCCGATGACACCGACACCACGCACGACGCGGCGACCGCCGACTGAGACCCCCCTCGAAGGAGAAGCACGACCATGACCCGCACGATCATCGACATCAACATTCTGCAGACCGTTCCCCCGTCGAATATCAACCGTGACGACACCGGTAGCCCGAAGACGGCCGTCTACGGCGGCGTCAGGCGCGCCCGCGTTTCAAGCCAGGCCTGGAAGCGGGCCACCCGGCGCGCGTTCGAGGGCGTGCTCGACAAGAGCGAACTCGGGACGCGCACCAAGCGTGCCGTCGAGCTGCTCGCCGAGCGCATCCAGGAACGGGATGCCGAGATCGAGATCGACCGCGCTCAGGAACTCGCGAAGCTGGCCTTCACGGCGGCCGGCATCAAGTTGACCGCGCCGCGCGGTTCCACCAAAGACAAGCCGCTGCCCGAAGAGTCCGGGTATCTCCTGTTCCTCAGCGCACGGCAGATCGACCGACTGGCCGCGCTCGCGATCGAAGCGAATGGCGCCGAAGACGCAGCCACGAGCCTCAAGGCATCCGGCATCCGAAAGCAGCTCGACACCGATCACTCCGTCGACCTGGCACTGTTCGGCAGGATGGTCGCGGACACGAGCGACCTGAACGTCGACGCCGCGGCGCAGGTCGCGCATGCGATCAGCGTGCATCCCGTGGAGAACGAGTTCGACTACTTCACCGCGGTGGATGACCACAAGGCAGCGGACGACGACGAGGATGCCGGGGCCGGGATGATCGGCACCGTCGAGTTCAACTCCTCGACGCTCTACCGGTACGCGACGGTCGACGTCGATCGACTCCGGGAGAACCTCGGCGACGATACGGCGACCCGCCGTGCCGTAGAGGCGTTCGTCCGCTCTTTCGTGCACAGCCTGCCGACCGGCAAGCAGAACACGTTCGCGAACCGCACGCTCCCCGACGCCGTGGTGATCAGCCTGCGCGACACGCAGCCGGTCAACCTCGTCGGCGCGTTCGAAGAGGCGATCCGAACCGACGAGGGCCGGTTGCGCGTCGCGAGCGAACGGCTCGCGACGTACGCGCGGGACGTCGATGAGGCCTACGCAACGACGCCCGTGCACTCCTGGGTGGTACGCGTCTCAGACGCGACATCCGCCCTGGATGCTGTGGGGGAGCGCGTAGCCCTCGATGCCGCGGTCGACGCCGTCGGAGCGAACGTCGCGCAGCGCCTGGCGGACTGACGTGCCGACGCTCCTCATCGAACTCGCCGGCCCGCAGCAGGCATGGGGATCACGCAGTCGCTTCGCGACGCGCGCGACGGAGCTGGCCCCCACGAAGAGCGGCGTCATCGGCGTGATCGCGGCGGCGCTCGGCCTCGAGCGCACCGCGCCGCTCGATCGATTCCGAGGTGTTCGGTTCGGAGTCAGGATCGACCAGCCCGGTCGCGTCGAGCAGGACTTCCAGACCACCCGCTCGCTCGACGGAGTGCGCCCGTTCCCGCTGTCACATCGCTACTACCTCGCGGATGCCGTCTTCATCGCCGGCGTCGAAGTGGAGCGGACAGAACTCGAGAGCTACCAAGCGGCCCTCAGGCATCCGTACTTCCCGCTGTATCTGGGCCGGCGGGCCTTCCCGCCCGCCGGCCCGTTGTGGACCGAGCTTTCGGAGTCATCCCTCGAAGATGCGCTGGCCGGCGTGCCGTGGCGCGCCCGCGCCCACCATCGCCGCCGGATCAGGGAGACTCGCGTGCGCCTGGAGGTCATCGTGGATGCAGCCCCCGGCGCATCCACGGGCGAGACCCGGCACGACGTGCCCGAAAGCTTCGACCCGCGGCGGCGGCAGTACGGCACCCGTGACGTCAGCATCCACCACGTCGACGTCGCACATCCGGAGCCTCCGGATGCCGCCTCCGCCAGCAACCCTCGCCCCGCACCGCGCACGACATCGTCCCTGCTCGGCTCTCCGACCGACCACGACCCCGAAATCCTGCTCTCCGACGAGGAAGTGTGACGTGTACTTCACGAAGTTCCAGTTCAACCCGGTGCGGCAAGGAGCGCGACGCCTGCTGTCGTCGCCGCACGCGCTCCACGCCGCCGTGCTCGCCGGGTTCCCCGATCCGACGCCGACCGAAGCGGGCCGCGTGCTCTGGCGGTTGGACCAGAGTCAGCACGACGCGAAACTCTTCATCGTCAGCCCGACCCGACCTGATCTGACTCATCTCGCCGAGCAAGCCGGGTGGCCGACCCGCGAGGACACGTGGGGGTCGAAGTCGTACCAGCCCCTGCTGGATCGCATCGAGCCGGGTCACCGCTACGCCTTCCGACTCACCGCCAACCCGGTCCGCAACACGCGGGCGGAGTCCGGGGCCCGCGGCAAGCCGTATGGCCACGTCACTGTCGCACAACAGGAGAACTGGCTCCTGGAGCGTCAGGAGCGGGCGGGTTTCTCGGTGTCCGAGTTCGCCGGACCGAACGACGACGCCGCCGCACACGACCTCGTGGTGCGCGACCGGAAGCTCCTCGTCTTCCGGCGGCGCGAGACCGAGATCACCCTCCGCGTCGTCACCTACGAAGGAACACTCAGCGTCACGGACCGCGACCTGTTCGTCCATGCGCTCACCCACGGGATCGGACGCGCAAAGGGCTACGGCTGCGGTCTGCTCACGATCGCACCGGTGCGCTGAACGTGACCGTCCCTGGAGCGCGGCCTCCCGAGCTTCCCGACCTCGTCCGAGCCCAAGATCGGATGAGCTTCATCTACCTGGAGAAGTGTCGCATTCATCGCGACGCGAACGCGATCACGGCCACCGATGAACGCGGCGTCATGCACATCCCTGCGGCGGCGCTCGGCGCCCTGCTCCTCGGCCCCGGAACGGTGGTGACCCAGCAAGCGATGGTGCTCATGGCCGAGAGCGGGTCCACGGTCGTGTGGGTCGGTGAGGAGGGTGTGCGCTACTACGCGCACGGTCGCTCCCTCGCCCACAGTTCACGGCTTCTCGAGGCGCAGGCGCAACTCATGACGAATCAGAGTTCGCGGTTGCGGGTCGCGCGGGAGATGTACGCGATGCGCTTTCCCGGTGAGGACACCTCCGGCCTGACGATGCAGCAGCTGCGAGGCCGTGAGGGAGCCCGTATCCGCCGCGCTTACCGAGAGCACTCCCGTCGCACCGGCATCCCCTGGGCTCGTCGCGACTACGAAGTCGAGGACTTTGCCGCGAGCGACCCTGTCAATCAGGCTCTGTCGGCGGCGAACACGAGCCTCTACGGCGTCGTGCACTCGGTCATCGTCGCGTTGGGGTGCTCGCCGGGGCTCGGGTTCGTCCACACCGGGCACGTCCGTTCCTTCGTCTACGACATCGCCGACCTCTACAAGGCCGAGCTCACGATCCCACTCGCCTTCGACCTCGCCGTCGAGGATCCGCTCGACATCGCCGCGGCGGCACGACGAGCCCTGCGTGACCGCTTCCATGGTGGCGCGCTCCTCGAGCGCTGCGTGCGCGATATCCGGCATCTTCTCCTCCCCGACGAGCCCGAGGACGGCGCGGGAAGCGCGCCCGACGAAAACGTCGTGTACCTCTGGGACGGATCCCGCCGCACCGTCGCCGGCGGCGCCTCGTACGGCGAGGAGCTCTGAGAATGGTCGTACTCGTACTCTCCGCCTGCCCACCCGGACTGCGCGGCTATCTCACTCGCTGGATGCTCGAGATATCTGCCGGGGTCTTTGTCGGTCGCGTCTCGAAACGGGTGCGCGAGTTGATGTGGAAGCGCACGGTGGAGATGGTGCGCAGCGGGCGCGCGATTTTGGTGTTCTCCGCCCGCAACGAACAGGGACTCGACTTCTTGGTGCACGGCCATCACTGGGAACCCGTCGATGTCGACGGCATCCGGCTGATGTTGCGTCCCGCGCCGCGGTCCCGCGACGCGGAGGGTGACGTGGATGCCGATCCGGCACGTCCCTCTTCGGGTACCCCGCCGCGCACGGGTTGGAGCAACGCCGCACGCCGCCGCTCGCGCTGACCGGTCGGCCGCAGCCCCGCGTCCCGCCGCACCCGTCGACGCCGCCGACTTGCCGAGTTTTGTCGGATGCCGAGCCCGAAAACGACAAATCACGGCAAGTCACGGTGCGCGCGGGTTCCGCGTCCCGCCCCACCCCGCCGCACCCGCCGCACCTGCCGGAGCGCGCGAACTAGACTTGACCCCGTCCCCCGGCATCCGTAGCCACACCCCAGGAGCACAGCCGCGTGAGCACCTCTCCCCAGGCCAAGACACCCGTCGCAGACACCGTCGAGAACGCCCGGGCAACCCCCGACAAGGACCAGCCGTACGCGACGCTCGGTCTCAAGCCGGACGAGTACGCGCAGATCCGGGAGATCCTCGGCCGGCGCCCCACGAGCGGCGAGCTGGCGATGTACTCCGTCATGTGGAGCGAGCACTGCTCCTACAAGTCGTCCAAGATCTACCTGCGTCGGTTCGGCCAGAAGGTCAGCGACGAGATGAAACAGCGCCTCATGGTCGGCATCGGCCAGAACGCCGGCGTCGTCGACGTCGGCGAGGGCTGGGCGGTCACCTTCAAGGTCGAGTCGCACAACCACCCGAGCTACGTCGAGCCGTTCCAAGGCGCGGCGACCGGGGTCGGCGGCATCGTCCGCGACATCATCTCGATGGGCGCGCGCCCCGTCGCCGTCATGGACCAGCTTCGCTTCGGCGCGATCGACGACCCCGACACGGCCCGCGTCGTGCACGGCGTGGTCAGCGGCATCAGCTTCTACGGCAACTGCCTGGGCCTGCCGAACATCGGCGGCGAGACCGTGTTCGATCCGGTGTACCAGGGCAACCCGCTCGTCAACGCCCTCGCCGTCGGCGTGCTGCGCCACGAGGACATCAAGCTCGCCAACGCCACCGGCGCCGGCAACAAGGTCGTGCTGTTCGGCGCGCGCACCGGCGGCGACGGCATCGGCGGAGCGTCGATCCTCGCCTCCGACACCTTCTCCGAAGGCGGCCCCACCAAGCGCCCCGCCGTGCAGGTCGGCGACCCGTTCGCCGAGAAGGTGCTCATCGAGTGCTGCCTCGAACTGTACCGGGGCGAGCTCGTCGAGGCGATTCAGGACCTCGGCGCCGCGGGCATCTCGTGCGCGACGAGCGAGCTCGCCGCCAACGGCGGATCGGGCATGCGCGTCGACCTCGAGAACGTCCTGCTGCGCGACCCCACGCTCACGCCCGAAGAGATCCTCATGAGCGAGAGCCAGGAGCGCATGATGGCGATCGTCGCGCCTGACAAGCTCGCCGCCTTCGAGGCCGTGAACGCCAGGTGGGATGTCGAGACGAGCGTGCTCGGCGAGGTCACCGGCGACGGGCGCCTCAAGATCTTCTGGCACGGCGAGCAGATCGTCGACGTCGACCCCTCCACCGTCGCGGTCGACGGACCCGTGTACGAGCGGCCGGTGGCCTACCCGGCCTGGATCGACGCGTTGCGGGACGACTCGGCATCCGCCCTGCCCCGTGACCTCGATCCCGACACGCTGCGCACGCAGTTCCTGCAGTTGCTGTCGAGCCCGAACCTCGCCGACACGTCATGGGTGACGAACCAGTACGACTACTACGTCATGGGCAACACCGCGCTGAGCTTCCCCGACGACGCCGGCATGATCCGCGTCGACGAGGAGAGCGGGCTCGGCTTCGCGATCGCGACCGACTGCAACGGCCGCTATTGCCAGCTCGACCCCTACGCGGGCGCGCAGCTGGCCCTCGCCGAGGCCTACCGAAACGTCGCAGTGACCGGCGCCGTGCCGACGGCCGTCACCGATTGCCTCAACTTCGGCAGCCCGGAGAATCCCGAGGTGATGTGGCAGTTCGGGCAAGCCGTCGACGGCCTCGCCGAGGCGTGTCTGGAACTCGGTGTGCCCGTCACCGGCGGCAACGTCAGCTTCTACAACCAGACCGGCGACGTCCCGATCTTCCCGACGCCGGTCGTCGGCGTGCTCGGCATCATCGACGACGTCGCCCGCCGCATCCCGAGCGGGTGGCAGGATGCCGGACAGAACATCTATCTGCTGGGCGTCACGGCGACCGACCTCAGCGGTTCGGCATGGGCGGACACCGTGCACGGTCACCTCGGCGGACGGCCGCCGTCGGTGGACCTCGGCCAGGAGAAGCGGCTCGCGGAACTCATCCACGCGGCATCCCACCAAGAGCTCGTCTCGAGCGCGCACGACCTCTCGGCCGGCGGACTCGGACAGGCCCTCGCCGAGGGCGTCATGCGTTTCGGCGTCGGCGCGCGGGTCTGGTTGCGCGAGATCATGGAACGTGACGGGGTGGATGCCGCGACCGCCCTCTTCAGCGAGTCCACCGGCCGTGTCATCGTTACGGTCCCCCGCGAAGAGGACGTGAAGTTCCGGGGCCTCTGCGAGGGCCGCGGCTACCCGGTGCTCCGGATCGGCGTCACCGACGTCGCGGCGGACGGCGACGAGCCGGCGCTGGAGATCCAGGACGTCTTCACCCTGACGGTCGCCGAGCTGCGCGCGCACGCCCAGGGCACGCTTCCCGCCGCGTTCGGGCCGACTGTCGTCGAACCCGTCTGAACCGCGCCCTGTCCCGGCCTGGTCTGGCGTGCGGGCCGGCATCCACTTGCCGTCTTCGGTCGTTTCGCCGCGGCCGTAACGACAAATCCCGGCAAGTCGCTGATGGCGAGCTGCTCGACTTGCCGCAATTGGTCGCCGCCGCGCCCGGGTAACGACGAATCTCGGCAAGTCGCCCACAGTGGTTCCGGCCGAACAGAACCCGGCCGAAAAGAACCCGACCAGCGCGGTCGGGGGGCCCGCACCGTGTCAGCCTGCGCCCGGATCCAGCGGCCGAGCGCTGGAACGATCGTGGAGGTGCGCGAGCACGGCCGCCACACGTCGATGCACGCGGGGCTCGTCGGTGAGTCCCAGCTTCGTGAACACCGACGAGACGTACTTCTCGATCGAGGATTCCGAGAGGTGGAGCTCGTCGGCGATGCCCGCGTTCGTGCGCCCCTCCGCCATGAGCGCCAGCACCTCGTGCTCCCGGTCGGTGAGCGCGGCCAGCGGCGGCGCGGTGCGGCGCGCGTTCACCAGGGCGCCGACGACATCCGGGTCGATCTGCGAGCCGCCCGCCACGACGACCCGCACCGCGGTCACCAGCATCCTGGGTTCGCCGATGCGCTCCTTCAGCAGGTACGCCATCCCCGCTGTGCCATCGCGCAGCAGATCCATCGCGTAGGCGGCCTCGCTGTACTGCGAGAGCACGACGATCCCGATGCGCGGGTGACGTGCGCGAATGCGATGCGCGGCGTCTATTCCCTCGGTGGCATGCGTCGGCGGCATACGGATGTCCGTGACGATCGCGTCGGGCAGTTCACGGTCGACGGCGTGCTCGAGCTCGGTCGCATCTCCCACGACCGCGATGACGTCCAGGTCCGCGTTGCTGCCGAGCGCACGACGGACGCCCTCGCGAACGAGATAGTGGTCGTCCGCGACGACGACGCGCAGTCGCGGTGTCATGCCATCACCTCCTGCTCGCTCAGGGGGAACATCGCCGTCAGCGTCGTGCCGCTGCCCGGATCCGAGGTCACGACGAGCCGACCACCGACCGCGACGACCCGCGCCGAGAGGTTCGCAAGCCCGCTGCCGTTCGTGTCGTCCGGATCGAAGCCCGCTCCGTCATCGCTGACTTTGATGTGCAGACGCTCTTCGCGCAGCCGCAGCGCGACGCTGATCTGCTGCGCCGAAGCGTGCTTGAGCGCGTTGGCGAGCGCCTCGGCGATCGTGAAGTACGCGGCGCCCTCGACATCCTCGCGGGGTCGCAGCTCGCGGACGCCGGCGTCCGCCCGCACGACCACGGGGACGGGATGCCGAGCGCTCAACGCCTCGACCGCGGCCAGCAGGCCACGATCGGACAGCATCGAAGGGTGGATGCCCTGGGCGAGCGCACGGACATCGGCGAGCACTCGCTCGAGCCCCGCCTGCAGCGCCATCAGATCGTCGGCGACCGTCGCATGGGGCGGGAGCTCATGACGGGCTTGCCCGACCAGCCCGATCAGCGCTGTCAGATCCTGCTGCACCCCGTCGTGGATGTTGCGCTCGATGCGGCGACGCTCCTGTTCCTGAGCACGCACCAGCCGAGCGCGCGACTCGGCGAGCAGTTCCGTCTGCGCGACCAGCAGAGCCCTCAGCCGCACGTTCCGCACCGCCATCGCCGCCTGTCGCGCGAAGTTCTCGATGATCGCGACCTCGGCGGGCCCGAGCTTTCCGTCGCGGCGCGGTCCGCACTCGATGACGGCGACGCGCTCGCCGTCGACTTCGACGGGCACGACGAGCGCCGCATCGGTCGCCGCGGGCTCGCCCGGCGTCAGCCGCACCCGCGCCCACTCCAACCTCATCCCCTCCTCGAGCACGGTGCTCATGCGCGGCAGCAACGAGTCGAGATCGTAGGTGCCCTCCAGGCTCCTGCCGAGACCGACGACGAGCTGGGCAGGGTCCGGGCGCTCACCGAACACCCGGCGATCGGCGAGCCGCTGCAAGACCGTGCGCACCGGCTGGAAGGCGATGGCGACCAGCACCGCGAGCACGACGGCCGCCTCCACCGGCAGCAGAGCGCCGGCCGCGGTGCCCACGATGGCGGCCACTGCCGCGTAGGCGACGGTGATGACGACCCAGAGCAATCCGTAGACGACGGTCTTGCGCAGGGCTCGATCGGCGCTCAGCCCGGTCGGTTGCAGGAGTCCCAGGCCGATGGCGAGCGAGAAGCTCACACCCAGCAGCGCCCATGCCAGCGACACCACCAGGTTGGCCGCCTCGAACGCGACGGCCTGCGTCACCAGCGGTACCGGCAACAGTCCGACGGGCACCAGCAGCCAGCGCATCGGGCGACGTTCGTGTCGTGGTGAGCGACGATAGCGCAGCATGAGGAGCACGGCCCCCGTCACGACAGCCATCGCGGACACCGTCTCCTGTGCGACGGCCAACAAGAGCGGATCGAGGGTCACGCCGGTGACGAACGGATTCGGCACCGGCGAAGCGACGACGACGTAGAACGGAAACACGACGACGGGACTGCACAGCAGCACCGCGAGGGGAACGAGGAAGGCACACCAGACGGCGCGCAGCGTGATGCGCTCGTGACGCGGCCGCGCGTCGCCGTCGGGAGACCCCGGAAACTCGGCCAGCACATGAGCGACCGAAATGCCCACGAGCACCGTGATCGACCCCTGCGCAGCGTTCCACAGCGCCAGCGCGGATGGCGCCATCCCACTGTCGAGCCCGCGCCGAACGACCCAGATGATGACCTCGAACACCGGAAGCACGGCTCCGAGCGCGAGCCACACCGCAAGCGGATGGCTGGGGCGGCGCAGCAGCACGATCGCCGTCACGGCGATCGGGGAGATGTACATCAGCATCCACGGCGCGAACACCCACGCATCCGGCGGGTCCGCGATGAACAGCACCGCGACCCAGGATGCTGCGCTGAGCCCGACGATGACCCACGCGACCACGCCGCGCGGATCCGCTCGCGCACCCTCGGCGCGCGAGGTGCGAGGGGCGGCACCCGTGCTCATGGCACCTCCATCATGTACCCATCCCGCATCCGCCACCCGGGAGTGCGCCGCCCGATCCGGTTGCGGAAAACCACAACGAGCCCTGAGGCCAGCGCGGTGTCGTCGCCTCCCGCCGCCCGCCTACGCTCTCGGCAACCGGAAGGGAACTCTCATGCGTACGCTTCGACTCGTGTTCTTCGCGGTGACGGTGCTTCTCACCATCGCAACCGTCTTCCAGCTCTATCTCGCGGCGGTCGGGACCTTCTCCCACACCGAGGAGGGCTTCTCGTGGCACGGCATGAACGGTCGGATCGTCCTGCCCATCCTGATCATCCTGACCGTGGTCTTCGCCGCGGTCGCCCGCGCAGGCAAGCGCACGATCTGGCTGAGCGTGTCGCTCATCGGTCTGCTGCTGTTTCAGACGCTGATCTTCATCATCACAGGGGTCATCTTCAACGTCGGACCCGAGACGGCTCGACCTCCCGCCGCCGCGATCCTGATGGTGAGCCTCCACGCACTCGGCGGTCTCGCCATCATCTGGGTGTCTTCGCTGCTCGTCCGGCGTGCCGCGGCGCTGGCCCGCCGCACGGACACCGGCACGGGCACAGGCACAGGCACGGGCACGGCCAGCAAGGCTGAGGTCGCCGACGTCGCGGCATCCGCGCCGCCGTCGAGATCGTGACCACGGCGGCCCTCCTGCTGCTCGATCTCGTCGCCGCCGTCGCAGCGACAGCGGCGTGGGCGGGCGCGGCCGCCATGACCTGGCCGTCGGCGGCATCGGGCGAACCGCCCCACGCTCGCGCCGGCAGGTCGAGATGGGCTCTGATCCTGACGGCGGTCGCCATCGTGGCCGCCGCCGCGCACATCGTCATCGTGCTCGCGCTGTGGGGGCGGGGGTGGTGGTTCGCGCAGGATCAGGTCGTGCTCGGGATGCCGGTACTCGCGGTGGTGACGGCGGTGACCGCGGCCGTGGCGATACCTCCGCTCGTCCGATTCCTCCGCGGCGTCCGCGGCGACGCCCGCGATGTCCCGGTGCGCGTGCCGCTGTGGTTCGTCATCGCGGCGAGCGCGGGCGGCGTATGCGTCGTGAGCCGCCTCGTCGTCGGATACCCGATGGACCCGCTCGCCGTCGCGGCCCTGCTCGTGCTGATGCTCCTCGCCGTCGGCCTCTCTCGCGCGCTGCTGCTCGGCGCGCCGCGGCGGACGATCGTCGGGTTCGCCGGTCTGGGCGTCATCGCCGCCATCGCGTGGACGGGCGTCGCCTGGGCGACCTCACTCC
>NZ_JBASZT010000444.1:0-3180 GCF_049661145.1 Microbacterium sp.
CCAGGTCGACCCCGGCCGACAGCGCGAGCACCGCCCGGTCGCCGGGGCTCCACGCCAGCGCCGCCGCGGCGGCGGACAGGTCGTCGGTCATGACGACACCGTCGAACCCGACCGTGCGGCGCACGAGCCCGACGACAGTCGGCGAGAACACCGCCGGCGTCGACGGATCGATGTTCTGGTAGATCGCCGTCGCGACCATGATGGCCGACGGACCGGCCGCCGTCAGCGGCTCGTACACCGCGACTTCCGGTCCGTCCGCGGTCACGGTCGTGTCGATGACGTTCGCAGTCGTGTCGGTGTTGGCCGTGACGTGACCGAGGCCGGGGAAGTGCTTGAAGACCGGGAGCACCCCGGCATCCCTCATTCCCTGCGCGAACGCGCCCGCCTTCGCCGCGACGGTCGGCTCGTCGTAGCCGAACTGGCGCCCCAGGGCACCGATCGGCGGGTTCGAGAACCGTGCGTCGTGGCTGGTCACGATGTCGGCCACCGGCGCGAGGTTCATATCGACCCCCGCCGCCGCCAGCTGCCCGCCCCACTGTGCAGCCTGGGCGTGGAGCTCGTCGTCGGGCAGGTCGGCCTGCCGGATCGCGTACGGCATGTCGTCGAACCCCGGGCCGCGCAGGACCTGCACGTCGCCGCCCTCCTGATCGGTGGCGACCCACAGCCGGATGCCGCCGGTCGCCCCGCCGTCGACGAGCTGCGTGAACTGACCCACGACGGCGGCGACGGCGGCCGTCCCGGCCTGTGTGCGCCCGTGCAGGAAGATGCTGCCGGCGTGCCGGTCGGTGACGGCCGACACGGTCGCCGGCGTCACGGACGACACGGCCGTGCCGACCATGAAGACCTGCCCGACCCGCTGCTCCAGCGTGAGCCCGGCCAGCGGATCGGGCGTGGGCGTCGGAGTCGGCGTGGCGGTGGAGACGGCCGGTGGCGTCGTCGGCGTCGTCGATGACGGAACGGATGCCGGGGCGGCGCACCCCGCCAGCGCCACCACGGCTACCAGCAGTCCCAGCCATCGCCCACCGGCCGCCGGAAGCCGCGGAGCGAGTGCAGCAAGGGGCATGGGTCCATCCTCGCCACTGCGCTCGCCGCGCGGTAGTGCCGCGCACCGGAGCAACTGTCGTCGGACATCCTCCAGCGGACGAATCCCGGCCCCGCGACGGAACAGAACCCCGCCCGCGTGCGTTGGAGCACAGACATGCCGACGGAGGGAGCCGCAATGGCCGACGAGGTTAAGGTCGTCCGAGACGACGAGAAGCACCGCTACGAGGTGCTCGTCGAGGGGACGGTCGCAGGATTCACCGAGTTCGTAGCGGATGCCGGGGGCAGACTCATCTTCCCCCACACCGAGATCGATCCGGCGTTCGGCGGGCGTGGCCTCGGCTCCCTGCTCATCGGCAGGGCGATGGCGGACGTCGCGGCGCGCGACGAGACCGTGGTGCCGGTGTGCCCCTTCGTCGTGAAGTACCTGCAGCAGCACGAAGTGCCGGACCTTGCGATCCGCTGGCGTCCTCGCGATGTCGAGGCCGCCGAGGCCGCGCCCCTGGAGGATCGCCTTCCGGCTGACGAGGGCGTTGGCACCAAACGCGGCTGACGCCGCCGGATCTCCTCAGCATCCACCGCGAGACGGGAGATCGGCATCCGACGGCGCCGGACTACGCTGAAGACGTGGCCCGAACCCCGATCCTGTCGACGCGCGTCCTGCTCGTGTGCGCCGCCATCGGGGTTGCGACGGGCATCGTGGGCGGCGTTGCGGGTCTCGTGACCCCCGTCCTGCTGGCCACGCCGCTGGCGATCGCGTACGGCTTCGTGCTGGGTGCGCACGTGCTGCCCGGCATCGTGGCGCAGGAAGTGCTGCGGATGCCGCTCGTCGCGATCCTGACGCACGTGCTCGCCGCGCTCGTCGCGACCGCGTTCAACCCGGTGTGGGCGGGGCGCTTCATCGGCACGGCGTTGCTGTTCGGCGCCATCCAGGAGGGCGTCGCGGCGCTCACCCGTTACCGCGCCTGGGGGGCGTGGCGGTTCTTCGTCTCGGCCGTCATCATCGGTCTGGTCGTCGCGCTCGCCGTGTTCTTCGCGGCGCACCTGGGCGCGTTCCCGCTGTGGGCGCAGATCGCCTACCTCGCGCTCTCGGTGCTCGGTCCCATCGTGTGGACGGCGATCGGCCTGGGTGTGGGCGCCGCGCTGCGGCGGGCGGGGGTCGCGCGCCAGACGGTGCGGCGCTGACGGGCGGGTAGGCGTAGGTTCCTGAGGAGAAAGCAGGATTCTGAGGATCCGATACCGGGTTTTGCTCCTCAGCATCCGCCATCTCCTCAGCATCCGACCGGTTGGCCGCGGAAGTAAGGGCAGGCTAAGTTAGGGGAACGCCTCTGACCTGACCGCTGGGATTTCCCGTGACCTCTGCCGTCTCCGGAGCGGCCGTCACGGCCGACCCCGCCACGACCCCGACCCCGCTGCTGCGCGTCGACGCCGTCGGCATCCGGCACGATGGAGCGGATGCCGGCACCCCGGCATCCGCCTCGTTCCAGGTCTCGCCGGGAGAGGTCGTGCTGCTGCTGGGTCCCAGCGGCGCCGGCAAGTCCACGCTTGCGCTCGCGCTCAACGGACTGATCCCGCACGCGGTACCCGCGGACGTGAGCGGGACGGTGCTCATCGACGGGCTCGACGCCGCGACGACGCCCGTCGCGGAACTGAGCCGTCGCGTCGGGATGGTGTTCCAGGATCCCGATGCGCAGCTGGTGACCGGGACGCTGCTCGACGAGGTCGCGTTCGGGCCGGAGAACCTGCGGCTGCCGGTCGCGGACGTGCTCGCCCGCACCGAGACGGCGCTGCGGCGGATGGGTCTGTGGGAGCGGCGCCACGAGAACCCCGACCGCCTGTCCGGCGGCGGCAAGCAGCGCCTCGCGATCGCGTGCGCGCTCGCGATGGGGTCGCCGCTGCTCGTCCTCGACGAGCCCACCGCGAACCTCGACCCGGAGGGGATCGAGGAGGTCTACGCCGCCCTCGGCGAACTCGTCGCGGCGGGCGACCGGGCGATCGTGCTCGTGGAGCACAATCTCGATGCCGTCGTCGGCATCACCGACCGCGTCGTCGTGCTCGACCACGAGGGTCGAACGACGGCCCGTGGCACCGTCGACGAGGTGCTGCGCGCCCGCGCCGACGAACTGCACGAGCTGGGCG
>NZ_JBASZT010000445.1:0-2550 GCF_049661145.1 Microbacterium sp.
GTCCTGGCGCGCGCGGATGCCGGTGCGGACGAGGGCCCCGATCGTCCAGGCAAGGCCGAGCCCGAACAGCGCGGCGATGGCCACCGCGAGCGCGGTCGTGATCGTCGAGGCGTCAACGGCGAAGGCGGCGGCGGCCGGGGCGAACAGGTACACCGTGATGACCACGGCACCGCCGAACGTCGAGGCCAGACCCGCCCAGAACACACGGCGGCTGCCGTAGGCCGCGGTGGCGTAGAGCACGCCGAAGATCGCGACGTCGGCCGCGCTGGGCGGGCGGCCGAGCGACATCTGCACGATCGCGCTCGCCCACGCCACCGTCAACGCCAGGCCAGGAGCCGCGCGCCGCAGCCCCAGCGCCGTGCCCATGCCGAGGGCGACGAGCACGGTGCCGAGCGCGTTGTTGTCGCTGAACCTGCCGATATCCAGGTCGAACGGCAGTGCGATCACCACGAACATGCCCGCGACGACGATGTCGACGACGAGCTGGGTACGGGTGAGCGCGCGGAACACGCTTCGACGCTACGCGACGGCGTCGGCCCCGCCATCCGCCGCGAGATGTATCCGCGGGCCGCTCACGCGGACAAGGGCAGCACCGGGCGGTGCTCGTAGAAGGTCTGCAGCACGACGGTCGTGCGGGTGCGGACGTTCGCGGCGTGGCGAATATCGCGGACGAGGTCCTCGAGCGCGCGCGGCGAGGCGACGCGGGCGAACAGCATGTAGGCGGCATCACCCGCGATCGAGTGGCACGCCTCGATCGCGGCGAGGTGCTCCAGCAGCTCCGGCGCGTTGTCGGGCTGAGCGGGATCGAGCGGTGTGATCTCGATGAACGCGGCGAGCGGACGACCGACCGCCTCGGGATCGACGGTGGCGCGGTACCCGGTGATCACGCCCCGCGACTCCAGCCGCTTGAGCCGCGCCTGGACCGCCGAGACCGAGAGCCCGGTCGCAGCGGACAGGTCTGCGAGCGTCGCGCGTCCGTCGCGGGCGACCTCGGCGACGATCCGCTGGTCGACAGCATCCTCCATGCATGAAACAATATCGGACAGATTCGGTATCACCCGTAAATATTCCCGCAACTCATCGAACTGGAGACAATCATGCCCCACACCGCGTTCATCGACGGGTTCTCCACCGAGGTCGTCGCAGACAGCCGCCCGGTCGAGCGGCAGCCCGCATGGCTCGCGCTCAAGGACGCCGCGACCACCCTGCAGCAGCTGCAGGCGCAGGACGGATCGGTCCCCGACGCTGACGACCACACCGAGGCACGCGTGTGCATCGAGGCGATCGTCGGCTCGATGCGGGCGCTCGCGCCGCTGTTCCCGCACGATGCCGAGTACCTGTCGGCATCCGTCCACGATCTCGAGCGCTGGGTCGACACGGGGCTCGGCGTTCCCGACTTCTTCGAGTCGCTCGTCGCGTTCCAGCCGCAGCAGCATCGCATCGACGGACTGCAGCACCTGGTCGTGTTCCCGATGTACACGCAGAACGGGTCGCGCGACCGGCACGTCGAGGCGGTGCTGTGCGAGGTGATCTGGCCGGAGTTCATCGCCGAACTGGAGGCGACCTACACGAACGGGCTGTTCGTCAGCCTGCGGCTGATCGACTTCACCCCCGGGTACGACACGAACTCCGCGGTGCTGTTCCCCGAGACGGTCGCGATGCGGGAGATCCCGACGTTCACATGGGGCGCGATCTTCCAGGACCGCGAGGCGGCGCGCTACCGGCGCGTCGTGCGCGCGGCATCCGAGATCACGAAGCTCGACGTGCCGGAGGAGGCGGCGCGGATGCTGACGGACCAGCGTCTGACGGAGGAGACGTTCGTCATGTGGGACCTCATCCACGACCGCACACATATGCGCGGCGACCTGCCGTTCGATCCGTTCATGATCAAGCAGCGGATGCCGTTCTTCCTGTACTCGCTGGAGGAACTGCGCTGCGACCTCACGGCGTTCCGGGAGTGCGTCGCGCTCGGCGCGCGGGCCGACGAGATCGGCGAGCACGCCCGACTCGTGCAGTACGCCGTGATCTTCGACCGGATCTTCCGCTTCGCGATCACCGGCACGCGCGTGCGCAACTACGACGGGCTGGGCGGTCAGCTGCTGTTCGCGTGGCTGCACCAGCGCGGCGTGCTGCACTGGACCGACACCGCGCTGGCATTCGACTGGGACCGGGTGCCGGCGGCCGTGATCGCCCTGAGCGACGCGATCGACCGGCTGTACTGGGAGTCGATCGACCGCCCGAAGGTCGCGCACTGGCTCGCCACCTACGAGCTGATCCGCTCGGTGCTGACGCCGCACCCGGCATCCCTGTGGGCACGCGGGCTGTCCGACGAGGTGCTCGCCGGCGCGCCGAAGGGGTACACGGATGCCGTGCTGGACGACGAGTTCCCGCTCTCGATGTTCTTCGAGGCGCTGGAGAAGAAGATGCGCGACGTGATCGCTTCGACCGCGGGGATCACCGGGCGTGAGGGGTGACCGGGGCGTGAGGGGTGACCGGGGCGTGGCGGGCGGGGCGTGGCGCGCGGTCAGGCCGGCTCGCGCCGAGTGTGCC
>NZ_JBASZT010000446.1:0-5126 GCF_049661145.1 Microbacterium sp.
ACCTCGACCTGACGGCGGCGAGCGAACTGACGCCGACGCTGTTCGCCCTCGCCGCCTTCGCCGACGCGCCCACGACGCTGCACGGCATCGGGCACATCCGCGGCCACGAGACCGACCGCATCGACGCGCTCGTCGCAAACCTGCGCGCGCTCGGCGGCGACGCCGAAGAGTTGCCCGACGGCATCCGCATCACTCCCGCCCCGCTCCATGGCGGCGTGTGGCGCGCTCACCACGACCACCGCATCGCGACGGCGGGCGCCCTCGTCGGGCTGCGTGTGCCCGGGGTCGAGATCGACGACATCGGCACGACCGCAAAGACCATGCCGGAATTCCCCGCCCTATGGCATGCGATGCTCGCCGCCGAGTAAGCGCGGGCACCCGATGAGCTGGTTGGACGACCTCGATGACGATGACGAGCCCGCCTTCGACGAGGCGGATGTGCGCGTGCGGCCGAACCCCAAGGCCAACCGCCCGCGCACCAAGCGCCGTCCTGCGCACGCCGACGCGCAGGTCGCGCGCGTGCTGGGCGTCGATCGCGGCCGCTATACAGTGCTCGCCGACGAGGACGGCTCCGACGAGCGTGCCGTGCTCGCCTCGCGGGCCCGCGAGTTGCGCACGCAGCCGATCGTCACAGGCGACCGCGTTCGCATCGTCGGCGACGCGAGCGGGACAGAGGGGACCCTGGCGCGCATCGTGGGCATCGAGGAGCGCACGTCACTGCTGCGCCGCAGTGCCGACGACACCGACCAGGTCGAGCGGGTCGTCGTCGCCAACGCCGACCAGATGCTCGTCGTGGTCGCCGCGGCCGACCCCGAGCCGCGTCCCCGCCTCGTGGACCGCTACCTCGTCGCAGCGCTGGATGCCGGCATCCATCCCCTCCTCGTCGTGACGAAGACCGACCTCGCCGACCCGGCGGACTTCCTCGCGCACTTCGAAGGACTCGACGACCTGGAGGTGTTCACGAGCGGACGAGGGCGCATGCCGGTCGCGCGGATCGGCGAACGCCTCGTCGGGCACGCGACGGTGTTCGTGGGGCACTCCGGTGTCGGCAAGTCGACCCTCGTCAACGCGCTGGTGCCCTCCGCCGAGCGCGCGACCGGCCATGTCAACGAAGTGACCGGCCGTGGCCGCCACACGTCGAGCTCGACCGTCTCGCTGCGGTATGTCGGCGAGCGCGCCCGCGGCTGGGTCATCGATACGCCGGGGGTGCGCTCGTTCGGGCTCGGCCACGTGGACCCTGCGAACATCCTGAGAGCCTTCAGCGACCTCGCGGCCGTCGCCGAGGAGTGCCCGCGGGGCTGCACGCACCTGCCGGATGCCCCCGACTGCGCGATCGTCGAGGCCGTCGCCGAGGGGCGCCTGGGCGAACGGGGCGCGGCGCGGCTGGACTCGCTGCAACGTCTGCTCACCACCTTCTCCTGACCCGAAAGTCTCGCATCCCCGACGCAGACTTTCTCGCCCCACGGCGCGGCAGCGCCACTGAAGAGCTGATGCGAAAGTCTCGCCTCCCCTGGGCAGGTTTTTCTTGCCCCCACGCCGCGGCAGCGCCCCTGAAAAGCTGACTCGAAGTCTCGCATCCCCGAGGCAGACTCTCTCGCCCCACGGCGCGGCAGCGCCCCTGACAAGACGAGCAGTGCGGCGACGTCTCGGGCATAGGCTGATTGCATGCCCCGACTCGAGCCCGGATCCCCCGCCCCCGACTTCACCCTCGTCGATCAGGACGAGGGACCCGTGTCCCTCCACGATCTGCGCGGCCGCGCGGTCGTGCTGTTCTTCTACCCGGCGGCGATGACTCCCGGCTGCACGACGGAGGCGTGCGATTTCCGCGACAGCCTCGCGCCGCTGCAGGCCGCGGGATACGCCGTCGTCGGCATCTCCCGTGACGAACCGGCGAAGCTCCGAGAGTTCCGCGAGCGAGACGGCCTCACGTACTCGCTGCTGAGCGACCCCGACCACGCCGTCCTCGACGCGTACGGGGCGTGGGGCGAGAAGATCAACTACGGCAAGACCATCGAGGGGGTCCTCCGTTCGACCGTCGTCGTCGACCCGGACGGGATCGTCGCCCACGCGCTCTACAACGTGAAGGCGACGGGCCACGTCGCTCGGGTCCGCAGCCTCCTCGGCGTCGGCTGACCGTCGCGTGCATCGCGCCGCCTCGCGGAGCGAGACGGCAGATCGGCGAGACGGCGTGCGACGCGCGGCGTCTCGTCGCGGATGTCCCGTCTCGGCGCGGCTACCGCATCGATCAGCGCCTGCTCGCGGCCGCACGCGTCGCGAGGATGAGCAGCACCAGGCCGAGAACCGCCGGAACCGCGAGCACGACGGCGGTCGCCGGCGCCGGCGCCGGGCCCGTGAGCGCACCGAAGGAGACCGCCAGCAGCAGCAACTGGGCGACGATCCCGCCGGATCGCCCCCATGACGCGCCGCGCGCGACGGCCACGGCACACGCAGCCAGTCCCGCCGCGCCGACCGCGGTGAGGACGACGAGCGCGACCGAACTGCCGACGTCGGCGGAGTCGCCGGAGACGAGCGCCATGACCTCCCAGCCCGCCAGCACCAGCAGCGCGATGCTCTGCAGGGCGAGGATGCCGGCGGCGAGGCGCTCCACGGTGCTCATCCTCATGCGAGCACGATCCTTCGTCCGGCGCCGACGGCAGTGCCGGCATCGCGAGCGCCGAGACGGACGGCGCGAGCCAGGGGCACGAGGATGTGCAGGCGATGCACAGCAAATCGCACAGGAAATGCCACGTTCACCCTTGATTCATCTGAATAGCCGTGGGACCATGGATATATCCGTGTGCTCCCACAGCGAAGTGGGGCGAGCATTTGCTCGCACACCCACCAGGGTACCGGACGCCTGGCGTCGGACCCACCCGAGACTTCTCAATCCCGCATCAAGGAGCACCCCCTATGGATTGGCGCGATAAAGCCGCCTGCCTGGCCGTCGACCCCGAGCTCTTCTTCCCCGTCGGGAACACCGGGCCCGCCGTCGACCAGATCGAGAAAGCCAAGGCCGTCTGCGCCCGTTGCACGGTCACCGAGATCTGCCTGCAGTACGCCCTCGAGACCGGTCAGGACTCGGGCGTATGGGGCGGGCTGTCCGAAGACGAGCGCCGCGCTCTGAAGCGCCGCGCTGCCCGCGCCCGCCGCGCGTCCTGAGTCCGGCGCGACGGCCCACGCCGACGCTCGAGCGGTCGTTCGCGCGCCGAGAAGCCGTCAATCTGCCGCGATCACCGGGCAAGTAACGCCACGCCGCCCTCAGCCCGCACGCCTCAGCCCGCGCGCTCGATGTAGCGCATCGGGATCTCTATCGTCACCTCGGTGCCCGAGCCGACCAGGGTGTGCCAGTCGATCGTGCCGCTGAGCTCGCCCTGGATGAGAGTGCGCACGATCTGCGTCCCGAGCCCCCGGCCGACCTGCCCCTCGGGCAGTCCCACGCCGGTATCGCGCACCCGCACCGACAGCTGATCGTCGGTGCGCAGCGCGATGATCTCGACCTCGCCCTCCTGGTCGGCCAAGCCGTGTTCGACGGCGTTGGTCACGAGCTCGGTCAGCGCCAGGGCCAGCGGCGTCGCATACTCGCTCGGCAGCGTCCCGAAGGTCCCCGTCTTCTGAGTGCGGGCGCGGGTGTTCGGCGACGCCGCCACTTCGGCGACGAGCTTGAGCACGCGGTTGAAGACGTCGTCGAAGTCGACGTTCTGCGCGAGTCCTTCGGACAGGGTGTCGTGCACCACGGCGATCGCTGACACGCGTCGCATCGCCTGGATCAGCGCGTCACGCGCCTCGTCGGAGTGCGTGCGCCGGGACTGGATGCGCAGAAGCGATGCCACCGTCTGCAGGTTGTTCTTGACGCGATGGTGGATCTCCCGGATCGTCGCGTCCTTCGTGATGAGTTCCTGCTCCTGGTGCCGGATCTCGGTGACGTCACGGCAGAGCACGATCGCACCGATACGGGTGCCGCGATCCTTGAGCGGGATCGTCCGCAGCGACACCGTCACGCCGCGCGCCTCGACGTCTGCCCGCCACGGGGCGCGCCCCGCCATGACGATGGGCAGCGACTCGTCGAACTGCCGTCCCTTCGGGAGGATGCCGGTGGTCACCTCCAGCAGCGACTCGCCTTCGAGCTCGTCGTCGAATCCCAGCCGGTTGAACGCCGACAGCGCGTTGGGGCTCGCGAAGGTGGTGACGCCGTCGACGTCGACGCGGATGAGCCCGTCGGAGGCTCGGGGCGCGCCGCGGCGCGGCGAGGTCGGGGCCGCGAGGTCGGGAAAGTCGGCGGATGCGACCATCCCGAACAGGTCATCGGCGCAGTCGTTGAACGTGATCTGCTGCCGGGACGGGGTGCGGGCCTCACCGAGATTGGTGTGTCGAGTGAGGACCCCGACGACGCGCGGCGGACGATCCGCCACGCCCAGTTCGCGTACGATCGGCACCGCGCGCACGCGGGTGGGTGTCTCCTCGAACCAGTCCGGCGACGCCGAATCGACGATGGTCGCGCGCGTGAACGCGTCGCGCACCTGAGTCCGCCACTGCGGGCGGACCAGGTCGCCGACGATGTCGCGGTAGAACAGGGTCGCCGCGCCCGACGGTCTGGCGTGCGCGATCGCGACGAACGAGTCCGTGGCCGTCGGCACCCAGATCACGATATCGGCGAAGGCGAGATCGGCCAGCAGCTGCCCATCGCCGGCCAGGCGGTGCAGCCATTCGACGTCCGCGTCGGTGGAACGGCCCTGGGCATAGACGAGATCGCTGAGCGTCGACACGCTTCCCAGCCTATGGCGGACGCGGTCTCAGGCGGTGCGGGTGGCACGTCGCCCGCGAGTGGCGCGCCGCGACGTCTCACGCCCGTCGGCTCCGGCCTGCGACGCCTGTCGCACCGGCACGGGTGGATCGACGGCCTCCCCGACGAAGCGGCGGATTGCTCCCGACAACGCGGATCGACCCGCGACGAGTCCCACCGGCGCGGCTGCGAGGACCCCGGCATCCGTCGCCTTGGGGTCCCACGGCACGAACCAGACCTCGCCGACACCCAGGTAGCGCTCGAGCGTGCGGCGCAACTGCCCGCGCGCGTCGAGGCCGAGCGTGGCCGCGCGCGTCTTGTTGGCGAGCACACGCACCGGCGACGC
>NZ_JBASZT010000447.1:0-9194 GCF_049661145.1 Microbacterium sp.
CTCCAGGCGCGCGCGGACCGCGGCGACCTGGGGTTCTTGCTCCTCGAGTGCGCTCAGGCGCACTCGAGCCGCGGCGCGGTCGCGGCTCTGCTGTGCGCGCTGCACCAGGTCGGTGTGGGCGGCCACAGCGGCCTGATACGCGGCATCCGTCTGCCCCTGCGCGATGCTCGCCTGCTCGATGCGGTACTCCGCGCGCTGCAGCGCCCGGTCGGCGGCCTCACGGCGTCCGGCCAGGTCGAGTGCCGACCGGTCCGCGGCCACGTCCATCGACCCACCGGCGTCCGCGACCTCGTCGGCTCCGTGCACCTCGCTCGCGAGTCCGTTCTCGCCGATGACCCGCTCGGCCTGGTCGAGCAGGGTCCGCGCCCGGGTATCCACGGCCGCAAGCTCGCGCTGTGCGTCCCGGCGCCGCCGGTCGAGGTCGTCGCGATACTGCTCGAAACGCCGCGTGCCGAACAGAGTCCGCAGCAGGGTCTGCCGCTCGTCGCCGGCAGCCAGCAGGAACCGCGAGAACTTGTTCTGCGCGAGCAGGATGACCTGCTGGAACTGCTGCGCGTTCAGACCGAGCACCTCGCCGAGAGCCTCCCCCACCGTGCGCGGCTTCGCGGCACGGCCCACCCAGACGCCGTCGACGAGCTCCTCGAGCACCGCACGCGCGGTCTCGGTCGTGAGTCCGCCGCCGCGCTTCGCGGGGCGCT
The DNA here is from genome assembly GCF_049661145.1 of Microbacterium sp. Classification (GTDB taxonomy): domain Bacteria; phylum Actinomycetota; class Actinomycetes; order Actinomycetales; family Microbacteriaceae; genus Microbacterium. Next base: position 699 of record NZ_JBASZT010000447.1, read on the forward strand.
CGTAGTCCGGCGCGCGCGTCACACGCCAACGGCTCGCACCGGCCGTGAACTCCAGCCGCACCTCGGTCGGATCGGTGAGTGAGCTGTGGTCGCTGCGCAACCGCTTCTCGACGCCGTCGTACCGCGGCACGGTGCCGTAGAGGGCGAAGCTCACGCCGTCGAGGATGCTGGACTTGCCCGCGCCGGTCCGTCCCGAGATGAGGAACAGCCCGTCGCCGTCGAACGCGTCGAAATCCACGACCTGCGTGTCGCGGAACGGTCCGAACCCCGTCAACTCCAGCCGATGCAGCTTCACGTCAGCACCTCCACCCGCACGCGCTCGTCGAGCACGTCGCACAGCAGTTCCCGCTCGCGGCCGGTCGCGCCCTGCCCGTCGCGCACGTGCGTGAGGAACGCGTCGACCAGCTCGGTGTCGCTACGGGCGGCGCGCACGCGCTGACTGTAGCTGCGCTCGTCGGATGCCGCGGCCAGCGCAGGGGCGTGCACGACCTTCGCGCAGTGCGGGAACCGCGCCTGCATGCGCCGCAACGGATCACGCGCGGGCAGCGCGTCGGTGTACTCGACGCAGACCCAGGCGTCCTCGGCATCCGTGTGGGCGGCGTCCGTGAGCAACTCCTCGAACGCACCGCGCAGCGTCACGAGGCGACGCGGAACCGGCAGGGTGAGCCACTGCGCACCGGCGAACCCGTCGGCATCCAGCTCGACGAGCCACGACCCGCGCGGCTTGTCGCCCTCGCCGAAGCTGTAGTGCAGGGGCGCGCCCGCGTAGCGGATATGGGGAGCGAGCTGCTGCCGGCCGTGGATGTGACCGAGCGCCAGGTAGTCGACACCCGCGAACGTCCGAAGCGGCACGACGTCGAGCCCACCCTGCTGGATATCGCGCTCGAGGTGCGGCGTGGGCTCCACGCCCGCCGCGAAACAGTGCGCGATCGCGACCGACCGCCCGCCGCGAACGGCGAGATCGGCGCGGACGATGTCCATCGCGCGCGCCAGCACCGCCGCCTGCGACCGCGCGTCGGGCCACGTCGCACGCAGCAGCGCGGGCTCCAGGAACGGGATGCCGTAGAAGTGGACCGGCCCGTCGGCATCCGCCACCGTGATCGGATCTCCGATGCGAGCCGGATCCGTCAGCACGTGGATGCCGTCGCGCAGCAGCCCCGACTGAAACCCCAGTCGGGCCGCGGAGTCGTGGTTGCCGCTCGTGACGATCACCTGTGCGCCGGTGTCGGCGAGGGCGCGGAGGGTGTCGGTGAGCAGGGTGTAGCAGGTCGCCGCGGGCGTCGCGGAGTCGAAGACGTCGCCCGCGACGACGACGACGTCCACGTCGTGCTCGCGCACCTGCGAGGTCAGCGTCTCGAGCACGCCGCGCAGCGCATCGAGCGTGGCGTGACCGTGGAAGGTCCGCCCGATGTGCCAGTCAGAGGTATGCAAGATGCGCATGCTCACACGCTATGCCGGGTCTCCGACATCGCCCCGCAGGCCCGCCGCAGGCGGCTCTCCCGACCCCATCCGGGCCGGCCGACGACCGCCATCCGCGGCGTGTGGACTCGGCACATCACTACTCCTGTGGCCTATCTGGCGCATGGCAGATATACTCTGTGTATCACATCGCCGCGGTTGGACTGGAGGACGCATGGGGACCACAACACTCAACATCCGCATGGACGCGGAGTTGAAGCGTGATGTCGACGAGGTCGCTAGAAGCCTGGGGCTGACCTCGGCGGCCGCATTCAACGTCTTCGCGCGCCAGTTCGTCGCGCGTCGCGGCTTTCCGTTCGCCGTGGTCGCCGCTACCCCGACCGAGCGCCAATTCGGCGAAGAGATGGATGCCCGCTTTGCCGCGATGCGGGCCGGCGCCGCCACCGAGCACGAGCTCGTGGATGACGAGTGAAGAAGCTCTGGAGCGACCAGGCCTGGGATGACTACCTGGCCTGGCAGGCCCAGGACCGAAAGACGCTCAAGCGCATCAACCTACTGATCAAGGAGATCGAGCGAGCGGGAAAAGACCGCCCCTCGATCGGCAAGGCCGAGCGACTGAAGCACAGCGATCACGGCCTGCTGAGCGTTCGCATCGACGCCAGGAATCGACTCGTCTATGCCTTCATGGACGGAGAGCTGTATATCGTCTCGCGCGCCGGCCACTACGAGTAGGGCGCCACCGCTCACGCCCGCTCGGCGCGCCGACGCGCGCCGAGATCCACGACCCCGACCAGCAGCGCGAGCGCCACGAAGACACCCACGGCGACCATGCCGTAGGCGTAGGCGTCGTGGTAGACCTCGAGGCCGTGGTGGTCCGCATCGGATTCGCGGTACACCGTGGAGTAGAACAGCGACAGGCCGACCGCCGTCCCCACCGCCGTCCCGATGCGCTGCCCCAGCTGGCCCACCGATCCCGCGAGCCCGCCCTCGCGGGGCGGGATGTCAGCGAGAGTCAGGGTCTGGTTCGGCGAAATCACCAGGCCCGCACCGGCACCCGTCACGAGCATCGCTCCGGCCATGACGTATGCCACGGCATCCGCCGGAACCGTGTAGGCGACGATCGCGAGACTGACGACGCCGATGAGCACGACGACGAGTCCGCCCACGACGAGCGGACGCCCGAGGCGCCCGACGAGATTGCCGCCGATCCAGGAGGTGATCGCGCTCGCGACCGCGAACCCGATCGAGACCATGCCCGCGAAGACCGGTTCGAGCCCGACCCCGGCCTGCAGGAAGAGCGTCGTCAGCAGGAACGTCGCCGGCGCCGCCGTGAAGTACGCCGTCACGAGCAGCGTCCCGTTGCGGAACGACGAGATCGAGAACAGCGAGAAGGGCACGAGCGGAGCGCGACCGGATGCCGAGTACCGCCGTTCCCACCAGGTGAACCCCGCCGCGAACACGACGAACACGACGAGAGTCCACCAGCGCCGCGGGTCATCGTCGGGAGAACCGGTCGTGAACAGGAACGGCCACATCAGTGTCACGATCGTGAAAGCGAACAGCACGAGCCCGACCGGGTCGAGGTGCAGATGCCCGGCGCTGGGTCGCCGCGTCTGCGGCAGCAACCAGATGACACCGGCGATCACGAGGATGCACAGCGGCACGTTGAGCCAGAAGATCCAGCGCCAGCCGTCGTGCGCGCCGCCGACGGCGATCATGAGGCCGCCGAGGGTGGGACCGAAGGCGGTCGCGATGCCGACCGTCGCTCCGAACAGCCCGAACGCGCGGCCGCGCTCGCTGCCGACGAAGATCTGCTGGATCGTGCCCAACACTTGCGGCATCTGGATGCCGGCGGCCAACCCCTGCACGAGGCGTCCGGCGATGAGGATCTCGATCGTCGGGGCGAGTGCGCAGACGACGCTCGTCACGAGAAAGAGGGTGAGCCCGACGAGGAACAACGCCCGGCGCGAGCGCTGGTCGCCCAGCCGCCCGAACGGCACAAGCGCGAGCCCGAACATGAGGACGTAGCCCGACACGACGATCTGCAGTTGCGTCGACCCGGCCCCGAACGCGCTCTCGATCGACGGCAGCGCGACGTTGACCTTGCTGAGGTCGAGGATCGTGAGGGCGGCGACCGACACGCACACCCAGAAGGCCCGCCACCGCTGGCCATGATCGAGGGGGATGCCGGCGGTAGCGGGTGGAGTCACCCGTTCACGCTAGCGGCGTCGAGGGGTCGCGGGGGTCACTGCACGTCCACCGATCCTCTTCGGCTGCCCGTACCGCGAGTATCCGAACGTTCGAGTTCGTGCGGTTCAGAGCCGCCAGCTGTGGCGGGAGTTCGCCCTGGCTTCGATGCACCAGAGTGGACGATCGTATGACGTAGGCCGATGGACGGAGCGTCACACGACGTCGCGCAGGAGCGGGAGATCGAGGTCGAAGGCAAGGACGATGGCGTGCGCCAGTAAGGTCTCCTGGCCCTCCGTGAGGAACCCGATGGTCTCTCCCAGCAGTCCGACCGGAATCGTCACCACGTTGTCAAGCGAGACGACGCTGCCGTGATCGAGCCCGTTCTCAGGCCCGACCGGTACTTCGCTGCTGAGCCCCTTCACCGTCGAGGTGATCGGAGCGACGGTGACTTTCGTCATCGCACCTCGCGCTGCACCGCGCGTGAGGACGAGCACAGGTCGGGTCTTGTCGAGTCGAGCCAGGCAGATCTCTCGCATCGGCTTCTCAGTGGCGCTGCCGCGCCGTGGGTAAGGAAATCTGGGTCATGTCACGAGACTTTCGCATTTGCTTTTCAGGGGCGCTGCCGCGCCGTGCGGCGAGAAAGTCTGCCTCGTGGACCTTCGAGTTAGTCATCGAGTTCGAGGCCGGCACTCCATTCGACGAGATCGTCGAGGTCGTCGGCCGCACCTCGGCTACGGAGAATCTCCGCATCCTTCTCGGCGGCGATCCGCCGCATCTCGCGCTCCAGCGCAGAGCTCACCAGCGCCGCACGGCTAGATGCTCGTCGCTGTGATACCGCATCGTCGAGGAACGCGACAACTCGGTCGGGCAGGCGCACGGCGATCTGAATGCTCACAATCCGACGCTAGCACAGATGCATCCCGCATTGGGATGCGCGTCGCATTGTCAGAGATGCGTTCACGACGCGATGCGCGGCGCGTACCGGCCGGACTTCTCGACCCGCGCCCGGGCCTTGGCCGCCTCCTCCTCGCGGTTCTTCGGCGGAGCGACGGCGACGAGGTCGTGGAGCAGATGCTCCGTCGCGTGCGCGATGTCTGCGACCGCCCGGTCGAACGCCGCCTGATTCGCTTTCGAGGGCTTCGTCGTCCCGGCGATCTTGCGCACGTACTGCAGCGCGGCGGCGTGCACCTCGTCGCTCGTCGCGGCGGGCTCGAAGTTGTGGAGCGTGTGGATGTTCCGGCACATGCCCTCACGGTACGCGCGGTGCGATGTCGGAACCAGGCCCTACCCTCGTTTCATGGCCACGGACGGGACCCCCCTGCAGGCGGCGGCGGATGCGGCATCCGACGTCGTCGAGAAGGCGACGGATGCCGTGGACAGCGCGATCGACGAACTCGCGGGGCTCCCCAAAGACGACGGCGAGATCGAGGAGTTCACGCATGACGGGTCGACGCTGATCGCGGAACGGCGCGGCGACCCGTCCGCCGCGCGGACGTTCGTCCTGGTGCACGGGATCGGGATGGGGCGCAAGGTGTTCGCCGACCTCGTGCAGCGGCTCGACGACCACGCCGTCGCCGTCGCGGTCGACCTGCCTGGCTACGGCGACGCACCGGAGCCGGAGCGCACGCCGACGATGGAGCGCCTCGCCGACCTCGTCGCGGCGTACCTGCGTCACCTCGACCGCGGGCCGGTGATCCTGCTCGGCCACTCGATGGGAACCCAGGTCGTCACGGAAGTCGCGGTGCGCCACCCTGCGACGGTCGAGCGGCTCGTGCTCGTCGCCCCCACCGTCGATCGACATCGCCGCCGTGCGCTGACACAACTCTGGCGCCTCGGCCGCGACCTCTTCGGCGAGAGCCCGAAGGTGCTGCTGCTCGGCGGCCGCGAATACCTGCGCGCGGGACCGCACCTGCGGCGCAAGCTGCACGCGATGCTCGTCCACCGCCCCGAACGCGTCTACCCGCGCATCGCGGTGCCCGCGCTCGTGGTGCGAGGCGAGCTCGACGCCGTCGTGCCGCAGGGCTGGTTCGACGAGGTCGTCGCGGCGATCCCGGAGGCGACGCCGTTCGTCGTCGCAGGTCACCACCACGAGACGCTCATCCGCACCGCCGGTCCCGCGGCCGCGGAACTGCGGCGCTGGCTGGCGGACTGACCCCGCGCGTCCCCGGCCCCGGGCTACTCCGCGTCCGCCTCGACATCATCGGACGGCTCGTTCGCGGATGCCGCCTCACGCTCGGTGGCCTCGGCGGTCTCTTCGTCGGCGATCTCGCCGCTCTCCCAGCCGCCGGCGGGTTCGGCGTTGATGACGCCCTCGGGAAGATCGTTGCTCATGGGTCTCCTCACTCGTGCATCCCACTCTTGCGCAGCCCACTGCTCTGCTCAATCGCGGGGACCGACCGTCAGCCGACGCGGCGCTGGGCCAGCAGGTCGGCGTGCTCGGGATGCGCGTCGAACCAGTCGGCGACGTACCAGCAGACCGGGCTGACGACCCGGTTGCCGCGCGCCGCGACCTCCGCCACCGCGCGCGCCACGATCTCGCCCGCGTAGCCGTGACCCCGGAAAGCCGGGATCGTGTAGGCGCGGGTCATCGCGAGCGTGCGGCCGTCGTCACGGTAATCCAGCACGCTCACGAGGTCATCGCCATCGTGGAGTGTGTACCGCGACTCGTCCTTCTCGTCCGTGAACGTGAGCGTGCTCATGACTCCACGCTACGCCCACCCGAAGGCAGCGAGGCGACCCACGCGTCGACCTCGCGCTGCCCGCGCAGCCGGACCACCGGGATGCCGTCCGCGATGGCCTGCAGCATCCGCTCCCGCTTCCGCGGGTAGTCGGTCCACGCCCAGCGAACGATGTTCTCCTCCGGAGCCCACCGCAGCCAGCTCGCCAGCCGCTCGCGGTTGCCGTGCCACAGTTCCTCCCGCGTGACGGCGCGGCGGAACGTCCGTGCGACGACCCGGCGCATGACGACGGGTCGGGGCTGGTCGACCCACACGAGCGCGTCGGCACCTCCCGGCGTACCGGGATCGAGGAGTCCGCCGAGGCGGTTCGTCCAGTTGCCGTCGGCGACCCAGCCGTCCGGATGCCGATCGAGGAACGCGCGAATGATCGCGTGTGCCTCGTCCAGATCGCGATAGGTCCAGTTCGCGTCCCAGAACACGGCGTCGAGATCCAGCCGCGGCAGCCCGGTACGCGCCGCGACCTGCTGCGCGAGGTGACTCTTCCCCGAGCCCGAGGTGCCGACGATGTGGAAACGTCGCGGGGCGGATACCGGCTCGGGCATCCGTCGATTCTCGCGTGCGGCGGAGCGCTCGACAACTCGTCACATTCCGTCATGCGGTGGCCGCAGCATCCGCGCGGTTTGACACGGCGGGACGCCGTTCGTCATAATCGGGCACATGACTGACAACGCACGCACTCTGTCCGCCCGGGAGGCGAACGGACCCGTCGGCACGATGATGCCGCGCGTTGCCATGTGTTGCCGAATGTGTCACTGACACGGTAAGCCCTGCCGGGTGCGCCAGCCGCTTCTGACCTGAGTCTTCAGGGCAAGGCCGTCGCTCCCCCGAGCATCGCGGATCGCCCGCCACGCGCGTCCCTGCTGCTCGCACCTCGACCCCGAGTACCTCCCGGGTCGGCCATCGCAACACACCCTGAACCCGTCGAAGCGCCCGCTCCGGGTTCCTCCCGAAGGACACCACTCATGTCGAACGCCGCTCTTCTCGCCCGTCCCACCACCGTCCGCCATCTGCACGCCGTCACGGATGCCGAGTCCACCACGCCCGCGCCGGTTGCGCTCGCTGCCCGCGCGACCGCTCCGGCTCCCGCCGCTCCGGCGACGGGCAGCATCCCCGTCGGCACCGCGCCGCGCGGTTTCGCCCTCTACGTCGGCATCGACGAGGGCAAGGCCGTCGCCGACGGCGTGTCACTGTCGACCCTCGTCGAAGCGTTGCGTCGCACGCTCGGCGAGCTCGCGCCGCACGCCGAGACCTACGCAACCGTCGCTCTCGCCCCGACGGGAGCCGGCGGTCGCGACGTCGACGTCGTGCGCCTGGCTCTTCACGAGCCGAGCGCCGTCGCCCGCACCAAGACCGAGGAGCCCGAGGAGGACCACGTCCCCGGCGGCGTCACAATCGACATCTCGCGCCGCCGCGTGCACATCGACGGCGAGTCGGCAGCGCTCACCTTCAAGGAGTTCGAGTTGCTCCAGTACCTCGTGCTGCGCGAGGGTCGCACGATCGAGCGCACCGAACTGGTCTCATCGCTGTGGAACCACGCCGACGCCGAGGAGGCCCCCGGCGAGCGCACGATCGACGTCCACGTGCGGCGCTTGCGCGCCAAGCTCGGCCGCTACGAGGACATCGTGCGCACCGTTCGTGGGATCGGCTACCGCTTCGACCGGCACGCCGACGTCGTCATCCGCTACGGCCACGGCGCCCCCTCACCCGACCGCTTCTGAGCGCTGGGCGGGGGCGCTGCCGCCGCGTATCGCGTTCAGCAGTCGCTCCGGCACAATTCCGGGCTCGTGCACCCACCACAAACGACTGCCGAGTCCAGGCGAGGTGCGTTCAGCAGTCGCTTCGGCACAGTTGTCGCGCCACACACCCATCACAAGCGACTGCTGGATGGGGGCGCAGCGGGGTCACGCGGCGCTTGTCGGTGGGGGTCGCGTAGGGTGACGGCATGAAGGCAGAGCCGCGGATGCCGACGCACCCGCGCGACCCGCGCTCTGCGCTCGACCCGCGCCACACGCCCCAAACATCCGACCCGCGACCGGCGCTCTACCCGCGCACCGCACGTGACCCGCGGCCATCGGCCGGCCGGCCGGTCGAGACCGAGTTCCGGCCGCGGATCCCGATCGACGCGCGCCGCGCGATCACGTACCAGCAG
>NZ_JBASZT010000448.1:0-11902 GCF_049661145.1 Microbacterium sp.
GTGGCGCGCCGGGCGCCACGCATGCCGTCGACGAAGCCTGCCACCGCCAGCAACGGTCCGAGAGCGGCGAACCACAGCGCGTACGCCGAGCCGGTGAGTTGCCACAGCACGACGGCACCGACCACCGGGACGACAGCGGTCAGCAGAGGAACCTGGGGCCTCGGCGGGGCGGCAGGGGCCGCCGGCAGCCGCAGCGGGTCGTCGGCATCCGATTCGAAGTCTTCACTCATGCCGGCCAGTCAACCGGGGAGGAGCGGCCCGTGGGGCCCGCACGGCGGGATCGGTGGAGTACTCGGTTCAGTCGTCTGTTGGGGAGGAGGCGATGCGGTGCACGTTCAAGACGATGATCGTGATGTTGTCGCGTCCGCCGTTCTCGAGCGCTGCCTCGAGCATGTCGTCGGCAGCCTCGGTGGGGTCCTCGTGCTGCAGCAGGAAGTGCAGGATGCCGTAATCCGTGAGCTCCTTCGTGAGCCCGTCGCTGCAGACCACGAACCGGTCGCCATCGAGCACCTCCAGCCGGACGTAGTCCGGCGCGACCTCGTCCGACGGGCCGACGGCGCGGGTGATGACGTTTCCGTACGGGTGGTTCTCTGCTTCCTCGGGGCTGAGCCGTCCGGCGGCGATGAGCTCCTGTACGACGGAGTGGTCGGTCGTCACCTGTGCGAGCCCGCCGTCGCGGAACAGATATACCCGCGAGTCGCCGATGTTGAGCGTCACCCACGTCGGTTCGGGGGTCGACGTGTCGAGATAGACACCCGTCACGGTCGTTCCCGTCCCGTCGTCGGTCGCGTCGGGGTGCGAGGCGATGTCGGCGACGGCCCTCGTGAGGGCCTTCTCGATCGTCTTCGGCGTCACCTCACCTTTGCCGGCGACGGCACGCAGCCGTTCGATCGTGCGGGAGCTCGCGATCTCACCACCGATGTGTCCGCCCATGCCGTCGGCGACGACGAACAGCGGATACAGGGCCAGGACGGCATCCTGGTTCACCTCGCGCCGACGACCGGTGTGCGTGATCTCGGACCACTGCAGTTCCAACGCACCGTCGGCAAGAGGGACGGTGCGCGACTGGGTCGCGGCTTCAGGCACGGTCACACTCTAGTGGACGGCTCCCCGGGCCACCGGCGCGCCCGGCGTGACAGGAACGACCGACGCCGCCGCACGAGTCGCCTCGTCGTCGATCGCCGCCTCGAACTGCGCGTCGTACAGCCGCCGATAGGCGCCCTGGGCGGCGAGCAGCTCATCGTGCGTACCCTGCTCGACGATGGCCCCGTGCTCCATCACGAGGATGAGGTCCGCGTCGCGGATCGTCGACAGGCGATGCGCGATGACGAACGCGGTCCGATCGGCGCGCAACCGCGACATCGCGCGCTGGATCAGCAGCTCGGTGCGCGTATCGACGGAGCTCGTCGCCTCGTCGAGGATGAGGATACGCGGATCGGCGAGGAAGGCTCGCGCGATCGTGACGAGCTGCCGCTCCCCGACCGACAGGCCCGTCGCCTCGTCGTCCAGCACGGTGTCGTATCCTTCGGGCAGCGCGTGCACGAAACGGTCGACATACGCGGCGGTCGCCGCGGCGACGATCTCCTCCTCGGTCGCTTCGGGCCTCGCGTAGGCGATGTTCTCGCGGATCGTCCCCGAGAACAGCCAGGTGTCCTGCAGCACCATTCCGGTGCGGGAGCGCAGATCGGCGCGCGTCATCCGCCGCGTGTCGACGCCGTCGAGGGAGATGACGCCGGCATCCACATCGTAGAAGCGCATGATGAGGTTTACGAGGGTCGTCTTGCCCGCTCCCGTGGGTCCGACGATCGCGACCGTGCTCCCGGGGCGCGCTCGCAGTGAGAGGCCGTCGATGAGCGGCACGTCGGGTGTGTACCGGAAGTCGACGTCGGCGAACGCGAGTTCGGCGGCATCGGGCGCAGGAGATCGTGCCGGGTCGGGGTCGGTCGACTGCTCGGGTTCGTCGAGCAGTTCGAACACGCGCTCGGCGCTGGCGACGCCGGACTGCAACAGGTTCGCCATCGACCCGAGCTGGCTGAGGGGCTGCGTGAACTGCCGAGAGTACTGGATGAACGCCTGAACATCACCGATCGACAGCAGCCCGCCGGCGACCTGCAGGCCGCCCACCACGGCGATCGCGACGTACACGAGGTTTCCGATGAACATCATCGACGGCATGATCACGCCGGAGAGGAATTGCGCACCGAAGCTCGCGCGGTAGACCTCCTCGTTCTCGTCGGCGAAGTCCGCCTCGACAGCCTTCTGATGACCGAACACCTTCACGACCGAGTGGCCCGAGAACGTCTCCTCGACGCGTGCGTTCAGGATGCCGGTAGCCCGCCATTGGGCGACGAACAGCTTCTGGGAGCGGCGGGCGACCACCGTGGTGACCACGATCGTCAAGGGGATGGTCACGAGCGCGATGACCGCGAGCAGCGGTGAGATGACGAACATCATGGCGAGGACGCCGACGACCGTCAGCAGCGACATGATCACCTGCGAGAGCGTCTGCTGCATGGTCTGACCGATGTTGTCGACATCGTTCGTGACCCTGCTGAGCACCTCGCCCCGCTGCACGCCGTCGAAGTACGACAACGGCAGCCGGTGGATCTTGTCCTCGACCCGCACGCGCAGCCGGTGCATAGCGCGCTGGACGATCCCGTTGAGCACGCGCGCCTGCACCCAGTTGAACACAGCGGCAAAGACGTACACCGCGAGGACGGCGAGCATGATCGACCCGAGGTGACCGAAATCGATGCCGGCGCCCGGCGTGAGCTCCATCGCCTTGAGCATGTCGGCCTGCTGCTGGTTGCCGCCGGCAGTGAGCTGGTCGATGACCTGCTGCTTGGTCGCGCCGGCGGGCAGCTGCATCGAGATGAACCCGGCGAACACGACGTTGGTGCCCTCGCCGAGGATCTTGGGCCCCAGCACCGACAGCGTCACCGACGCGACGCCGAGCAGGACCACGACGACGAGCCCTCCGGCATCCACCCGCAGCGTCCCGAGCAGGCGTTTCGCGCTGGGTCCGAAGTTCTGCGCCCTCTGGGTGGGAGCGCCCGCCATCGGACCTCGTGGGCCGCGCCCGCCGCCTGGGCCGCTCACGAGGTCGCCTCCGCCGCGAGCTGCGACTCGACGATCTCGCGGTAGGTCGCGCTCGTGTCCACAAGCTCGTCGTGTGCGCCGAGACCGACCACGCGGCCGTGGTCGAGCACGACGATCTGATCGGCGTGACGGATCGTCGACACCCGCTGCGCGACGACGATGCGGGTGGCGCCGGGCAGGTGGGTGTCGAGCGCGTGCCGCAGCGCGGCGTCGGTCTGCAGGTCCAACGCCGAGAACGAATCGTCGAAGATGTAGATCTCGGGGCGCTTCACGAGCGCTCGCGCGATCGCCAGCCGTTGCCGCTGGCCGCCCGACACGTTCGTGCCGCCCTGCGCGATCGCCGCGTCGAGACCGCCGGGAAGCGCCTCTACGAACTCCCGCGCCTGCGCGAGCTCGAGGGCATGCCAGAGGTCGTCGTCGGATGCCGACGCGTCGCCGTAGCGGAGGTTCGAAGCGACCGTCCCCGCGAACAGGAACGCGCGTTGCGGCACGAGACCCACCCGATCCCACAAGTCGTCCGGGTCGAGTCGGCGCACGTCGATGCCGTCCACCGTGACGGCGCCGCCGGTCACGTCGAAGAGCCGGGGGATGAGCCCGACGAGCGTCGACTTTCCCGCTCCGGTCGACCCGATGATCGCGGTCGTGGTGCCGGGCTCTGCGGCGAAGGAGATGCGCTGCAGCACGGGGGCGTCGGCGCCCGGGTAGGTGAATTCGACGTCGTCGAACACGACGCGGCCGCCGGCGCGGTCGGCCGACGCCGCCACGGCGGGTGCTTCGACGGACGGCTCCGTCGCCAGCACGGCCCCGATGCGATCGGCGCAGACGGCGGCGCGCGGGATCATGACGAACATGAACGTCGCCATCATGACGCCCATGAGGATCTGCATCATGTAGCTGAGGAACGCGAACAGCGTACCGATCTGCACGTCGCCGCTCTGGACCTGCCCGGCGCCGAACCAGATCACGGCGACCGACGACACGTTCATCACGAGCATGACGACGGGGAACATCAGCGCCATGAGGTTGCCGGCGCGAAGCCCCGTTTCCATGACGTCCTCGCTCGCGCGCACGAACCTTTCGCGCTCCTGCTCCTCGCGGACGAATGCCCGCACGACGCGGATGCCGGTCAGCTGCTCCCGCAGGATCTGGTTGATGCGGTCGATGCGCGCCTGCATCTTCCGGAACGCGGGGACCATCCGCACGACGATGAGCGAGACGATCACGAGCAGCACCGGCACCGAGACGGCCATGAGCCACGACAGCCCGATGTCCTGCCGCACCGCCATCACGACGCCGCCGATCGCGAGCATAGGAGCTGCCACCATGATCGTCGCTGACATCTGCACGAGCATCTGCACCTGCTGCACGTCGTTCGTGTTGCGGGTGATGAGCGACGGCGCGCCGAACTGACCCACTTCGCGCTGCGAGAACGCGACGACGCGGTGGAACAGGTCCGCGCGGACCCGTTTGCCCATGCCCATCGACAAGCGCGAACCGAAGTACACGGCGACGAGCGCACACAGGACCTGCACGGCGCTCACACCGAGCATGACTGCCCCTGTGCCCCAGATGTAGCCGATGTCGCCGGTGACGACGCCCTTGTCGATGATGTCGGCGTTGAGGGTCGGCAGCAACAGCGACGCGATCGACTGCCCCAGCTGGAACACGATCACCAGGAGCAGCAACGGCCACGCCGGCGCGAGGTAGCGCAGGAGGATTCTGCCGAGCACGGCATCCCCTTTCCGCGTCCTGAAGGGGCGCGGATCGACGCTACGCCCGCTGTGCGATCCGGTTCAACCGCGTTCGTGCGCTGTCAGCGAACCGCCGGTCAGGCGCGCGGTGGCTCGGGCGCGGGAGGCTCGGCCGTCGGGGGCTCCGTCGTCGGGGGCTCGGATGCCGGGGGCGGCGGAGGCTGGTAGGCCGGCGGTGCCGGCGGCTGGTAACCGGCCGGCGGTGCCGGCGGCTGGTAGCCCGCGGGCGGCTGGTAGCCGGCGGGGGGCGGCTGATATCCGGCTGCGGGAGGAGCTACCGCGCCGGCGGGCTGCACGGGAACTCCCTGCCAGACGGTACTGTCCGCGAAGAAGGTGTTCGAGGCCCACGGGGCGGGCGGGATGACCGGGTTCCACCGCGACCTGTCGAACGCGTTGATCCCGAGCCAGACGATCGACAGCAGGACGTAGAGGACGACCCAGGGCGTGTCCTTCTGCAGCTTGAGCCCCACCCGCCACGCCACCAACGCACCGACCAGGAGCGGCAGCAGGCCGAAGAACCAACCGATGCCGGGGATCTGGCCGAGCACGATCGCTGCGCCGACGGCGATGAGCATCACCCACGGGCTCAGGTCACCGAGTTTGCTGAAGACCATGAAGTTGTACACCGGCACCCACGCGCGCCAGCGGCCCTGAACGCCCGCCTTGTCGAAGATCTTCATCAGGAACCACGCCGAAAGCACGTAGGCGATGACGACGAAGATGAACACGAAGAACCCGAACAACGCCAGCACGGCGAAGTACCCCGCGCCGGAGTAATTGTCGCTCATTGACAGCCTTTCTGTGATCTCGCACACCGGGGAAACGCCGGCAGGAACGGGTGCTGCCCCGTCAGCAGTCATCGTAGGGCCACGGATGCCGCGGCGACCAGCCCTGTTTCCTCGCGCGCGTCGACGAGCATCGATAGCCTGGCCACAGCATCCCGAGGGAGGACCCCCATGACCGACCCGACCACGCCGACTCCACCACCGGTTCCCGAGCGCTCCGCCGCCGAGGCGGCCGAAGCCGCCGCGACCGGCACGCACAGCGAGGGCATCGCCGGCGTCGACGACACCGGAGTGCCGCGGTTGGTCGGTGACCTGGACGACATCGGCCGCGGCTTTCTGTCGGCGCTGTTCGACCTGTCGTTCACGCGCTTCATCACGCGCCGCCTCGCGAGCATCTTCTACCTCGTCGGGCTCGTCGCCATCGGCATCTCCTTCGTCGCCGCGTTCGTCGGCGGCATCGTGTCGGGCATCGGGGCGCTGTGGTGGAATCCGGGCGGCGGCATCGCGCTGATCGTTTCGACGGTCGTCGTGGCGCCGATCCTGGCCTTCCTGGCCGTCGTCGTGCTGCGCTTCGTCATCGAGGCCGGCGTCGCCCTCGTCGCGATCGCGGAGAACACCGAGCGCACCGCCGCGAACACGAAGCGCTGAGGTTCGCGGCGCGACGGCGCCACAATCCTGCCGGGGTGCACCAGATCGGTGGTGCCGCAACAGGAGACGGGCGCGGTCGCGGCGCGGAGTTCAGACGACGAGCGCGAGTTCGCCGGGAGAGCCGCGCCGCAGGTCGAGTCCTTGGGCGGCGGCCCAGCGCAGCAGGGCGGCCGAGGTTCTGACACGCGGGCGTGACTGAGCGAGCGCGCGCACGAGGGCGCCCTTCGCCTGCTTGTTGAAGTGGTTCAGGGCGCGGACCGTCCCGTCCGAGCCTTCCGTCACGACCCGCAGGTACGCCGATGGCACGTCGGCGGGTAACGGGCCCAGTGCGGCATACGCCTCGGAGCGCAGATCGAGCACGAACGACGGTGCGGCCTCGGCGATCGCCGCCATCACCGCCTCCGCCCAATGCCGCCGCAGCGGAGGGATGCCGGGGACAGAGCTCCCTGCGGACAGCCGATAGGCGGGGATCGGATCGAGCGCCCCGACGGGACCGAACGGCGCGGAGTGGATCAGGACGTGCCCGCCCAGCCAGCGCCTTTCCGCCGCCGCGAGCGTCCCGGCATCCAGCGCGTCGTACAGCACCCCGGTGTACCGATCGATCGCGGCCATCGTCGGAGCCGTCCGAACGGCGGCATTGTCCGCGATCTCGCAACGCTGTCGCGGCGACAGCTTGAGGACGCGTGCGGCGGTGTCCTCATCCGCGCTCAGCGCCACGAGCGCGTCGACGGCCGCTTCGCGCCGCGTCCGCAGCTGCGGCAGAGCGAGCGCCCCGAGGTCGAGTGGTCGAGCGCGGCCGCCGGCACGCTTTGTCTCGGAGGGTGGCAGGAGGATCAGCATGTTGGGGGCGTTTCGACTCCTCGCTGCGCTCGTCGCTCGACGCACGGGGCCACCGCTCGTTGAGCGAAGCCCGAAGGGCCGAGTCGAAACGCGGACGCGGTTCAGGCCCGCAGGGTCGCGTGTCCGGCGACGATCGTGAGCTCGTCGTTCTCCATCGACAAGAACCCGTCATCGGCGCTAGCGACCACCTTGGAGCCGTCGACCTGGGTGATGCGCACCTCGCCCTCGGCGAGGATGGCGAGCACCGGCTCGTGACCTGTCATGAAGCCGATCTCGCCCTCGACGGTCTTGGCGACGACGAGGGACGCCTCGCCGTGCCAGACCTCTTCCTCCGCCGAGACGAGAGTGACGGTGAGAGGCATCTCAGCCGTTCTCCTTCTGGATCTTCGCCCACTTCTCTTCGACGTCGGAGATTCCGCCGACGTTGAAGAACGCCTGCTCGGCGACGTGGTCGTAGTCTCCGCGGACGATCGCGTCGAATGAGGCGATCGTCTCCGCGATCGGCACCGTGGAGCCCTCGACACCGGTGAACTTCTTCGCCATGTAGGTGTTCTGCGAGAGGAACTGCTGGATGCGGCGGGCGCGCGCGACGACGACCTTGTCCTCTTCGGAGAGCTCGTCGACACCGAGGATCGCGATGATCTCCTGCAACTCCTTGTTCTTCTGCAGGATCTGCTTCACTGCGGTCGCGACACGGTAGTGGTCGGCACCGATGTAGCGCGGGTCGAGGATGCGGCTCGTCGAGGCCAGCGGGTCGACGGCGGGGTAGAGGCCCTTCGACGCGATCTCACGCGAGAGCTCGGTGGTGGCATCCAGGTGCGCGAACGTCGTCGCGGGAGCCGGGTCGGTGTAGTCGTCGGCGGGCACGTAGATCGCCTGCAGCGAGGTGATCGAGTGACCGCGCGTCGAGGTGATGCGCTCCTGCAGCACGCCCATCTCGTCGGCGAGGTTCGGCTGGTAGCCCACGGCCGACGGCATGCGGCCGAGCAGCGTCGAGACCTCGGAGCCGGCCTGCGTGAAGCGGAAGATGTTGTCGATGAACAGCAGCACGTCCTGCTTCTGCACGTCACGGAAGTACTCCGCCATCGTGAGGGCCGACAGCGCGACGCGCAGGCGCGTCCCCGGCGGCTCGTCCATCTGACCGAAGACGAGCGCGGTCTTGTCGAAGACGCCCGCCTCCTCCATCTCGTGGATGAGGTCGTTGCCCTCACGCGTGCGCTCGCCGACACCGGCGAACACCGAGACGCCGCCATGGTCCTGCGCGACGCGCTGGATCATCTCCTGGATGAGAACCGTCTTGCCGACGCCGGCGCCGCCGAACAGGCCGATCTTTCCGCCCTGCACGTATGGGGTGAGCAGGTCGATGACCTTGATGCCGGTCTCGAACATCTGCGTCTTCGACTCGAGCTGGTCGAAGTTGGGGGCAGCGCGGTGAATGCCCCAGCGCTCGGTGACCTCGATGGTCTCGCCCGGCTCGGCGTTGAGCACGTCGCCGGTCACGTTGAAAACGCGACCCTTGGTGACATCGCCGACGGGGACCGTGATGGGACCGCCGGTGTCGCGCACCTCCTGCCCGCGGATCATGCCGTCGGTGGGCTTGAGCGAGATGGCGCGCACGAGGTCGTCGCCGAGGTGCTGCGCGACCTCGAGCGTGATCTCCTGCGCGTTCTCCTCGTCGCCGGTGAAAGCGATCGTCGTCTTCAAGGCGTTGTAGATGTCGGGGATCGCATCGTGCGGGAACTCGATGTCGACGACCGGGCCGGTGACGCGTGCAACGCGCCCGACGACCGTCGTCTCGACCTTCTCGGCGGTGGCGGTGGGAGTCATTGTCTGTCTCTTTCGGTGTGGTCGTTACTTGCCGGACGCCAGGGCGTCCGCGCCGCCGACGATCTCGGCGATCTGCTGGGTGATCTCGGCCTGACGCGCGTTGTTGCGCAGGCGGGTGTAGTCGGTGATGAGCTTGTCGGCGTTGTCGCTCGCGCTCTTCATCGCCTTCTGCGTCGCGGCGTGCTTGGCCGCCGACGACTGCAGCAGCGCGTTGAACACGCGGCTCTGCACGTAGACGGGCAGCAGAGCGTCGAGTACGACCTCGGGGCTCGGCTCGAACTCGTACAACGGATACACCTGCGAACCGGATGCGGTACCGCCGGGAACCTCGTCGGCCTCCACGACCTCCAGCGGCAACAGGCGTACCGTCTCGGGCTCCTGCGTCATCATGCTGACGAAGCGGTTGTAGACGAGGTGGATCTCGTCCACGCCGCCCGGCTCCGCGCCGCCGCGGTCGTAGGCGTCGAGGACGGCGCCGGCGATCTGCTCCGCCGTGTTGAAGTGCGGGGTGTCGGTGTCGCCCGTCCACTCCCCCGCCGCCGCCATGCGCCGGAACTGGAAGTAGCCGACGGCCTTGCGTCCGACCAGGAAGTACTCGATCTCTTTGCCCTGCGAGAGCAGCAGTTCGCCCAGCTGCAGGCCCTCGCGAAGGATTTGCGAGTTGAACGCGCCCGCGAGTCCTCGGTCGCTCGCGAAGATGACGATCGCGGAACGCCGGATCGTCTCGCGCTCGGTCGTGAGCGGGTGGTGGACGTTCGAGTGCGTCGCCACAGCGGAGACGGCTCGTGTCACGGCCAGCGAGAAGGGCGAGGACGCGCGCACGCGCGCCATCGCCTTCTGGATGCGCGAAGCCGCGATGAGTTCCATCGCCTTCGTGATCTTCTTGGTCGTCTGAGCAGAAGCGATCTTCTGCTTGTAGACCCGGAGTTGTGCGCCCATGAGTTCAGTCGGCCGTGCGTCTCAGTACCCGCGGCTCAGCCGCGACGGCCCTTGACGATCGTCGCCTGGTTCACATCTTCCTCGTGCGCGGCGGCGAACTCCTCGTGACCGGGATTGTCGATCGCCTGGCCCTTGCCGCCCTGGAACTCCAGGATGAACTCGTCGGTGACCTTCTCGAGCTCGGCGACGGTGTCGTCGTCGAGGACGTTGGTCTCACGCAGGGTGTCGAGGATGGACGTGTTGCGCTTGAGGTAGTCGAGCAGGTCGCGCTCGAACCGCAGGACGTCCTCGACCTCGATCGTGTCGAGCTTGCCGTTCGTTCCCGCCCAGATCGCGACGACCTGCTCCTCGACGGGATACGGATCGTACTGCGGCTGCTTGAGCAGTTCGGTCAGCCTCGCGCCGCGCGCGAGCTGACGGCGCGAGGCCGCGTCGAGGTCGGAGGCGAACATGGCGAACGCCTCGAGCGAGCGATACTGCGCGAGCTCGAGCTTGAGCGTTCCGGAGACCTTCTTGATCGACTTGACCTGAGCGTCACCGCCGACGCGAGACACCGAGATGCCCACGTCCACCGCGGGGCGCTGGTTGGCGTTGAACAGGTCGGACTGCAGGAAGATCTGGCCGTCGGTGATCGAGATGACATTCGTCGGGATGTACGCCGACACGTCGTTGGCCTTGGTCTCGATGATCGGCAGACCCGTCATCGAACCGGCCCCGAGCTCGTCCGAGAGCTTCGCGCAACGCTCCAGCAGACGCGAGTGCAGGTAGAAGACGTCGCCCGGATACGCCTCGCGTCCCGGCGGACGGCGCAGCAGCAGCGAGACGGCACGGTAGGCCTCGGCCTGCTTCGACAGGTCGTCGAAGATGATGAGGACGTGCTTGCCGCCGTACATCCAGTGCTGGCCGATGGCTGAGCCGGTGTAGGGGGCGAGGTACTTGAAGCCGGCGGGGTCCGATGCCGGGGCCGCGACGATCGTCGTGTAGGCCATCGCACCGGCATCCTCCAGCGCACCCTTGACCGACGCGATCGTGGAGCCCTTCTGACCGATCGCGACGTAGATGCAGCGCACCTGCTTGTTCACGTCGCCCGATTCCCAGTTGGACTTCTGGTTGATGATCGTGTCGATGGCGATCGCCGTCTTGCCGGTCTGGCGGTCGCCGATGATGAGCTGACGCTGGCCGCGGCCGACGGGGATCATGGCGTCGATCGCCTTGATGCCGGTCTGCATGGGCTCGTGAACGGACTTGCGCTGCATGACGCCGGGCGCCTGCAGTTCGAGGGCGCGGCGGCCCGAGGTTTCGATTTCGCCGAGCCCATCGATCGGGGTCCCCAGCGGGTCGACGACGCGGCCGAGGTAGCCGTCGCCGACGGCGACGGAGAGGACCTCACCCGTGCGAGTGACCTTCTGGCCGGCCTCGATGCCCGAGAAGTCACCGAGGACGACGACGCCGATCTCGTTCTCGTCGAGGTTCAGCGCGAGGCCCTCGACGCCGTTCTCGAAGCGGACGAGCTCGTTGGCCATGACGCCGGGGAGGCCCTCGACGTGCGCGATGCCGTCGGCGGCGTCGACGACGGTGCCGACCTCGGTCGCGGCAGCGGCCGTCGGCTCGTACGCGGCGACGAAGTCTTTCAGCGCGTCACGGATGACGTCGGGGCTGATGGTCAGATCTGCCATGGTGTTCCTTCTTGGTGGGATGTCTGTCGCCGGGCGGACCCGGCATATCCGCTCGGCTCGAGCGGGAAGTTCTAGCCTGCGAGGCGCTGTCGCAGGTCATTCAGGCGGGACGACACGGTGGCGTCGATGACGTCGTCGCCGATCTCGACACGGACGCCCCCGACCACCGTGGTGTCGAGAACGACGTTGAGCGCGACGTCGGTGCCGTAGCGCTCCGACAGCGCGGCTCGGAGCCGCTCGAGCTGTGCGGCATCGAGGATCCGCGCGACGTACACCGTCGCGACGGTGCGGCCGCGCTGGTCGGCGACCAGCCTCAGCGCGCGCGACAGCAGTGCGC
>NZ_JBASZT010000449.1:0-19869 GCF_049661145.1 Microbacterium sp.
TTGCGGATGAGGGGACGGGGGAGGAGTCCGGAGGCTCCGGGGCGGCCGAGCTGGAGCGGCTGCGAGCCGCGTGCGGTGAGGCCGTGACGGCCATCCCGGATGCCACGGCCGTCCCGGCGCTGCCCACCGATTGGCCCGATGCGCCGCCGGGGGCGGTGCTGTGCACGGTCACGTCGAGCGGCGCCTCCGGCACGCTGCAGTTCGTCACCGACAGCGCCGCCGCCGCCGTGCTGGACTACTACGAACCGTTGCTGTCGGCATCCGCTCCGCACCGTGGGGACGGCGTGGGCGGGTTCCCGATCCTGAACGGGACCGCCGGCGAGACCGAGTGGGCGATCCAGACCGGGGACGGGTTCTACTTCGTCGCCGTCGAGCAGTGACGCGCCGAGGGCTCCCTCCCCCTCCGCGAGCCGCTACGAAACGCCCGAGCCGCTACGAAACGCCACGGCGAAACGTAGCGGCTCGGGCGAAAGATAGCGGCTCGGCGAGATGCGGGACTCATCTGGTCCGCTGCGGAGACCCGCGGCCGCACATCGAATGAGCGCGTGCTCGAGATCGATTGAGTGCATTCGGTGGGGAGCACGCTGTGCGCACCCCCTCGCTTGCCGGGCACAATTGCACGGCCGGATGCCGGGGCTTCGGCCGCCGGCATCCGTAGACTCGCGATCCGGTGGAACCCTCCTACGATCCCGCGCTCACGTACGAGCAGAACTACGCGGACGGGCCGTTCGGCGCGTTCGCGGATTCCGTCGTGCCCGCGCAGGCGCCCCGCGCAACGACCGGCGAGGGCGACGGCGCGTCTTTCGCGGGCGTGCCGGTGCGGTCTGCCTTCGGCATCCCGGCCGGTCCGCTGCTCAACAGCCGGTACGTGGCCGCCGCCTTCGCGCACGGTTTCGACGTCTGCGTCTACAAGACCGTGCGCACCCGCGCGCACCCCTGCAACCCGTTCCCGAACGTGCTCGCGGTGCACGTCTACGGCGACCTCACGCCCGAGCGGGCGCGGCGCCCGCTGCTGGCCGACGACCGGTTCGAGGAGCCCATCTCGATCAGCAACTCGTTCGGCGTCCCGTCGCGTGATCCCGACGTGTGGCAGCCCGACATGGCCGCCGCCGTCGCAGCCGCAGGCACGGGGGGCACGGCGCAGGTACTCGTCGGCAGCTTCCAGGGCACGCGCGGTGGCGGGGATGCCGCCTTCGAAGCCGACCACGTCTTCGCCGCGCGGCTGGTCGCCGAGACCGGCGCCCGGGTGCTCGAGGTCAACCTGTCGTGCCCCAACGAGGGTGTCGCCGCCCTGCTGTGCTTCGACACCGCGCGGGTGCAGCGCATCCTTGGCGCGATCAAGGACGAGATCGGCGATCTGCCGCTCGTGGTCAAGCTTGCGCGCTTCCCCGACGATGCCGGACTGCGCGAGTTCGTCACGGCGACGGCACCCTTCGTCGCCGGCTATGCCGCGATCAACACGATCCCCGCCACCCTCATCGACGCGACGGGGGCACCGGCCCTGCCGGGCCGCGAGGTCAGCGGCGTGTGCGGCGCGGCGATCCGGTGGGCGGGGCTGGAGATGACTCGGCGACTCGCGGCACTGCGCTCCCGCCTCGAGCTGTCATACGAGATCGTCGGCGTCGGCGGCGTCACGGCCGTGAGCGACGTGCTCGCGTACCGCGAGGCGGGGGCGGATGCCGTCATGAGCGCGACCGGCGCGATGTGGAACCCGCACCTCGCCGCCGACCTGCGCGCGGCGCCCGGTCGCCCCGCGAGGGCGCACCGCGCCGGAGTCGAAACGCCGCCCGCCCGGTAAGCGAGCTCACACGAAGTCGGATGCCACGGCGTTGCGGTGGTACTCGAAGATGATGCTCGTGCGGGTCGAGGCGACGCTGTGCCGCGACGACAGGTGATCCACGACGAACCGGCGCACGGCGGAGGAGCCGTCGACGGCGATGTGGACGAGGAAGTCGTCCACGCCGCCGACGAAGAACAACTGGATGACGTCGGGGTGCACACGGATGTCCTGCGCGAATGCCCGGATGCTCTCCTGCCGCTGGCCCGGGCGAAGCGTGACGCCGATCATGGCCTGCAGGCCGCGCCCCAGTGCCCCCTGATCGACGGCGGCGTGGAATCCGGAGAGGATGCCGCGGTCCACCAGCGTCCGCGTCCGCGCGTGCGCCGTGGACGGTGCGACCCCGAGCGCCGCTGCCAGGGCCGCGTTGGTCATGCGCGCATCGGCCGAAAGGAGCTCGATGATGCGCTCGTCGAGTCGCGGAAGCTGCTCGGGCAATTGGACGTCCTTCGGTCGACGGGTCACACGTGCGATTTCATCCGCATCTTACGTTGACTTTCGGGCGGTCTGTCGAACAGACTTCGGTTGGAAACACATCTGACTCATGGATCTGCGAGATTCTCGGCATCCGATCGTAGGAGACCACCATGCGCATTGCCGTACCCGCCGAGATCAAGAACAACGAGAGCCGCGTCGCGATGACCCCCGCGGGCGTCGACACGCTCGTCCAACGCGGCCACGAAGTCTTCGTGCAGTCCGGCGCGGGCGACGGCAGCGGCTTCGCGGACGAGCAGTACCGCGCTGCCGGGGCGAGTCTGCTCGCGACCGCGGCCGAGACGTGGGCCGCTGCCGATCTGCTCGTCAAGGTGAAGGAGCCGATCGCGAGTGAGTACGGCTACCTCCGCGACGACCTCACGCTGTTCACCTACCTCCATCTCGCTGCCGACCGGCCCCTCACCGACGCGCTGATCGCCACCGGCACGACCGCCGTCGCGTACGAGACGGTCCAGACCGCCGACCGGGCGCTGCCGCTGCTCGCGCCGATGAGCGAGGTCGCCGGACGCCTGTCGATCGTCGCGGGAGCCCACGCGCTCATGCGGCCTTCCGGCGGACGCGGCGTGCTCATGGGTGGAGTCGCCGGCACTCCGGCCGCGAAGGTGGTCGTGATCGGCGGCGGCGTCGCCGGCGAGCACGCCGCCGCCAACGCGCTGGGCCTCGGTGCGCAGGTGACGGTGATCGACATCTCGCTGCCGAGGCTGCGGGCCCTGGAGGAGCGGTTCGGCAGCAGCGGCCTGCAGACCCGGGCGTCGACCCGCTACGAGATCGCCGAGCAGCTCGTCGGCGCCGACCTCGTGATCGGCTCGGTGCTGATCCCGGGAGCGGCGGCCCCCAAGCTCGTCACCGACGACATGGTCGCCGCGATGAAGCCGGGCTCCGTGCTCGTCGATATCGCGATCGACCAGGGCGGATGCTTCGAGGGCTCACACGCGACGACCCACGACGACCCGACCTTCGCGGTGCACGATTCGCTGTTCTACTGCGTCGCGAACATGCCCGGCGCGGTACCGAGTACGTCCACGCGCGCGCTGAGCAACGCGACGCTGCCGTATGTCGTCTCGATCGCGGATGCCGGGTGGGACGCCGCCGCCGCGCGCGATCCCGCGCTCGCGAAGGGCCTGAACGTCCAGGCGGGATCCGTCGTCAATGCGGGCGTCCGCGCCGCGTTCGGTCTCTGACCCGGAAGTCTCGCCTCCCCGGGCAGATCTCCTCGCCCCCGCGACGCGGCAGCGCCGCTGAGAAGCCGCGCGCTCAGGTGACCTCGGACCGCAGCGCACCCAGAGTGGGGACGCGCCACAATCGCGCGCCGACGGCGATCGCGAGTCCCAGGGCGGTGCCGAGGGAGCACACGACCAGGGCCAGGGTGACGCTGAAGTGCTCGGCGAGGGTGCCGCCGAGCATGGCACCGAGGGGCGTGCCTCCCCAGGCGATCATGCGCGCGGTCGTGTTGACGCGCGATTGGAGGTGGTCGGGTGCGAGGGACTGGCGCACGATGATGCCGTTCATGATCGCCAGCGTCGATGCGGCCTGGAAGACGGCGAGGACGACGAGACCGACGCCGATCGAGGTATTGACGGCCCAGACGAGCTGCGTGATCCAGCTGATCGAGAGGGCGGCGATGGTGATCCACCCGGTGCCGACGCTGCGCTGGATGCGAGAGACGGCGAGACTCACGAGGAACGCACCGAGAGCGGTCGCGGAGTAGAGCAGACCGAGGCGGGGATCGTCGTCGGTCATTCCGAGTTGTTCCACCCCGGCGACGATCGTCAGTCCGAGCATCGCTCCTCCCGAGATGCTCGCGCCGGCCCCGATGAGGGTGAGCCACCGAATGATCTCGGTGCGCCAGATGTAGCGGATGCCGTCGGCGATGTCGCTCACGAGGCCTGCGGCTGTCAGGGGCACATCGGCGCCGGGCGAGGCGATGGGCACCCAGTGGACGAAGGCCGTGAGGACCGCAGCGATGAGGTACGCGGCCGCGTCGATGGAGAGCGCAAGGGCCGGGCCGACAGCCGCCGCGATGGCACCGCCGGCAGCGGGCCCGATGAGGCTGATGACGGTGCCGAACGCCACCATCGTCCCGGTCGCGGAGGGGATGCGGTTGCGACCGACCAGTTCGGGAAGGGCGCCGAAGCCCGCGGCATCGAAGAACACGAACAGGCTCGAGACGCCGAGCGCCGCGACGAACAGGTGGGTGACGGTGAGGAGCTCCAGGGATGCCGCGAGGGGGATGCTGGCCATGACCAGGCCGCTGGCTGCTCCCGTGACGACGAGCACGCGCTTGCGATCCCACCGGTCGGCGAGCGCGCCGGCGGGCAGGCCGAACACGAGGTACGGGAGGGCCTCGGTCGCGGTGAGGAGCCCGGTCAGCGCGGGACTGCCGGTGAGCTGGAACACCAGGACCGGCAGCGCGACCAGGGTGATCGCATTGCCCGCCCAGGAGATCGTCCGCGCGGTCAGGAAGAGGCGGAACGCCGGGAGGGCGAGTGCACGGTCGTCGTTGTTCGTCATCGACCCTATGATATAGATAAGCGTTATCAATAAGCGGCGATCGCGAGGGGCGTCATTGGTTGGTACGTCGCGGGGACACCGAGTCCCACCGTTTGCCGCACCGACGCGTTTCCGCGTCCTGACGGTGAGCCTGGTGATCGTGCTGGTGGGGACACTCGCGGCGTCGGTGAGCCTCGGCGCGGTGACGATCCCGATCGACACCGTGTGGTCGGTGGTGTGGGGCCACCTCGGGGGCGGTGCACCGCCCGTCGACCCCGTGAACGACCAGATCGTCTGGACGGTCCGCGTCCCCCGAGCGCTGCTCGGCGTGCTCGTCGGTGCCGGTTTGGCGATCTCGGGGGTCGTCATCCAGGCGGTCGTGCGCAATCCGCTCGGCGACCCTTACCTGATCGGCATCATGCCCGGCGCGTCGCTGGGGGCCGTGACGGTGATCGTGCTCGGAGCCTCCACCGTCGGCGGCCTCGGGCTGTCGGGAGCCGCGTTCGCAGGTGCGATGCTCGCCTTCGGCGTTGTCTTCCTGCTCGGCAGGCAGCACGGGCAATGGCCTCCTGCCCGACTCGTCCTCGCGGGTGTCGCGGTGGGCTACCTCGTCTCGTCCTTCACGTTCTTCCTGCAGACCGTCGCAACGCCCAACCAGGTGCAACGCGTGCTGTTCTGGAGTCTGGGCAGCATCGCCGGCGCCACGTGGGAGGACCTGCCGCTCATTCTCGCGATCGTGGTCACCGGAAGCCTGTTCCTCGGCGTGAATGGACCGCGGCTCAACGCGCTGTCCGCGGACACCGAGCTGACCGCCACCCTCGGAGTGAACGTCGCCAGGTTCCAACTCGCGCTCATGGTCGTCGTCGCGCTCGTCACCGGATCGATCGTCGCCGTCGCCGGAGGCATCGGATTCGTCGGATTGGTGATCCCGCACATCGCCCGCCTCCTCGTCGGCGCTGACCACCGACGCGTCCTCACCGTCTCACTGCTGCTGGGTGCGGTGTTCCTGCCGCTCGCCGACATCGCGGCACGACTGCTGCGCGCGCCGGCCGAACTGCCCATCGGCATCATCACGGCCGCCGTGGGCGCCCCCTTCTTCCTCTGGCTGCTCGTCTCCGGTTCACGCACACGCAAGCGCCGTCGCACATCCGCGCCCGCTTCGCGGTCGCCCTCGATCACCGATGGGGTTCATACCGCAGCCACGACAGGGCGGATGCGCACTTGGCCTCCCGGTATCAAGGGGTGGGAGCCGTGAGGGTCGCCGCGGACGGAGTGAGCGTCGACATCGACGGCATCCCCGTCGTCAAAGGCGTCACGCTCGCGGCTCCCGCGGGTAGCGTGGTCGCCCTCGTGGGTCCGAACGGATCGGGAAAGTCGACTCTCCTGCGCACGGTCTACCGCAGTCTGCGACCGAACGCCGGGCGTGTTCTCCTCGACGACGATGACGTGTGGCGGCTCACCGCGCGGGAGTCGTCCCGACGGACCGCGGTCGTGCTGCAAGACGACTCGCCCGAGTTCGAGTTCACCGTCCATGAGGTCGTAGAGCTCGGTCGGGTCCCGCATCGTCGCGGTCTCGATCGCACCACGAAGACCGACCGCGCGGCCGTCGCCGAGGCTCTCGCGGCGGCCGGCGTCACCCACCTGCAGGACCGCTACCTCACGACGTTGTCCGGCGGTGAACGCCAACGCGTCTATCTCGCCCGCGCTCTCGCACAGCAGACACCCGTGCTGGTGCTGGATGAACCCACGAATCACCTCGACCTGCTCGCACAGACCGAGTTGCTCGAGCTGCTCGTCGAGGTGCCCGCCACCGTCGTCATCGCCCTGCACGATCTCAACCTCGCCGCCGCCTACAGCGACCGCGTCGTCGTCCTCGACCACGGGCGCGTCGTCGCCGCCGGCCATCCCGACGACACTCTCACCCCGGCACTCATCGAGTCGGTCTACGGCGTTCGTGCAGAGGCGAGCACCAACACCCTCACCGGCCGCAGGGTGCTGCACTTCGGCGCCGCACTCCGCCACCGCGGACAGCATCCCGCATCCTCTCGACCAACCCCGCATCACGTCGTCACAACAGAAAGCACTGCGCAATGACCCCTCGTACCCGTATCGCCACCGCCGTCGGCGGTGGCCTGTCCGCCCTCGTCTTGACCGCGTGCGCGGGCAGCGCGCCCGCGGCGCCGCAAGGCTCCCGTGCTGTCGGGTACCCGGTCACCGTCAGTAGTTGCGGAGTCGATTACACGTACGACCGCGCTCCGGGACGCGTCCTCCTCGGTGCGCCCGGCATCATCAAGACACTCGACGCGCTCGGGGTCGCCGACAGCGCCATCGGATACACCCTTTCCGACTACCAGATCGACGGCATCGACAGCTACCCGAACCTGACTGTGACGACCGCGGACTGGACGCCCTCGCGCGAGTTCCTCATCTCCGCACAGCCGGACCTGTTCCTCTCCAACGATGAGCAGCAACTCCTCGGCGAAGGCGCCGCCACGAAGGATGACCTCGCCGGCATCCCCGCGAATCTCTATGTCCTCGGGAACTATTGCGTCGAGGCTCCCGCACGCTCCGACATCGGTGTGATCTACGACGACATCGAGAACATCGGCACCATCTACAACATCCCGAAGGCCGCTGCAGACCTCAACGCCGAACTCCAGGCCCGCGTCTCCGCCGCGGCGGCGCTGAACCCTGGCGACGAAGACTTCACCGCCGGCGCCATCACGCTCTACGACGGGAAGGTCTACGCGCTCGGCGGCACCTACTACGCCGCGATCCTCGACGCACTCGGCCTGACCAACGGGTTCGCGGATCTCGGCACCAACTTCTCCGAGATCACGCCCGAAGCCGTCCTCGCCTCCGACCTCGATGTCATCCTCGTCACGTATGCCGAAGGAGATGGAAGCACCGAGATTCAGAACGCGAAGACCCTGTTCGCGAACGCCCCGGCGGTGGCATCCGGCCGCGTCATCGGTCTCGACGACACGGCGTTCCAGTCCGTCGGGGTCGCCATCATCGACGTCATCGAGACCACGGCGCAGGAGCTGTTCGGGCGCTGAGGTCACATGCCGCACGCGGACCGCGCGAGCGGCGAGCGCGCCGTCCCCATCAGCCCGCGGTCACCGCGGTGAGCGCGCGGCGCGGACTCGGCAGCGGGGTGCGCTCCGAGTGCCCGACGCGCACTGCGAGCAGGATCTCGTCGGTGGGGATGCCGACGGCATCCGCCCACCGCGTCCCGAACCGGTCCGGTACGCCGAGGCTGGCGTCGCGGGCGATGCGCTCGGTGACCTGGTTCATGTGCTGCAGGCCGAGCCCGCTCGCCGTCGCGGCGAGGTGCGCGTGCTGCAGGAGGCGACCGCCGACGAGACGGGCGGCGGGGTCGGTGTTGCTCGGGACGCGGACGATGCCGTACGCGTGGGCGGTCGCAGTGTGGACGGTGCGGGTCGCCTTGACCCAGAACGCGTCGCCGTCGCTGCGGGACTGCGCGGGCAGGATCTTCGCCGCGAACAGGGTGAACGCGTCGAGGCCCTGGCAGTCGAGGGTGAGTCCGTCGCGGTGGCGATCGATGTCGGCGCGGTCGTTGCGGAACCACGTGTACGACTCGACCGACATCTCCTCGTCGTCGACGATCGCCTGCGTCGCTTCGACGTAGAGGTCGCCGATCATCGCCATCGCGCCGGGGTCGGTGATCCAGACCAGCTCCGCCCCGGTTGAAACCTCCGGCAGTGCATCCGCGGTCAGGGCGTCGAGGTCGGCGGCATCCACCGGCTGCGCCGTGTACCGACCGCGATTGCTGTGCCGGTTCGCGATCGCGTCGGCGAGCGCACGCTCGCGGGCCGAAGGCAGCGGCCCGGCGGCCAGGTCTACGTGCGCGACGTGGTCGCCGTCGAAGACATGAGCAATGGTGGCGGTCAGGCCCTCGACGCGGGCGGCGACGGCGAGGTTCTCGAGCGCGCAGCCGAACCCGGCCATCCGCTCGCGGCCGTCGGAGTCGTTCACCGGCATGATCCGCGCGGGGTCGGCATACAGATCGATCGTGCCGTCCGTGACGGCGAAGGTCCACGGCTGGATGTTGTGCGGGTTCGCGGCGAGGGTCGCCGCCGCGACCAGTCGCGTCGTGCCCTCGGCATCCTGCCAGTGCTGCCACAGTTCGTACGGGGCTCCGCGACTCTGACTCCACACGCCGTTCACGGCTCCTCTCACACCGATTCCGGCCGCGCCCGCAAGCACGACCGCGCCGCCGCCGATCGCGACGCCCTTCAGCACCGTCCGACGCGTCGGCCTATTTGTCGGGGCGCTGGCGCGCCCTGGTGGGAGAGAATCTGCCTCGAGGTTGCGAGACTCTCGCGCCGGCTTTGTCGGGGCGCTGGACGGATCCCGATCCTCAACCGGTTCCGGCTCGGTCATCGCGGCCGCGCCTCCGCCAGCCCGAGTGCGCGCCGCCCCGTGTCGGTCAGCAGCGGCTCCAGCACGAGCCGGGCGTAGCGTCGCTTGTCGATGAGCGGGTCGGCGGTGGCGTCGGCGAACGGGCCCGCGGTCTCCGAGGCGAGGAAGATCAGGCTCACGGCATCCTGCACCGTCGCGGGCGGGTCGGGCCGGCGCAGCAGTCCGGCGGCGACGAGCCGTTCGGCGATCGCGACGAACGCGTCGCGGCGCAGAGTGTAGTTCTCGCGGTAGGCGGCGGCGAGCTCGCCATCGGTGTGCAACAGCGCGAGGAGGTCGCGGCGGAAGAACGCATACGTGCCATCATCGACGGAGTGCTCGGCGGCGCGATCCCACAGCGCACGCAGGATGCCGTCGTCAGAGCCGTCCGCCGGCGCGATCGCCTCGCTCTCCAGCCACTGCGCGAACAGCGCACGCACGAGCGCCGCCTTCGTGGGGAACCAGTAGTGCAGGTTGCCCGGGCTCACGCCCGCCGCGCGCGCGACCTGGTGCGTCGACACCGGCAGCACCCCGTCCTCGGCGAAGGCGCGCCGCGCCGCATCGAGGATCTCCGCGCGCCGCTTGGCCGCGCGCTGGGGAGGTCGAGCCGTCGTGGACACGTTTCCAGTATACGCCTTATTAGGCTTCTAAGCCTAATAAGGCGTAGCTTCCAGCCCTGACTTGCCGGGTTCTGCCGGTTCAACCCGCGCGACCCGACAGAACTCGGCAGGCGAGTGTCACCGAAGACGTCAACCGACGACGGAGAGGATGAGGAGGATCGTGACGACGAACCCGCAGACGTAGTTGATCCCGAGCAGAGCCCGCCAGCCTCGGTTGACGTCTGCTGCTGCCGCATCCGTCACCCTCGCGTACGGCGCCGCGACCAGGATGTACGGCAGAACGAGCAGCGCCGCCCACACTCCGGCCGCACCGGTGGTCAGCATCAGGGCGCCCGCCGACGCCCACGCACCGAGCGCCACCCCGACGGTGCGCGACGCCCCGAGAGCCGTCGCGATCGACCTGATGCCCGCCTCGCGGTCGGGCACGACGTCCTGCACGGCGCCGAACGCGTGGGTGCCGATGCCCCAGAGAAGGAATGCTCCGAGCACGGCTGCCGATCCGGCGGTCACCGACCCGGCGCCGAGCAC
Source organism: Microbacterium sp. (assembly GCF_049661145.1). Taxonomy (GTDB): domain Bacteria; phylum Actinomycetota; class Actinomycetes; order Actinomycetales; family Microbacteriaceae; genus Microbacterium. Next base: position 10,393 of record NZ_JBASZT010000449.1, read on the forward strand.
GATGCCGTAGAGCGCAGGGCTCACGAAGTGCACGCTCGAGGTGACCGAGTCCAGCAACGGCACCTCCTTGAACCGAAGCGGAGGGGCGGAGTAGGCGACGACGGCGAACAGGCTGACGGTGAGGACGAGCCAAGACGACGGCGACCCGACGACGGCGAGCGCGATGACGAACGGGACACAACTCACGACCGCGGCGGTCAGCACCGCACCGTGCCGGGATGGCGGCAGCATCGCGCCCTCCACCCCACCCTTGCGCGGGTTGGCCAGATCGGAGGCGTAGTCGAACACGTCGTTGATCCCGTACATGGCGAGGTTGTAGGGGATGAGGAAGAAGAGCGTCCCGATGACGAACGGGAGATCGACGGCCCTCGTGGTCAGGAGGTAGGCGGCCACGAACGGATAGGCCGTGTTGATCCAGCTGAGCGGTCGAGAGACCGCGAAGAGATCGCGGATCACAGCGTCGTCGGTTCTTCGCGCGGACACAGGCACGACCAGAGCGCCGGCAGAATGATCGTCGCGGCGAGCGGGTAGGCGAGATCCTCCACCGGCATCGAGCCGATCCGGATGCCCGAGATGCGCGCCGCGTCGTAGGTGAACAGGCCCGCCGCGATCATGATGTTGTCGAACACGATCGTGAGGATCAGCAGCGCGCCGCCGGCGATGCCCGTCGCGACAACGGATCGACTCCGGGTCGATTCGTCAGCGGCATGCCACATGACGAGTGAGGCGACGACCGCGGCGGCGAGGAATACGGCACTGAGCAGGAGGTACATCAGGACGTGCCCCGCTCCCCCGGTCCGAGCGCGCGCTCCGCTGCACAGAAAAGCACCATCGTGAGTTCGCACAGAAACAGCAGGAACAGCGGCTCCTCCAGCGGGAGCTCGGGTGCGAGCAGGATTCCCGTCATGAGTGCGCTCTCGCCGCGGAGGAAGATCCCGAGCGCGATCCCGGCAAGATCCCAGACCGTGAAGAAGGCGGCACCGGTCGCGAGCACGATCACCGCACGTCCGGGCGAACGACCGACGAACAGTCGCAAACGGAGATCGACGATGACGACGGCGACGAGTGACACGACCACCGACCCCAGGTAGACGAAGCTCATCGCGGCTCCGCCAAGGGTGCTGCAGATCGATCCGCGCGCAGTCTCTTGACGACGAGCTCGGCGCTGATGAGGCACATCGGCAGTCCGACTCCGGGGATCGTCGAAGCGCCCGCATGGAAGAGCCCCCGAACCCGGGATGACGCGTTCCCGCCGCGCAGAAACGCGCTCTGGCGCAGCGTGTGAGCCGGTCCGAGCGCCCCGCCGCGCCAGGCGCCGAACTCACGCTCGAAATCGGCGGGCCCGATGCTGCGACGCACGACGATGCGCTGGCGGAGATCCCGGATGCCGGCCCAGCGCGCGATCTGATCGATCGCCGCATCCACCGTCTGCTCCACCCTCGGGTCTCCTTGCCCGTCCACACCGCCGCCGCCGATCGCGGTGTCGGCGGGCACGGGGACGAGGACGAAGAGGCTCTCGTCGCCCGCGGGGGAGACGTGATCCGTCGCGCTCGTCCGACTCACATAGAGCGACGCCGGCGCGGGGATGCGCGGATTCGCGCCATAGATCGCGTCGAACCCCTGCTCCCAGTCGCGTGTGAAGAAGAGAGTGTGATGCGCGAGTTCGGGCAGCTCGCCGCGCACTCCGAGGAGGGCCAGCACGGCTCCGGGTCCGGGGTCGCGGGCTCGCCACCAGGAGGCACGCCGCATGCGATACTCCGGCGCGAGAAGCTCCTGCTCGGTGACACGCAGATCGACCGCCGAGACCACGACGTCCGCCGGGAGGTGCTCGACGCCCGCCGTCGCATCCTCGATCTCCACGCCGCTGACCGCACCGTCGCGGACGGTGATCCGGCGAGCCCGGCACGAGGTGCGCAGCCGAGCGCCCTGCGTCTCGGCGAGTCCCGCGATCGCGTCCACGACGGTGCCGAACCCGCCGAGCGGGTAGGAGACCCCCTGGCCGATGTCGAGGTGGCTCATGAGGTGATAGATGCTCGGCGCGGCAGCCGGCGAGGTCCCCAGGAACATCGCCGGGTAGCCGAGGATCCGCCGGACGCGCGAATCCTGCGTGTGCCGGCCGATGAAGCCGTCGAGCGGTTGACTGAGGAGTCGGACCAGCCGGGGCAGACGGCTCAGCGCCTCGCGCCCGAGAAGCGGACGGATCGACTGGCACGTGCTGTAGAGGAACGTCGACGTCGCGAGGGCGTACGTCTCGGCCGCGGAGGCGAGGTAGTCGTCGATGCGCTCCGCCGCATCGGGATCGAGTGAGACCAGCGCGTCGCGCGCGCCCGTCGCCGGCAGATCGAACGGCGTGACGTGTCCCTCGAAGTAGACGCGATAGCCCGGATCCAGGCGCACGAGGTCCAGTTGCTCAGAAGACGTCGTGCCGAGCAGCCGGAAGAAGTGATCGAACACCTCGGGCATGAGGTACCAGGACGGACCGGTGTCGAACGAGAAGCCCTCCGCAGCCCATCGCCCGGCGCGGCCGCCCAGCTCCCCGCGGGCCTCGACGAGAGTGACGTCGGCGCCCTCCCGCGCGACGAGCGCCGCGGTCGCCAGGCCGGCGACGCCTCCGCCGATCACGACTGCGCGTAGCTGAGCGTTCACTCCGCAGCCCGTTCCCACACCGCGCCCGCGAGGACTCGCAGCTTCGTTGCCCTCGAGAGCGAGATCCGACGTCGGCGGATCTCGGCCGCCGGCGTCTTGCGAAGCTCGTCGTTCAATCGGCCGAACAGACCGGCCGCCGCGGCCGTCGCCCGGCGCGAGCGCGGTGGAAGACGGCCGATCGCGGACCGAGCGACAGCCAGATCGAGGTCGATCTCCTCGACGACCGCGTCCTTGTCGTCGTCTGCGAACGCCGCCGGATCCACCCCGGGCAGATACACCCGGCCGAGACGATCGATGTCGTCGGCGAGATCCCGCAGGAAGTTGACCTTCTGGAACGCGGCGCCCAGCCGCCGGGCGCCCTCCTCCAGCTGGTGATCGATGCGGATGGACGGCTCCTCCGTAACGAATGCCCTCAGACACATCACTCCGACGACCTCCGCCGAACCGTAGACGTAGCGGCGGTACGCGTCGAGATCGAAGATCGCGATGCCGTCGGTATCCATTCGCATGGACGTGAAGAACGGCACGATCAGGTCCGCGCCGATCCCGGTCTCACGGGCGGTCACCGCGAAGGCGTGGACGACGAGGTTCGCGCTGAACCCGCGCTCGAGCGCCGCCAGGCTCTCGTGCTCGAACTCTTCGAGCAGCGCGCGTCGCTGCGCGCGATCCAGCCCCGCCTCGACCCCGGGTCCGTCGACGATCTCGTCGGCCACGCGTACGAGAGCGTAGATGTCGGCGACTCGCCGACGGACGTCGCGCGCAAGCAGCCGGCTCGCGAGGCCGAAGGATGTGGAGTAGGCCCCGATGATGCGCGCAGACGAATCGTGCGCTGTGCGGGTGAACAGCGCGAGCCCGGTGACCGCCGTCATGCCCCACGCTCCGCGCACAGCCGTGCGATCTCACGCAGTGCCCGTGCCAGGCCGTCCGGCAGTCGCGCCGATGCGATCGTGCGCTCCAGCTGGGCCAGATGGACCGTGATGACATCCTCCACCGCCCGAGCCGCACCGCACGCGACCAGCGCTGCGCGCAGCAGCCCTGCCTCTTGCGCGCTCAGCGAGCGACGTCCGAACAGGTGGGCCACCTCCTGCCACTCGGGCTCCGGAGCGGCGAACGCGATGAGGAGAGTCCGCTTGCCCTCGCGGAGGTCGCCGCGTACGCTCTTCCCCGTTCGATCCTCCGCACCGAAGACGCCGAGCATGTCGTCTCGTAGCTGGTAGAGGAATCCCAGCTGAATGCCGATTTCCGACAGTGCGTCCTGCGTCGCCCGGTCCGCCCCGGCGAGGGCGGCTCCGGCGCGCAGCGGAGCGGCGAAGGAGTACGAAGCCGTCTTCAGCTCCGTCATCCGGCGGATGTCGGGGACGCGGGCGTCCAGGATGCCGAGCGCCAACCCGATGTCGGCGTGCTCGCCCACAGCCGTCAGGAGAAGTGCGTCGTCGACGATGTCGTGCAGTTCGCTCCGGGCAGGGCCGTCGATCCGCGCGAGCAGCGTGTGCACTGCGCTGAGGAGGAGGTCCCCCGCGAGCAGGCCGGACGCCGCACCCCACGCCGTCGCTCTTCGGGGGTCAGCGCCGCGGTTCGTGGCGTCGCGGACGAACTCGCCGATGAGATTCGGACGTCCTCGACGGACGACATCTCCGTCGAGGACGTCGTCGTGGAGCAGCAGCGCGGTGTGGAGGATCTCGAACGCCGCGGCGGTCACTGTCGCACCGTCGCGGTCACACCCGCCCAGCTCGTCGTGCGCGAGAAGCACCAGCCGGGGCCGAAGTCCTTTCCCGCCCCGCGCGCTGTCGGCTGCCCGTCGCCACAGCTGCACTGCGTGGGTGCCGAGAGAGGACGCGCGCCGGACCCTGTCGGCGAAGTAGTCCTCGATCACGGCGTCGACGCTCTGCCGGGTCGCGCTCGCGGAGTCTGTCATGATCTCGCCGGTCACGGGTTTACCTCCTTTGGAATGTAACTAGCTTAGCTAGATAGTAGAGAAGGATACATCTAGGCGTGGACTACCCTCGTGCTCATGACGAGCGAGACGGACAAGCCTCAGCGAATCGTCATGCATGACCCCCGCGTGCTCGACCCGAAGGAAGAACTCGTCCGGCGTTCTCACCTCACCGACGAAGAACTCGCGCAGATTCTGGCGGTCCTGGAAGCGATGGGCCGCTGGCGGGAAGCCGAGCGGGCCATGAGCGAGGCCTCGCAGCGCTACATGAAGCTCGGAGAGACCGACATGCGCGCACTGAGGTTCCTCATCGCCGCGAACCGGCAAGGCGTTGTCGCGACGCCCGGCATGGTCGCAGCACATCTGGGGATCTCCACGGCATCGACGACGAAGCTGTTGGATCGGCTCTCGGACGCTGGCCACCTGCGCCGCCTGCCCCATCCGAGCGATCGCCGCAGCCTGGCCCTCGAAGTCACCGACGAGACCCGTCGAGCGGCTCGCGAGAGCATCGGGCACGATCACGCCCGACGGTTCGACGTCGTCGCAGCGCTCACGTCGGCAGAGCGCGACACCGTGACGCGGTTCTTCGACTCGCTGGTAGCGACGGCGAAGGCGACGGACGTCTCGTGACGACCGTTTCGTCTAACCAGCGCCGAGCAGCAACTCGATCTCGTCCGCGAGCTCGGCGACCGGGCGGCGCGCGTCCAGCTCGACATCCGCGCTCGCGCGCAACAGCGGCTCCACCTCCCGTGCGTAGTGTCGGATCTCTTCGCGGTCGTGGGCAGACCCGCCGTAGGTATTGTCCGTGCGCCGACGCACACGTTCCAGAAGGACCTCGACGGGCGCGCTGAGGAGAACGACGTGCTCGAAGCGATCGTAGAACGTCCCCTGGTTCTCCACGGTTCCCGAAACCACGATGCGCTTCTCGGCGGCGAGAAGCGTCGACATCCGGGGTTCGTCCCACCGGCCGTCGGGGAGCACCCACCCGTCGTAGTCCGTGTCGAGCGTCCGGTAGCCGCGCTGCGACAACGAGCGGATGACGGTGGACTTGCCCGCACCAGACATCCCGGTCAGCAGCACGCGCGCGAGCGGGCCGTCTGTGATCGCGGCGCGCTCCATGACGGTGATACCCGTCCGATCGTGGTCGGGCGGCTGTGCGAGGAATCCGGCGCGGCGGTAGGCACGGAGCGCGGGGAGGTTGTCGGAGATGACGTTCAGGCGCACGCGCTCGGCGCCCAAACGCGCGGCTTCGGCGACCGCGAGATTCACGATCCGGCCCGCGAGGCCCTGCCCGCGCAGCGCCGGGTCGACGATCACGCGGCCGAGGCGCCCAAGCTCGCCGGCGATGCCGAGGTCGAAGTGCCCGACGAGAGCTCCGGATGCCTCGACGACGACGAACGCCGCAAGATCGCTGCCCACCGTGAGATCCCGCAGTTGGATGCCGGTGAGCGGCCACGACAACCTCGTGCCCGAAAAGAGCGAGAGCGCACCGGCATCCGGAACCCAGCTCACGATCCGTTCGAGATCGCGATCCTCCCGAGCCCTCACCGTCAACTCGAGCCTGTCCGACACACCACCGACCGTACTGGAACAGAGATCGGCGGCGTTCTTCACGACACGCTGGATCACGCCTGGCGGCGAGCGCTTGACCCCCTCGCGAGAATGCGTCAGGCACGCAGCTGCGCGACCGCGGCCGAGACCTCGCTGAGCCCGTAGACGTTCATGAAGAGCGGCCCCGGCGCCTCGCTCCAGCGCGCCGAGGCCAGGTCGCCCATCGAGAACGGCAGCAGGCCCGCGTCGATGATCAGGCGACCCGCGGTGTCGGCGGCGTCCGCGCGGTCGGATGCCACGAACACCGCCGCAGGATCACCGGTCATGGCAGTCTCGGCCTGCTGCACCGAGAGGTTGTGCAGCGCCTTGACGAGGTGCGCACCCGGCAGCAGCTCGACGACGCGCGCGACGGCGGTCGACCCACCGAGGTCGACAAGACCCGTCCGCTCGGGGTTGAACGGGTTGGTGGTGTCGATGACCGTCTTGCCCGCGACACTACCGAGCCGCGCGGCGGCGTCGTCGATCCTCTCGAACGGCGGCGAGAACACGATCACATCGCTCTGCGCGGCGACCTCCTCCACCGCGACCGCCGACGCCCGCTCGCCGCAGGACGCGACGAAAGCGGCGAGCGCCGCCGTGTCACGCGCATAGCTGAAAGCGACGTCGTGCCCACGACCGATCCACGCGCGCCCGTACAGACGCCCGACGTTGCCTGCTCCCACGATCCCGATACGCATCGGCATCCCCTCTCTCGTCACGTGTTCCGTGGACGGCTCGAAAACGCTTCGATTATCGAAGTGAATGCCTACTTTAGCGCTTCGGAAATCGAAGTACAAGTCCGGTAGGTTGAGGGATATGTCGACTCCCCTCCCCGGACGGCCGGTGCGCGGTTCCCGCAGCGGCAGGCCGCTGTTCGCGCTGCTCGACCTGATGACGAGGCGCTGGACGATGCGCATCGTGTGGGAGTTGCAGGGCCGCGCTCTCAGCTACGTCGAGCTGCAGCGCGCCTGCGATGGGATGTCGTCATCCACCCTCGCCGCGCGGCTGCGCGAGCTCGTCGAGGCGGGCGTGGTGGAGCGCGACGGCGGCGGCGCCTACGCCCTCACGCCCCTCGGCGCGGACCTGCCCCCCGCGTTCGACCCGCTCGTCGCCTGGTCGGAGCGCTGGGCACAGCGCCACGTCGCCGACTCGTGAGCCGCGGCATTCCGCCCCCTACGGATCCCCCGCGCCGAGCCGACGCGTGTGGTCGCCTGCGGTGCCAGCCCAGCGACCACACGCGTCGGGTCGGCGGACGGCGGCCCGGGCGCCTGCACGGCGAGCGGCTGCCCGCGGATCGACTGTGATCGGGACCGGCCAGGTCACGCCGGCGGGTTGAGGAGCAGCCAGTGCCCCTCCGAGATCACGTCCGCTCCGTCATCGGTCACGCGGATCGCCGACTGCTCGTCGAGCGCGTATGCCACGCCCGGAATGTTCTCGGCCCAGCGATGGGCTGCGGCCGTCGTGTTGCCGGCCCATCCGGGGTAGTCCAGGTGGGGGAAGATCGAGAAGTCGACGATCCCGAGGGTCTCATCCGTTCCGTCGGGCTGCCAGTCGACGAACTCGCGGCCGATGCGCGGGGTCATGACCATGCTTCCGGCGCTCACGCCGACCCATACCGCGTCGAGGGCGGGCACGAGGTCCGCGAGCCCCGTTTCGCGCATCCAGTGCGCGAGATAGACGGCCTCTCCCCCGTCGACCAGCAGCACGTCGGCCGCCTCGACCCACGGCTGCCACCGCGCGCGGCCGATGGTCGGGAGCGCGGTGAGTTCGAGAACGCCGACCGAACGCCATCCCAGCTCGGTCATCGACTCGCCGTCGGCCCAGCGCCCCGCGACGGAGCGCCATACCGTCTCGGGGCTGCACTGCGGCTGGCCCCACTGCGCAGTGGGGACGAACAGGGCATCCGACTCCTCGATCGGCTTGCCGAGCAGCTGGACGAGCGCCGCGCGGATGCTGGTGTTGGTGATCCCACCGGACGTGAGCAGCAGCTTCACGGTCCAGGCTCCTGGCGAACGTCTTCCATCGGCGGCTCCTTCGCTCTGGCCGAGCGTACTCCCCGTCGCCAGCCAACTAGCCCCACTTTCCGCGACGAGACCAGGTGCGCGAGTACCTGTAGCGCCGTCCACGGTCAGCGCGCGACGCCGAGCCGCGTGAGCGCGTACTCCCACGGGATGCGCTCCTGCTCCAACCGCACATTGCCCTCCGAACCCAGCAGCCGAAGCGTCGACTGCTCGTCGGCCGTCAACCTCGGCAGCACGCCGATGTTCGGCGCGTCGTCCGCACCCCACAGGTCGCGATGAGCGAGCAGGGTCTCGGTGTCCATCAGCGCGGACATCGCGGCCACGCCGTGGCTGCGTAGCCGATGCAGGATCGCGAAACCGTGCGAGTCGAGATCACCCCAATACGTGAGCGAGCCCACACTCCGCACCCAGGGAAGTCGCGCGACGAGCTCCACGCGCTGCCCGCCGCCGTCGATCACGACACCGTCGGCGACCGGCGGCATCGCCAGCACGGTCGCGAGGTTCTCGAACACGAAGATCCGCTCCGGTTCGACATGGAGCTTCGCGAGCTCGCTCACGGGCGCCGAGACGTCGGCGAGACCGCGCGGCGCGAGCGCCGGGTCGAGGAACCGCACCCGTACGAGCGGATCGGGCTCCCACAGCCCCAGCGCGGCCGATCCCGTCGTGGCGCGATGCAACGCCTCGACGAGCCCCCGCCGCGCCTCGATCCACTTCGTGTGGATGCCGCGGATCGGCAGTTCGCGCACGTGACGACCGGATGCCGGGTTCTCCCGCAACCACTCCACCACGCCGACGAGCCGTTCGAAGTCTGGACCGTCGAGCCCGGTGATCGTCCGCGCGTGGGTACGCAGGGCGGCTTCGAGCGCGCCCGCGTCGCCCGGAAGGACGCGAAGGATGCCGAGCCGCTCCGCCAAGAGCGCCCACTCGGCGCTCAGCCCGCCGACCCGTGCGATCGCCGCCGGCCCCCGCACGATGGCACGTTCAGGCACCTCTTGCGACCCGACCCGCGCCCAATCGCGGCGTGCCCACACCACCTCGATATCGCCGGAACGCGACGCGCGACGCCACGACTCGACCCAGGCACGGGAGCCGTCGAGGTCGGCGAGCGCACCGCGCTCGGTGAACGGATGCAGCGGAGCCTCCAGCACCGCGGAGTCATCCCCTTGCGCCGCCCACGCGCGACTGTCGCGGTCGAACACGCGTCGCGCCCGAGCGCGGAGGTCGCCCGTCGTGACGGGTGCCGTCACCGCGGCGCCTCGGGACCGGACACGACGCCGACTGCCACAC
>NZ_JBASZT010000450.1:0-11540 GCF_049661145.1 Microbacterium sp.
GCACGAGCGACTCGGGCGCGGCGGGCGACGAGCACGGTCACGCGGACGGCGCCACCTCTCACACCGATCCGGACGAGCAGGGCCACGCCGATCAGGATGCCGCGGCATCCGGCGCCGCGCCTGCCGATCCCGTTGCCCGCTGGCTCTCCGGCGGCGCACTCGCCGCAGCGCTCGCTGCTCTCGTCGTCGCCGTCACGCGCCGCCGCACCTGACGCCCCCGCCACCATCCCCGCTCGCGACGCCGAACCGACGCGCGCGGTCGCCTACTCTGCGCAGCAAGCGACCACGCGCGTCGGGTGAGCGCCGCGAGGGACGCGCCAGTGAGAGGATGGGTGGCGCCATGACTGCCACTGGTTCGAACCTCCCGCCTGTCCTGCGCCCCGCCCATCCGCCGCGGCGTCGGCTCGACGACCTCGCCGCGCGTTTCGGCGGCGAAGTGCGGGGCGACGCGGCCGACATCGAACTGAGCGGCATCACGCTCGCGACGGCGGATCTGCGCCCCGGCGAGGCCTTCGTCGCGATCCAGGGTTCCGGCCGTCACGGCGCGGAGTTCGCGTCCACCGCCGCCGAGGCCGGCGCCGTCGCGATCGTGACGGACGAGGCGGGCGCGACGATCGCCGCGGACGCGGGGCTGCCCATCGTCGTCGTCGACCATCCGCGCGCCCTCCTCGGCGACCTGTCGGCGTGGGTCTACGGCACCGCCGAGGATCTGCCGGTGCTGCTGGCGACCACCGGCACGAACGGCAAGACGAGCGTGTCGCATCTGCTGGAGGGCGTCCTCGGGCAGCTCGGCGTCGCGACGGGGCTGTCGTCTACCGCTGAGCGCCACATCGCCGGCGAGGTGATCGTGTCGCGGCTGACGACACCCGAGGCGAGCGAGTTCCACGCGCTGCTGGCCCTCATGCGGGAGCGGGGCGTCGAGGCGGTCGCCGTCGAGGTCAGCGCGCAGGCGCTCAGCCGTCACCGCGTCGACGGCATCGTCTTCGACGTCGCGGGCTTCACGAACCTCACGCACGACCACCTCGACGACTACGCCGACATGCGCGAGTACTTCGAGGCGAAGCTGCCGCTGTTCCGTCCCGACCGCTCCCGCCGCGCCGTCGTGTGCCTCGACTCCTCGTACGGCGCCGAGGTCGCGGCCCGCGCCGAAGTGCCCGTCACGACGATCGTGACACCGGCGATCGCGGCGGATGCCGCGGCATCCGCCGACTGGACCGTCGACATCGTCGAGGAGCGTCAGGACGGCACCGTGTTTACGCTGCGCGAGACAGGGTTCACGCTGACGGGTCCGGACAGGCGAACACTGACGACGACGGTCCCGGTCATCGGTCGCCATATGGCCGCCAACGCGGGGCTTGCGATCGTCATGCTGCTCGAGGCCGGCTACGCGTGGGAGCGGCTGGCGGACGCCCTCGACGGCGGGCGCATCGACGCGCAGCTGCCCGGCCGCACCCAGCGCGTGTCGGGCGAGCGGGGACCGGCGGTGTACGTCGACTTCGGCCACTCCCCGGACGCGTTCGAGAAGACGCTCGCCGCCGTACGGCGCGTGACGCCTGGAAAGGTCGTCATGCTGTTCGGTGCCGACGGCGACCGTGACGCGACCAAACGTCACGACATGGGACGCACGGCGGTGGAGGGCAGCGATGTCGTGATCGTGACCGACCACCATCCGCGTCGCGAGGATCCGGACGGCATCCGTGCGACGCTCATCGAAGGCGCGCGGCGCGCCAGGCAGGATGCCGAGGTCCTCGAGTTCTCGCCGCCCGAACGCGCCATCCTCGAAGCCGTGGCGCGCGTCGGCGAGGGCGACGCGATCTTGTGGGCGGGGCCCGGCCACCAGGACTACCGCGACATCAAGGGCGTCCGCACGCCGTACTCCGCCCGAGAACTCGCCCGCCGAGCACTTCGCGACGCCGGCTGGCCGGTCCCCGAGCCGAGCTGGCACGTTCCCTACCCCGACGGCGAGACCCCGCTCTCCGACCCCGACCGCGACTGGCGCTGACGCCACCGGCAACACCGACGAGCATGTGGCCTGACCACAAGCGGACGCAGCATCCACGGCATCCGCTTGTCGCTTTCGTGCATTCCCATTCTGTGGTCGGACCACATGAGATATCGTGTGAGGAACGACCCGACCACGGATGGGTGGACGGGCGGATCCCACAAGGACGAGGAACCCGAAATGACAACCGTCAGCCCCACCACTTCGCAGGACGCGCAACCCGTCGCCTGGACCGGATTCGTCGCCGGCCCCTGGCAGGACGAGGTCGACGTCCGCGACTTCATTCAGCGCAACTACACCCCCTACACCGGTGACGGATCCTTCCTCGCCGGCCCGACCGCCCGCACCACTCGCGTGTGGGACACCCTCGCCGCGATGTTCCCCGTCGAGCGCGAGAAGGGCATCTACGACGTCGACGCACACACTCCCGCCGGCATCACAGCGCACGCGCCCGGCTACATCTCCGACGACGACACCGTCATCGTGGGCCTGCAGACCGACGCGCCTCTCAAGCGCGCCATCATGCCCAACGGCGGCTGGCGCATGGTCGAAGGTGCACTGGAGACGTACGGCTACGAGGTCGACCCGGTCCTGAAGAAGGTCTTCAGCGACTACCGCAAGACCCACAACCAGGGCGTGTTCGACGTCTACTCCCCGAACGTGCGCGCCGCGCGCAGCTCGCACATCATCACGGGTCTGCCCGACGCCTACGGCCGCGGCCGCATCATCGGCGACTACCGCCGCGTGGCCCTCTACGGCATCGACCAGCTCGTCGCCGCCAAAAAGGTCGACAAGCTCGGCCTCGACTCGACGCCGTTCAGCGAAGACGTCGTGCGCATGCGCGAGGAGCACGCGGAGCAGATCCGCGCCCTCGGCGAGTTGAAGCAGATGGCCGCCTCGTACGGCTTCGACATCTCGGGCCCGGCGACCACCGCTCGCGAAGCGGTGCAGTGGCTGTACTTCGGCTACCTCGCCGCCGTCAAAGAGCAGAACGGCGCTGCGATGTCGCTCGGACGCACCTCGACGTTCCTCGACGTGTACGTCGAGCGCGATCTGCAGCGGGGCCTCATCACCGAGGCCGAGGCGCAGGAGATCATCGACGACTTCGTCATCAAGCTGCGGATCGTCCGGTTCTTGCGCACCCCCGAGTACGACTCGCTGTTCTCCGGCGACCCGACGTGGGTCACCGAGACGATCGGCGGCGTGGGCGAGGACGGCCGTCCGCTCGTGACGAAGAACTCGTTCCGCTACCTGCAGACGCTGTACAACCTGGGCCCGGCCCCCGAGCCGAACATGACGGTGTTCTGGAGCCCCGCGCTGCCGCAGGGATTCAAGGACTTCTGCGCGCAGGTGTCGATCGACACGTCGGCGGTGCAGTACGAGTCCGACGAGATCATCCGCGCCGCGTGGGGGGACGACGCTGCCATCGCGTGCTGCGTGAGCCCGATGCGCGTCGGCAAGCAGATGCAGTTCTTCGGCGCCCGCGTCAACCTCGCCAAGACCATGCTGTACGCCATCAACGGCGGCCGCGACGAGGTCTCCGGCAAGCAGATCTCCCCCGTGGCCGCACCCGTCGGCGACGGCCCGCTGGAGTTCGACGACGTCATGGAGCGGTTCGACAAGACCATGGACTGGCTCGCCGAAACCTATGTCGAGGCGCTCAACTGCATCCACTGGTCGCACGACAAGTACGCCTACGAGCGCATCGAGATGGCCCTGCACGACAGGGACGTGCTGCGCACGATGGCCTGCGGCATCGCGGGATTGTCGGTCGCCGCCGACTCGCTGTCGGCGATCAAGTACGCGACGGTCACCCCCGTGCGCGATGAGCGCGGCATCGTCGTGGACTACGTGATCGAGGGCGAGTTCCCGACATACGGCAACGACGACGACCGGGCCGACGCGATCGCGGTCGATCTCGTCGAGCGGTTCATGGCGAAGATCCGCCGTCACCCGATGTACCGGAACGCGCTGCCGACCCAGTCGGTGCTGACGATCACCTCGAACGTCGTCTACGGCAAGGCCACGGGCAACACGCCCGACGGCCGCCGCGCCGGCGAGCCGTTCGCACCGGGCGCCAACCCGATGAACGGACGCGACACGCACGGGATGCTGGCCTCCGCCCTCTCGGTCGCGAAGCTCCCCTACTCGGAGTCGCAGGACGGCATCTCGCTGACCAACACGGTCGTGCCGAGCGGACTGGGACGCACGAAGGACGAGCAGGTGCACAACCTCGCGGGTCTCCTGGACGCCTATGTCGGTTCGCAGGGCTACCACATGAACGTCAACGTCCTCAACCGCGAGACGCTCGAGGACGCCATGGAGAACCCGGAGAACTACCCGCAACTGACGATCCGCGTTTCCGGCTACGCCGTGAACTTCGTCCGGCTCACGCGCGAGCAGCAGCTCGACGTGCTGTCGCGTACGTTCCACGGTTCGATGTGACCGGCGAACGCCGGCACATCGAACCCCACCAGGAAGAAGCTGATCGCCATGGCAGCGACGATGCTCCGTCGCCACCCCTGCAACGCGGTGCCGAGCTCCCTCCCCGATGACGCGGTGCGCCTGGAGGTCCCCCTTCAGGCGCCCGCCGGCACCGTACCGCGGCGGGCCGGTGCCGGCCTCGACGGTCTGACGGTCGAGGAAGTGGACCGGCACGAACGTCTCACCGCGATGCGTGAGGGTCGGCTCGGATCGGTGCACTCCTGGGAGTTGGTGACCGCCGTGGACGGTCCGGGCACCCGGCTGACGGTCTTCCTCAACGGATGCCCGTTGCAGTGCCTGTACTGCCACAACCCCGACACCCTCATGATGAAGGACGGGCAGCCGGTCTCGAGCGACGAGCTGTTGACGCGCATCGGCCGGTACCGGGCGGTGTTCAGCGCCACCGGCGGCGGCATCACGCTGTCGGGCGGCGAGGTGCTGATGCAGCCGGCGTTCGCGGCGCGCATTCTGCGGGGCGCGAAGGAACTCGGCATCCACACCGCCATCGACACCTCCGGATACCTGGGTGCCGCGGCATCCGACGCGATGCTCGACGACGTCGACCTCGTGTTGCTCGACGTCAAGAGCGGTGACCCCGACACCTACAAGAAGGTCACCACGCGTGAGCTCGAACCGACCCTCGAGTTCGGCCGACGCCTCGCAGCGCGCCCGGAAGGTCCCGAGATCTGGGTGCGGTTCGTCCTGGTGCCGGGACTCACCGACGAAGAAGAGAACGTCGAACTGGTCGCGCGATATACGGCATCCTTGAACGAGATCCGCCCCGACGCGGTCAGCCGGGTAGAAGTGCTGCCGTTCCACCAGATGGGTCGCGACAAGTGGGACGCGCTCGGCCGCGAATACCACCTCGCCGATACCCAACCGCCGACACCCGAACTCACCGAGCGCGTGCGCGCGCGGTTTCGCGCGCACGGCCTCCCGACGTACTGACCGCTCTCGCACCGGTCGGTAGAGCCTCGCCCGGCTCCGATCAGCCCGTCCCGCCCATCCGCGCGACGGGCTGATTCGTCTCTGCCCTCCGCCGAGACGGGAGATTTCCGACGAGACGGCATGCGATGCGTTCCGTCTCGCCGCAGAGTCTCGCCGAAGATGCTCCGTCTCTCGCAGACGAGCGTGGTCACACCGCCGCGATCGCGGCGTCCGCGGCGGCGCGCGCCCACCGTTCCGCCTCGGCGAGGGACTCGCGGGTCAGCCGCGACGGAGGCTCGTGCTCATCGACGACGCGGGCGATCGTGTCGAGGATGCCGAGGAAACCCAGCGCGCCGTCGTGGAACGCCTCGACGGCCTGCTCGTTCGCGGCGTTGAACACGGCGGGGTACGTTCCTCCGGCGCGCCCGACCTGCTTCGCGAGCGCGACCGCCGGGAACGCCTCGTCGTCGAGCGGCTCGAATGTCCAGGATTGGTTGCGCGTCCAGTCCAACGGTACGCCGACGCCGGCGACGCGATCCGGCCACGCGAGCCCGAGCGAGATCGGCAACCTCATGTCGGGCGGTGACGCCTGCGCGATCGTCGACCCGTCGATGAACTCGACCATCGAGTGCACGACCGATTGCGGGTGCACGACGACGTCGATCGCGTCGTAGGGGATGCCGAAGAGCAGATGCGCTTCGATGACCTCGAGCCCCTTGTTGACGAGGGTCGCCGAGTTCGTCGTGATGACTCTGCCCATGTCCCAGGTGGGGTGCGCGAGGGCCTGTGCGGGCGTTACGCCCACCAACTCGGCGCGGGCACGGCCGCGGAACGGACCGCCGGAGGCCGTCACGACAAGGCGCCGCACCTCGGCATCCGTCCCCGCGCGCAGCGCTTGCGCGAGTGCGGAATGCTCGGAGTCGACGGGGACGATCTGACCGTCGGCGGCGAGAGCGGTCACCAGGTCACCGCCGACGATGAGCGACTCCTTGTTGGCGAGGGCGAGGGTGCGGCCGGCTTCCAGCGCGGCAAGAGTGGGGCCGAGGCCGACAGAGCCGGTGATGCCGTTGAGCACCACGTCGGCGGCGATGTCACGGACGAGCTGCTCGATCTCGGCCGTTGCGGCCCCGACATCCGCATCGGCATCCGCGTCGGCACCGGTGTCCGCCGCGAGCGCCGTGTGCTCGACGCCGAACTCGGTCGCCTGCGCGGTCAGCAGTTCGCGATTGCGACCCGCCGCCAGACCCACGACCTCGAACCGGTCGCGACGCTCGCGGATGACGTCGAGCGCCTGCGTCCCGATCGAGCCGGTCGAACCGAGGATCACGACGCGACGCATGCCGTCAGCCTACCGAGCGCCGCTACTGCGCCGCCGGGACGGCCTGCTGCGCGCCGAGGATGTCGATGACGAAGACGAGGGTGTCACCCTTCAGATCCGTCGTGTTGATCTCGCCCTCGCCGTAGCCGTCTGCCGGTGGGATGACGACGAGCACCTGCGAGCCCACCGTCTGCCCGACGAGCGCCTTTGTGAAGCCCGGAACGAACTTGTCCGCGCCGCCCATGTACGGCGAATCGCCGGTCCACGTGTCGCCGCCGTCGAACAGTTCGCCAGTCGACCAGCGCGCACCGCGGAACTGGACGAGGACCTGATCGCTCGCAGCGACGGTGTAGCCGTCGCCCTTCTTGAGGACGGCGATCTCGGTCTCGGTCGGCGGCGTGTCGTCGGTGGGGACCGTGATGTTCGGGGTGCCGTCGGCATCCAGCGTCACCGTCGGCATGCCGGCGACAGGCGCCTGCTCCTCACCCCATGCGGCGGTGGGGTTGATGCCGAGCGCGTCCAGGACGTAGACGACACTCGGGGTCGTCGTGTCGCCGGTCGCCGCGACGACCGCGATACGGCTCCCGATCGTCGCACACCCGAAGAAGGCCCCGAGACCGTCGGGGGAGATCTGCTGCGGCATGAGCTGCCCCGGCTCGAAACCGCCGACGTCGAGCACGGCACCGGTGGTGCCGTCGAGAATCGTGTACCCGAAGTTGAGGTAGTCACCCGCGACGAGCTCGTCGCCGTCGCCGGTCACCAGCACCGTGCGCTGGGTGGGGAGTTCGGTCGCGTCGATAGGAAAGTCGAAGGAGACTTCGGGCGGCGTGCCGACATCGCCTGTCGCCGTCACCGCGTCCGACTGGGGGCCTGCGGGCGCGGCGGCGCCGCAGAGGTCGGCGGAGCCGGTCGACGTCGGCGAGGACGTCTCGTCGCCACCGCCCAGGCCCGAACACCCCGCGAACAGCACCGCCGAGACGACGGCGACGGAAAGGACGACGAACGGGCGCAGGCGCACTTCAGACCTCACAGCAAGCAAGAAACGGGGATCGGTCCATCCTTTCGTACTTTCATCTGCACAGTCTGGGAGACCCGCCGTGTGGACATGCGTGAAGAGGCATGGAATCCGGAGTAGCCTCTTCTGGTGACCTCCGCGAGCCCCGATCCCGAGGATGCCGAGGCGGAGACAGCAGATCCGCACGACGACGACCGGGTCACCGGTATCGGCGCGACCTATGTCCTGGGCCGTTGGGTGCTCGCCCCTCTCGCCCGCCTGATCTATTGGCCGCGCATCGAGGGCCGCAAGAACTTTCCCCGCAAGGGCGCCGTGATCCTGGCGAGCAACCATCTGTCGTTCGTCGACTCGTTCGTGATCCCGATGGCCGCCCCTCGCCCCGTCCGGTTCCTCGCGAAGTCCAGCTACTTCGACGGCAAGGGGTTGAAGGGCTGGTTCTCGCGCGAGTTCTTCTACGCCGTAGGCGCCTTCCCCGTGCAGCGGGGCGCCGGTCAGGCCGCCCTGGACGCGCTCGACCAGCAGCAGCGCATGCTCGACGCGGGGTGGTCGACCGCCCTCTACCCGGAGGGCACCCGCTCCCTCGACGGCCGGCTGTACAAGGGACGCACCGGCGTCGCGTTCCTCGCGTTGCGGACCGGCGCACCCGTCGTCCCGGTGGGAATCGTCGGAACGAACGAAATCATGCCCGTGGGCGCGAAATTCCCCCGATTGCGCCCACGGGTGACTGTCCGTTTCGGCGAGCCGCTCGATCTGTCGCATCACGGGCCGGCCGATTCCGGCAAGGCGCGGCGGCTCGCGACCGACGAGATCATGGCGGCGATCCACGCGCTTTCCGGCCAGGAGCTCGCCAACGCCTACAACGAGGCGCCCGCCGCGAACCCCGTCGAACGCCTCAAGCAAGTCCTCCCCCACGAGCGCCGCTGATGCGAAGGTTCTCGCGTCGCTGGGTAGGTTCTCTCGCCCCCACGGCGCGGCAGCGCCACTGAAAAGCTAACGCGAAAGTCTCGCGACATGAGCCAGACTTCCTCGCCCCACGGCGCGGCAGCGCCACTGAAAAGCTGATACGAAAGGCCCCCGGGGGGAGCAGGTTCCCTCGCCGCAAGCGTGCCGGCGTGACAGACGTCGGAAAAGCAGGCTGAACCGACTGTTCTGGCCGCTGAGCGGGCCCCAGTGCGTGATCCAGCCTGCTCTTGCGACGCTGCTGGCGAGAGAGCGGGCAGCGGTCCGGCACGCGACCCGGAGCCGAACGCAGCCAGCGATGTCGACGACGGCTCGGCCGTGACTGCTGGCGCGGGGCGCATCGCCCCCTCCACAGGTCGGCAGTTCGCCGATCTATCCACATTTCCCGGGTTCGGTCTCCACGGGGGCGGCGCCCACCGCGACGCTGGCGATCATGTCGCACGCAAACACCGCCGACGCGGGCCCCGCCCCCTTCTTCTTCCGTACGCGCGACCTGACCGCGCAGGGCTGGCGGGGGCGCGATGTGCGCGCCGCGAGCGCCACCGGCCGGATCACTCCGCTGCGGCGCGGCGCCTATTGCGCGCCCGCGACCGACACGGACTGTATTGAGGCCGCGCGATCGCGAGGGCGGCTCGCGTGCGTCTCGGAGCTGCATCGCCGCGGTGTGTTCGTCCTCGACCATGCGGCGCGGCACATCCACATCCCCGGGGAAGCCGCGCGGCTTCCGACCACCCCGACGCACGGCCACGTCCACCGTGAGCGACTATCGCGTGCACCGCATCCACGGTCGATGAGCGTGGAGGTCCTCGATGCGTTGCGCCAGGCGGTCCTCTGTCAGCCTCCGCGCGCAGCGATCGCCACGATCGACTCGGCACTGCACCTCGGCGTCTTCCCTCACGACGAGCTCGACGAGTTGTTCGCGGCGCTGCCTCGCCGCTACCGACGCCTGCGACGACTCCTGGACTCGCGAGCGGAGTCGGGACCGGAGACACTCATGCGCCTGATCCTGCGCACGATCGGATGCGAATTCCATGTCCAGGTCCGCATCTCCGGGGTCGGCAGGGTGGACTTCGTGGTGGACGGCTGGCTCATCATCGAATGCGACAGCGAGCAGTACCACTCATCTTGGGAGGATCAGAAGCGGGATCGACGCCGCGACCAGGCTGCAGCGGCTCTCGGGTACGCGACCTACCGCCCGATCGCCGAGGACATTCTGTGGCATGCCGACGAGGTTCGTGCGGCGATCGTCGGCCTGCTTGCCGGCCGGGGCGCGCGCCGGTCCGTCCCGAAAGCAGGCTGAACCGAACATCGGGGAGCCATCCAGACCCTCTTCGCCCGATCCAGCCTGCTTTCGGACGGGACCGCGGAACGATGGACGGGACGCCGGACTGAATGTCGCCGGAGCGAGCGAGCGGGTCAGGCGGGGAGGGCGGTCACGATGGCGTCGTGGCGGACGGGGAAGTTCACCGAGTTCGCGATGAAGCACCATTCGTGAGCTTGCGCGTGCGCGGCCTCTGCCGCCTCGATCATGGATGCCGCGGCCACGACGACCCGCGGGCGCAGCGTCACCTCGGTGAATGCGCCGCCGCCGCGACCGTCCTCGGTCATGACTCCGGTCGCGTCGTCGTCGTTGGAGACGACGACGACGCCCGCCTGGACGCACGCGTGCAGGTAGGACAGCAAGTGGCACTCCGACAGCGCAGCCAGCAGGAGGTCCTCGGGGTTCCACCGGGTGCCGTCGCCGCGGAAGGGGCGGTCGCTGGAGGCGAGGAGGTCTGGCTTGCCCTCGATCGACAGCGTCACCGAGCGGTCGTAGTCGCGGTATCCGCTGGTCCCGGTGCCGCGATTGCCCGTCCAGCGGCTGTGCAGCCCGTAACGATGTTCACCCAGCATCCGGTCAGTCTGCCACGGTGTTCGCAGCTGCACCGCGCCCACCCCCGCCGCGGCGCACCCACGTGGCGGCGCTAGGCTGGCGACGTGGCAGAGACGTTTCCGGTGAGTGGCGCCGTGCAACTCGCCGTCGTGGAACGGAGCGGCTTCGTGGAGTCCCGCCACGCGGGAGCGGCGATCGTCCTGGACCCGGAGGGCGCCGTGCGGATCAGACTCGGCGACGTCGACACGCCGATCCTGCCGCGCTCGAGCCTCAAGCCGCTGCAGGCGGTGGCATGCCTCACGGCCGGCGCAACGCTCGACGACGAGCGTCTCGTCCTCGCGACGGCGAGCCATGCCGGCACCGATCGGCACATCGCAGTGGTCCGCGAGATCCTCCACGCCGCGGGACTCGGGGAGTCCGACCTGCAGTGCCCGCCCGCCTGGCCGGCCGACTCCGCCACGCGTGACGAGCTGGTGCGCGAGCTCGGCCAGCGGGAACGGGTGCGCATGAACTGCTCCGGAAAGCACGCCGCGATGCTGCTCACCTGCGTCGCGAACGGCTGGGACACCGCGACCTATCTGGATCCGAACCACCCACTGCAACTGCACATCCGTGAAGTCGTGGAGCGGCTCATCGGAGCGAAGGTCGCCGCCACCGCTGTGGATGGCTGCGGAGCCCCGGTCCATGCCATGAGCCTGACCGCGCTTGCGCGCGCCGCGCACCGCGTCGGTACCTCGTCGGAGCGGTCGCCGTTCGCGCTGCACAGGATGGCAGGCACGCTCGTGCGCGCGGTGCGTGAGCATCCGTGGGCGATCGACGGTCCCGGTCGCCCAGACAGCGTCGCGATCGAACGCCTGGGCGTGTTCGCGAAAGGCGGCGCCGAGGGCGTCATGATCATGACCGCCCCCGAGGGCACGACCGTCGCCCTCAAGGTGCTCGACGGCAGCCGGCGAGCGACCAC
>NZ_JBASZT010000451.1:0-4597 GCF_049661145.1 Microbacterium sp.
GCATCGCCCACCACGGCGGCAGCGCGCGGGCGCCGGCGCTCAAGCCGTCGGTGCCGCTGCCCTCCGGTTCCTCGGTCACGACTGTTTGCCCGGGCCGTCGATCGCGCCGGTGCACGACGCCCCCGGCTCTGGAACGTTCTGGTTGCGCCAGTACTCCTCGAAGAACTGCGGGATGCGCTCGTCGGAGGCGCTGTCGACCTGCAGCTGCGCGTTCCAGGCGCTCAGCACGATCGGCGACGGCAGTCCTTCGTAGGGCGAGAGGAGCGCGTACGTCGTCGGCAGCTGGGCCTTGAGCTCGTCGAGTTCGGTACCCGAGACCTGATCCGCGTCGTACGTCACCCACACGGCGCCGTGCTCGAGCGAGTGCACGGCGTACTCGTTCTGTTGCGGCTGGTCGTAGACGCCGCAATTGAGCCAGTACCCGTTGTGCGGTCCTCCGGCGGGCGGATTCTGCGGGTACTCGACGGTGCCCTCGACATGCGTCGTCTCGTTCGTGAAGGTCTCGACGCCCTCGATCTCGGCGCCCGTGCCGCCGGCCTCGTAACTGACCCGCTTCGGCGTGAAGATGAGGGATGCCGCGATCACGGCGACCACGACGAGACCAGCGGTGATTCCGACCACCCACCACGTGAGCCTGCTGCGACGACGCCTGGCGAGCTGGCGCTGATACTCGGCGAGCTTCTCCTGCTTCTGCTGCTCACGTTGCTGCTTGACGGAGAGCTCGATCTTCGCCTGCGTGGCGGGATTGCCGCTCTTGCGCGGATGCGGGGGCGTCGGGGTCATGGGATGATCTCGGCTCGGTGGTGCTCGCGGGATGTCCCCCAAGTCTATGCGGACGGATGGGATCGGGGGCCGGTTCCGGCCCGCGACGGTGACGTTCGGGCAGAATGGGGCGATGTCCCGCCAACCGCTCGACGACGCCGTGATCACCCGAGCTCTGCAGCGCGCGGTCGTGGGGGTGCTGCTCATCGCGGTCACGGTCGGCCTCGGCATCCTCATCGCCTGGGAAGCCGACATCGACGTCGATGACTGGTGGAACGGCTTCGTCGAGACGTTCATGTTCCTGCGGCCGTTCTCCCTCGCGATGAACTTCATCGGCGGCGGATGGTTCGCGACCTTCGTCGTACCGCTGTCGGGAGCGGTCGTCATGCTGGCGCTGCGCCGACCGTGGGGTGCGGTGTTCGTCCTGGCGGCGTCGGCGGGAAGTGCCGTGGTCGTGCAGATCATCAAGGCGATGTTCGGTCGGGCCCGGCCCGAGGACATGATCGTGGTGTCCGACCACGGCTCGTTCCCGTCAGGGCACACCGCGAACGCTGCGACGGTCGCGACGATCGCGGTGATCCTGTTTCCGCGGCTGTGGGTCGCGGTGGTGGGCGCGGCGTGGGTGTTCGCGATGGCGTTCAGCCGCACGCAGGTGCACGCGCACTGGTTCACCGACACGGTCGGCGGAGCGCTCGCGGGGCTCGGCGCGGCATTGGTGGTGGCGGCCGCCTTCACGGCGGTGCTGGAGCGCGAGAGTGAGTGGCGGGATCGCTAGGCTGACGCCATGAGCGCTCCCGACGACGCGGAACTCGCACGCCTCCAGGCCGAAGCCGAAGCCGCCGAAGCCGCACTGAAACTCGCGCAGGCCAAGGCCGCTCTCGCGGCCGCCCAGGCGGCGCGGGCGGCGAGTGGTGGCGTGGCGCCGGCGGTGCCCGCGGTTGCTGCGGAGCCTGCGGCGGAGGACGAAATCCCGGCATCCGATCCTCAGAATCCGTCATCTCCTCAGAATCCGACGCCGGTGCCGGATGCCGAGACTCCGGCATCCGACTCCGCCCCGGCATCCGCACCGCTGGATGCGGACCAGGTCGCCGCCATCGCGAAGGGCTACGCCTTCGAGGGGCTGACCCTGGACCTCGGAGCCCTCATGAACACCGACCCGGTGCCGACGGCGCAGATCCGCATTCCGCTCGCGATGATGAACCGGCACGGACTCGTCGCCGGAGCGACCGGCACGGGCAAGACCCGCACGCTGCAGGGCCTGGCGGAACAGCTCGCCGCCAAGGGCGTGCCGGTATTCGCCGCCGACATCAAGGGCGACCTGTCGGGCGTCGCGACGCCGGGGGAGCAGAGCGACAAGCTGCTCGCCCGCACGAGCGCGATCGGGCAGGACTGGAAGCCCACGGCATCCGTCACCGAGTACTTCGCGCTCGGCGGCGTCGGCAAGGGCGTGCCGGTGCGAGCGACCGTCAGCGGATTCGGGCCCCTGCTGCTGAGCAAGGTCCTCGGGCTGAATGCGACGCAGGAGTCGAGCCTCGGGCTCGTCTTCCACTACGCCGACGCGAACGGGCTCGCGCTCGTCGACCTGTCGGACCTGCGCGCCGTGCTCACCTACCTCACGAGTGACGAGGGCAAGAGCGAGCTCAAGGGGCTCGGCGGGCTGTCGGCGGCGACGGCGGGGGTCATCCTGCGCGAGCTCATCACATTCGCCGACGACGGCGCCGACGTGTTCTTCGGCGAGCCCGAGTTCGACGTGCGGGACTTCCTGCGGACGGCGGTCGACGGGCGCGGGATCATCTCGCTGCTGGAGGTTCCCGGCGTCATCGACAAGCCGGCGCTGTTCTCCACGTTCCTGATGTACCTGCTGGCCGAGCTGTTCGAGCTCCTCCCCGAGGTGGGGGATGCCGACAAGCCGAAGCTCGTGTTCTTCTTCGACGAGGCGCACCTGCTGTTCAAGGACGCGTCGAAGGACTTCCTCGCCGCGATCACGCAGACGGTCCGCCTCATCCGCTCGAAGGGAGTCGGCGTGTTCTTCGTGACGCAGACTCCCAAGGACGTGCCCACGGACGTGCTCGCGCAGCTGGGGTCGCGCGTGCAGCACGCGCTGCGCGCCTTCACGCCGGACGATGCGAAGGCGCTGCGCGCGACGGTCGGGACGTATCCCCGCTCGGGATACGACCTGGAGCGCGTGCTGCAGGAGCTCGGCACCGGTGAGGCGATCGTCACCGTCATGAGTGAGAAGGGCGCACCGACGCCGGTCGCGTGGACCCGTTTGCGGGCGCCGCAGGGCCTCATGACGCCGACGCCCGATCCGGACATCGTGCGGGCTGTGAACGCGTCGCCGCTGCTGGCGACCTACGGCACGGCGATCGACCGCGAGTCCGCGCGCGAGATCCTGACCGCGAAGATGAACGCCGCCGCCGCTGCGGAGGCGGCGGCTGAGGCGGCTGCCGCGAGGGCGAAGGCGGATGCCGAGCACGCCAAGCAGCAGGCCGCGATCGCGAAGGCCGATGCCGCCGCCGCGCGCGAGCGGCAGAAAGAGTACGACCGCCTCATGAAGGCCTCGGGAGGATCGGGTCGGCCGGGCGGTTCGGGCGGCGCGACCCGGACGCGCACGACGCGCCGTGCGGAGAAGTCGCCGCTCGAGCAGGTGCTCGGGTCGAAGGCGACAGAGGCGATCCTGAACTCGGTGATCCGCGGGATGTTCGGCACCGGGCGGCGCTGAGCCGGTTGCGGCGCTGGCTCTGCTGCGCGCTGGCGCCGCGGCCGCGGCTGGTTCTGCTGGCGCTGGTTGGTTCAGGTGGCGCGTTCTGCGGGAATGACCTTGGAGTTTCCGCGGGTCTCGTCACCTGAACCGCCGGAATGGTGGATTGGGTGCGCTTGGGGTTCAGTGCTGCAGCGCCTCGATGCTGATGAGGTCGGAGTACCGCGTGAAGTGCTGCAGGTTGTCGGTCACGATCGTGACGGCGCGGTGCGCCACCGCGACAGCCACGATGTTGGCGTCGTGAACCTGTTTGCCGGTGGCGGCGCCCTGTGAGACGAGTTCCAGCAGTCTTCGCACCGCCGTCGCGTCGTCCGCAAGGAGTCGCATGTCGCTGAGGAACTCGTCGACGTTGGCGCGCGCCTGGGCTGCGGTGAGTCCGAGTCCGTTGGCGGTCTCTGGCCGGGTGGCAACTGCCAGATACTCACGCACGATCTGCGGGGTCAGCGCGAGTGGACGCTCGTCGTCACTGAGAAATGCGGTCGCCGCAACGTGTGCGGAGCGGCTCATATCCGTCGCCGCGAGCAGCACGGTGGTGTCCACGACAACGGGGCCGATGGCGTCAGCGTTCGTCGTCATCGTAGAAGTCGCCACGGTCGAACGACTCGGTGCGCCCCGTGGTCACGGTATGCAGCCGAAGCCGATGCGGACGGGCACCTGCGGCTGCGTCAGCCGCGAACTGTTCGAGCGCGGCACGCAACTCCTGTTGCATGGAACGGCCATGTCGCTCAGCCTGCCGCTTGATGGCGGCGACCGTCTCCTCGGGGACGTCGCGGATGTGCAGTGCAGGCATGGGGTCATGGTAGCACCGAGTGCTAGCACTCGATGCGCGCGGCGTGAGGTCGCGGCGGTCAACCGGCGACGCGGCCGGACTCCAGGCGCACGGTGCGGTCGACCAGGCCGGCAGGAACCGCGACGTGTGAGATGAGCACGACGGCCTGGTCCGGACCCACGGCTCCCAGCAGGTCGGTCAGCAGGGCGTCGGAGGCGGCCGGGTCGACGCCGGCGGTCGGTTCGTCGAGGACGAGCACGGGGAACCCGCGCAGGATGCCGCGGGCCAGCGCGATCCGTTGTGCC
>NZ_JBASZT010000452.1:0-30104 GCF_049661145.1 Microbacterium sp.
GCCTGGCCCGCACGGTCGCCGCGTACCGCGACCGCTACGGCATCGCGGACCCGGCGCCACTCGGGGCGCCGGCCGAGAACGATGCACAGAAGATCGAGGCCGCCCGCGCCCGCGCCGCCCTTGATCGGGCACGCGACCTCGTGCGAGGGCCGGGGGAGGAGCCGCAGCGGCGGCACGGGCGGGAGCCGGTGCGCCGCTCTCTGTGAACGAGTGCGCTTCCCGATGTCAGGGCCGAGCCGTACAGTGGATGACGAGGCGGCCTCTATATTGGCGCTGTCGCTCCCCGCGACGGTATGACCCCCCGCAGCAGTGGGTGGTCCTTTCAGGTTCTTGTCGTCGAACTCCTGAGAGGACTATGCACATGTTCCGACTCATCTGGGCGGCCAGCGTACGCACCCACAGCATCCTCAGCTACGCGCCCACCAACCTCCTGCTCGCCGTCACCCGTACCCGCCGCGGACTGCGCTGGGGCATCCCAGCGATGCTCCTCGCAATCCCATACCTGCTCGCCGCCCACTGGTGCGTCACGACCATCGAGGCCGGTGGGCCTGGATGGCTCAACCTTCTGGTGCTGTTGTGCGGGTGGAACTCGATCAAGCTGATCCTGAACGGACCGATCACCGCGGTCCTGCTCATCCGCACCAAGATCCGTGAGCGTGCCAGGCTTCGCCGCGCATGCCAGGCTGAACGTGTGGCTCGTCTCGCCGCATAAAGAGAACAGTAGAACGGACATAACCTTGAGACATGGGCGACTCCTGGGCGTCTAGCCTCGCGGCACGCAAGACGATGCTGGGAAACCGCGGTCGCGATACCAAGCCTGAGCTCGCTGTGCGGCATCTTGTGCACGCACAAGGGCTGCGTTACCGCGTCAACGCGCGACCAGAGATCGGAATCCGACGGACCGCCGATCTGCTCTTCACTCGTATGCGCGTGGTCGTTTTCATCGACGGCTGCTTCTGGCACAAGTGTCCGACCCACTTCTCGATGCCAGTCACAAACCAGGAGTTCTGGCGCGAGAAGATCGACGGTAACGAGCAACGAGACAGACAAACGACGACCCTGCTGGAGGATCGTGGATGGCTCGTACTGCGTTTTTGGGAGCATGAGGACCCGGTGTCGGTGGCGGATCGTATCGTCAGAGAGATACGAGACCGACCCCACCGGTAGGCCCCAGACTGCCCTCCGCCCAGGCGTGGCCAACCAGTGATCCACCGTGGCGCGGTCAGTCGTGCCTCTGTTCACGCACCGGTAAGGTAGTGGGAGGTGGCGTGTCGGCTCGGCGAGTCGCGCGCCACGACGACGTTGGTCGTGTTCTCTTGGAGGTGGACGTCTAGACGGGAAGGAGCGCTGGAGCTTGGCGACATACGCAGTAAAGCTGGAGCGTTCAGTGCCGCTCGTCCTCCCGAGGCACCCGGACGCACCAGGCGACGACAGCTTCGAGGAGTGGTGTCGGCGAGAGAAGTCCTCCGGGCGTCCCCTCGCCGTTGACCTCTTCTCTGGCGCGGGAGGTCTTGGAGCGGGCGTCGAGGCTGCAGGGTGGACGGTCGTAGCTGCGGTCGATCATGATACGGCGGCACTGGAGACACACCGAGCCAACTTCCGGGGCAAAGCACTCGAAGTCGACATGGCTGGGCCATCCCAGGTGGCCGCGCTCATCGAGAACCTCCGCCCGCTTGGGATTGACCTCGTAGCCGGAGGCCCTCCATGTCAGCCTTTCAGCCGTGCTGGACGGGCGAAGATTCGCAGCCTCATCAACGACGGCGTGCGCGACGAGATCGACGCCCGGAAGGAACTGTGGCGGTCGTTCATCGATGTTGTCTTGGCACTGAAACCGCGCGCAGTTCTCATGGAGAACGTCCCCGACATGGCGATCGGCGATGACCTCGTCGTCATCAGGGCGATCGCCGACATCCTCGAAAGCGCCGGATACGTTGTCGACTATCGGCTCCTTGACGCATGGCGTCACGGAGTCCCGCAGCATCGCAAGCGCTTCATCCTCCAGGCACGCAATGATGGGGCTCTGCCGGCTTGGCCCACACCTATGGAGCACCGCCCGACCGTCCGTGATGCGATCGAGGATCTTCCTTCGCTCGACGAAACCACCGGTGCGCGCGAACTGCCCTACATGGGCCAACCATTCAGCGCGCTGGCCAAGACCCTCCATGACGACGACGCGGACATCATCTACGACCACATGACACGTCCGGTGCGGGACGATGACCGCGAGGCGTTCCAGCTCATGACCTCCTCAACCCTGTACTCGGACCTCCCTGAGCACCTGCGCCGATATCGCTCCGACACCTTCAACGACAAGTACAAGCGCCTCGACTGGGACGACCTGAGTAGGACGATCACGGCTCACATCGCCAAAGACGGCTACTGGTACATCCATCCACAGGAACACCGCACACTCACCGTCCGCGAAGCGGCACGTATCCAGACCTTTCCAGACAGCTTCCGCTTCGCAGGGACCCGCAGTGACGCATTTCGACAGATCGGCAACGCAGTCCCGCCAGTACTGGGCCGGACCGTCGCAGAGGCGATCCTGCCCCTCGCGGAGCCGCACGAGGAGCAGCCCAGACTTCCCGACCTGCGCCGGCGGCTGTCGCTGTGGGCCGTCGAGCAGAGACAGACGGCATGGTGGCTCTACCCTGGGCCGGACATGACGGCCGCTGCTGCCGCGGTCGCCGCCCTGCTTGACATGCACCGACTTCCTGCTGCAACCGCCGCGTCGCTCATGGAACCGCTCCGAGGCGTTCCGGACCTCTCCGTCGAGTCGCTCCAGCACATCGAAGTGCACACGCTCAGCAAGACCCGCAGGGACGCTGTGAGGCAGCTTCGAGGCATCGTCCGCGAGAGCCCGTCTGTGGACTGGACACCGCGCGTTGCAGCCATGCTCGGCGACGCACAGCACCGCGTGTTCTCGCTATTACGCGGTGGCAACGAACTTCTTGTCAACGAGCACGTCAGCAAAGTCGTGACCCTCCTGATGGAGCTGCCCGAAGGGCACACCGGTCTGCGGACTGACATCAAGGTTGCGCTCGCACAACTGGTCTCCGGCGGCGACGAAGCTGCATTGAGGATGTGCGCGATCCGTGCGATCACTGTCTCCGAGGCGCGCGCCCGAATCCTCGACCCCGCCACTCCACACCCAGCAGAGTCCAGGGGAGAGCGAGTCTCATGAGTGCCGATGTCCAGCAGGCCGTGAGCCATGAACCCTCGGGCAGTGGCGCGCTCCGTCCCAAGGCGCGGCTGCTCCGGACACTTGGCAGCGACCTGATCAGCAGCGACAAGGTCGCTCTGATCGAACTGGTCAAGAACTCCTACGACGCCGACGCCAGCGTTGTTCTCATTCGCTTCCACGGCCCGCTGGAGGAAGGGAAGGGTCGCATCGAGGTATGGGATGACGGCCACGGCATGGACGTCGCCACACTCCAACGCTCGTGGCTCGACATCGCGACCGACACCAAGAGACGACGCCCTCGCAGCGACAGAGGTCGACGAGTGCTCGGCGAGAAGGGCATCGGTCGACTCGCCGCGGCCCGGCTCGGGCACGAGATGATGCTCGTCACCAGGATGACCAATGCTGACGAGGTCAAACTCCTGATCGACTGGACGGACTTCGATCGCGAGGACGCGTACCTCGATCAGATCGAGGTCGCCTGGGAAGTCGGAGCACCCGACGTCTTCTCTGACTCCGGCGCAGCCATTGACACCTTCTCCGCAGCCGAAAACGAGACCTGGCACCACGGCCGCGGGACCGTAGTCCAGATTGACCGCCTTTCTCGTGCGTGGGATCGCGAGGACCTTCTTGAACTGCGCACGGCACTGACGCGGCTGATACGGCCCCGTCCTGGCACAGTGTCAAGCCTCGCGAGTGCAGAAGATGCCGAGCCCGATTTCCAGGTGATCCTGGAACTGGTTGACGTCGAGGAGGGACTAGAAGACCTCGCTGGTCCGATCGAGCCATCGTCTGAACTCCAGACCCCTCACTACAGCCTCACCGGCTTCGTGGATGCCCAGGGGTCCGCCACGCTTCGCTACGCACAACAGGACCCTCCGCTGGAGGAGGATATCGGCGTCAAACAGTTGTGGACCGATGAGAAGCGCTCCCCACATGCAGGACCCTTCGACTTCGAGATCAATGTCTGGGACCGAGACAAGACAGCCATCCAGCGGACCCTCCAGGAGACCGGTGCTGAGAGTGCAGCGCCCAGCGCGAAGGACTTGAAGGGCTTCCGTGACACGCTTAGCGAGGTTGCCGGCGTCAGCATCTATCGAGATGGCTTTCGAGTCCTTCCATTTGGTGAAAGCGGCGATGACTGGCTCGGGCTCGACCTGCGACGCGTCCAGACGCCGACCCGTCGGGTGTCGAACAACCAGATCATCGGTCACGTCTTCATCGGTGCCGATACGAACGAAGGACTCAAGGACCAGTCGAACCGCGAGGGCATACTTGCTGGCACCGCCTACTCGGACCTCCAGACGCTGGTGAAAGCTGCTCTCGTTGAGCTTGAGACGCGACGCTATGCCGCGCGCCACCCCAAGAAGGAGCCCGGGGAGAGCAAGGGTGGCCTATTCGAGCGGTTCGACCTTGGGGAGATTCGCACCGCCTTGGCCCAGAGCTACCCTGGCGACAAGCGTCTCATCGGACTCATCGACGACAAGAACCGCGACATCCAAGAAGGAGTAACCGAGGTTCAGAACGTCTTGTCGCGATACTCCCGACTTGCCACTCTCGGGGCACTTATTGATCGAGTCCTCCACGATGGCCGAACCGTGGTGACACGACTCAAGAACATCGCGCGATTTGGGGCTCGCGACCTCGACAAGAAGAACCTCACCGACAGCGAGAAAGTCACGATCGCTGCGACAGCCATGTCGGACACGACGACCCAAGCCGATCTGCTCTCCTCTCTCTTTAAGCAGATCGAACCCTTCGGCGGCCGCAAGCGCGGACGACCCAAGGAAATCAGCACTAGCGACGTCATCGACAAGGCAATCTCAATCCTCCAGCAGGAAGCCGACGATCGCGGCGTTGACTTGGTTCGAGAGGGTGACCCAGTCGCCGTAAAACTCGATGAAGCTGAAATGTTGACAGTCCTCATCAATCTCATCCAGAACGCCATCTACTGGACCTCAACTCAGCCAAAAGGGACCGAGCGGAAGGTGATCGCAGCCGCCCGACTGAACGATGACTCCTCATTGAGCCTCGTTGTGAGCGACTCTGGACCCGGGGTGGCGGAGGGGGTCCGTGGGCACATTTTCGACCCCTACTTCTCCAGCAAGCCGGAAGGCGTGGGGCTCGGCCTGAGCATCGTAGGAAACCTTGTCGAGGACATCTACGAAGGCCAGCTCATTCTTGTTGACGAAGGTCCTCTCGACGGCGCGACTTTCGAGGCCACCTTCAGGAGGCGGGTCCAATGAAGAAGAAGGTACGTGTCCTCATCATCGAGGACAAGGCTGACCTCGCCGCAGACGCGAGGCGCGAGATTGAAGACGCTTTCGAAGAGAGCGACGAGATCGAAGTTGAAGTCTCGGTAGAGACAGATTTCGACAGGGGATTCGCACGCGTCCGTGCGCGTGAAAGCGACGTGGTCGTGTTGGATGTCCGTCGCGACGCCTCTGAGTCTGTGACAGAGGACGACACTGCTGGGCAAGCTGTCTATCGGGACATCAAGGAAGCCTGTTTCGCGCCGGTTGTGTTCTGGACGGCTCTACCCGAAAAGGTAAATCATGAGCAGATGAGTCCCTTGGTGACGGTGGTTACCAAAGAGGAGACGGTCAAGCTTCCGGCCGCTATTCAAGCAGCCGTTGCAAGCGGAGCGCTGACCACGATCAGCGATATTGAACAGCATGCCGCGGACGTGCTCCGAAAGCACATGTGGACGGAACTTGCCCCGAACTGGGCGGAGTACACCGGAGACACTGACTCCGCGGGCATCACTCAAGTGCTACTCAGTAGGCTCGCTCGAATCCTTGACGAGGATCGTGACCAGACGTTCACGACTCACCCGAGCCATCGCTACGTGTATCCACCCGCATCGGACCGCCGATCACCCGGTGACGTACTTCGCGCAACGGACCAGACCTGGTGGGTAGTTCTTACGCCTGCATGTGACTTCGAGCAGGACAAGGTCGAATACGTACTTCTCGCCAAGGCCAGCCCACTTGCGGAGCACCCGAAGTATCAGAGGTGGGCGAGCGCGAACGCTGGCAGTAATAACGAGAAGGACCGTTGGAAGAGCCTGGATCAGGATGTCCTCAGGGCGACGCACGGGAGGTTCCACTTCCTCCCTGCGTTCCGCGAGATCCCAGATTTGGTGATCGACCTAGAGAACGTGAGGGCGGTCGAGGTTGACGCGCTGGACCACTTCGCCTGGGTTGCATCACTCGTCAGTCCGTTTGCTGAGGCATTGCTGGTGCAGCATAGCCACGTCCGTGGACGCATCGGAGTGCCCGACCTCGATTCTGAACGTGTCAAGCAGCGCCTATTGGGCGGTCAGCCGGCGGCCAGCTGACTCGGCTGAGTGGACCAATCAAGTGACCAACCGCGTGCAAACCCCTGCAAAACGTGACGTGCGAAGCGCGATCCTGAAACGCAAAACCCCAGGTCAGGTGGGCTATGAGCCCTACTCCTACCACCTGGGGGTCAGGGGGTCGCAGGTTCAAATCCTGTCATCCCGACGGAAAAGCCCTGATGAGAAGCAATTTTCATCAGGGCTTCGTCTTTCCTGCACTGGTTCCTCGGGCGTGGGTGTTGGTCGCGCCGCCGGAGTCGCTGAGTGGTGAATGCCGGCCCGTTGTGGAGCGCCGGGATCGCCCACGGGCCAGGGTGTGCCCAGATCGAACCACTCCGCCTGGGACCGGAGCGGCTCGATCACCTCCATCTGCCCGACAGGGCGGACGACGCAGCGACGCCACAGCGGCATCGCGTCTACGGGGTGATGCGGGTCGGGATGTTCCCAGATGGTGTGCGTCTGCCTGCCGACGAAAGCGGGATGAAGTCGCTTGACAACGAGCACGGCAGAAACCCCGCGGTGGTCCCAGTGGTCGCCTGCATACCAATAGCCGTCGGGTTCGCGGGCCTGAGCGTAGGACTCGGCCCCATCCGGCGAGATGCTAATCTGCAGCTCGCCAGTTCCGTAGAGGGCGTTAAGCACGGTGTCGTCCTTCAGTGACATGCTGGTCGAGGCGACCGCCACAACGAATGGCTTACTCAGCGCGCCGTAGGCTACCCCTTTGTCGCTCAGGGCGCCGCGGATTCCGTCTCGCTCGTCACCCCACGACGCATTGCTCCCGTCAAAGATCCCCAGGGGTCGCGCGCCGTTCCGACCGCGCGCATCGGGCGGTCTCGGGACGGCCCAGAACGTGATGATCCAGCCCGCGTTGTCGCCTGTCTGCTCCTCGTAATGGTAAAAGGGAAGATCGTCGCGGCGCCCGCCCACAGTGTAGCTGTCGGGGTTGAGGCTGCGTAGCCACCTCTCGAGACGGTTGCGCAGCGGCCTGGCGCGGAGCGGGCCCGGGCCCTGCCCTACGACGTCAATCCAGAGGAAGAAGTTGGGACTGTCCAGCTTGTCGAGCGAGTCGTACACGGTGTTGATTCGCGCGGCAGCGCCCACGGACACGTCGCTCTCTGATGGCGAGTGCGCCTCAATGTAGATCGATCGGCCCTCCTTCTCGGCGAGGAAGTCCGGCCGACGGGTCGTTCCCTCCAACACTGGGTGGCACGTCACCGTGTAGCCCATCCGGAGGAGACACTCATGAAGGTACAGCTCGAAGAACGCGCCGCGGACATGTCTGTCGTCCGTCGATCGGAGCCGGCCCCCAATATCGGCCTGCGCGTCCGGGCACAGGTGAGAGAACCAATCCTCGATCAGCTCACGAACCTGATCCCAGTAGGTCCCCGCGACCCGGTTCAGGAACGCGAACTGCCCGTCCCCGCGTGCTCTCCGGGATGGATCATCTCGTGGGATCTCGGAGAAGATGGTCATCGAAACATCACAACCCTTCATGCTCGTCGGCCATCCGCGACACGCCGCCGCGAAGACACTGTCGGCGGCGAGCGCGAGCCCGCCGAGTCGGGACGGTGGCGGGAGGAGGATCGCCGGGGCGAGATCGAGGCTTCGATCACCAACGCCACGAGCCGCGGGTCCGGTTCGCGTCGCTCTCGAATCGCAGAGGCGCCCGTGGGAGCGCCTAGCATGGGGTCGAAAGCTACTGGCTTCGAAAGGGGTGGGGACAGTGCCGACTCCCGCGCGCGACGGAGCCTCTCATCGAGGGTTTGCTGGTGCTCTACTCGACCGCGTCCACTCCACGAGGACCTTCTACCGCCGCCAGGGAATCGCGTTCCAAGGCGCTATCGCGCCCATCGGCGTCGAAGCGAAGGTGACGACGTTGCTGCGGGAGGGGCTGACGCGCGATCACGTGTTCGTGAACGAACCTCACACACACTTTATCGGCACTACTCGAGGCTTCCGCGTGCAGCTCTACGCTGTTTCGCGCGCTGCGGTCGACGCGATCACCGCGCCCGGGGTCATGGGCGATTCGATAGACCGCGACTCACCGGCAATCCACTCTATCGGCCGGTTGACCCCGCGTGCCCTGACGTTCGAACAGTCGACGACGCCGGGATTCCGCATCCGGAAGCGGAACCTTCGTCGGGCGGTGGACGCTGAGCTCGCGCGCGGGTTCGCAACGAGCACGATTCTCGAGGATTTGAACCTAAGGGGAGCACCGGTCGATGTTCGGCCGATGGTAACCCTATGGGCGCAAAGGGCGGTCGGCGACCTCGTCTGGGGCCAGGACGCGGCGTCAGCGACGGTGCCCTATTTCGACGCGCACGGGGACGTGGTGATGGAGCAATTTCGAACTGCGCTGCACGATACGTTTCGTCGCGTCCGCTCGTACTCGACACGTGCGCGGCTTCGTGTGGTTCCGAGTGGCAGCAGGTTGACGTTTAGTGCCGAAGCTCGTTCCCTGTCGCGGAATATTCGCATACTGCGGGAGCACGCAGCACGTGCTCTCGAGCAGGTGCCCGAAGGTCACTCTGCCCGCGTCCTGTCGGAGGCTAATCAGCGCGAACATATCGCCGCCGAGGTGACACTGGATGACGCACTGACGAGCTATCTCGCGGGCATCGATACGCTGACGGCCTCGATCATGATCACCCTCCGCCACGTGCTGCATCCGGACAATGTCCGATGGCGCGACGCGATCGTGGACGGCGACCAGGCAGAGCGAACGCACATCGCCCTCGCGTGTGTGAAAGAGGCATTGCGGGTGAGCCCCCCAGGTTCGTTGTTCAACAATCGAGTCGTGCGCGACACGCACATCGATGTTGACGGCGTCGAGTACAAGATGCGACGGGGAACCCGCCTCATGCCGCACGTGCACATCGTGCAAGCTCGAGCCGGCGTGGCCTACGACCCTCAGCGATTTCTTGAGGGGGGGTCGACGCCAGACTTCCTGGCCTTCGGACGCGGTGCGAGAAGCTGCCCTGGCAAGGCGGCCGGGCTCGCGCTCGCATCGACGTTCCTCGCAGAGTTCATCAGCATGAACCCGACCGCGTCGGTCACCGAGGGTGTCGACGAGCCAGCCAAGTTCAACACGATGTCTGACCGGCCGCTCTACCTAGAGCACCGTCCTCCGGTGCGCCATCAATCGGAGGAATAAGGATGCTGATCGTCATCACAGGCGCGCCCGGCGCGGGCAAGAGCACGCTCGTTGGCGTACTGGAGTCTGAGTTCAATGTGACGCGGGTTCGCCCGCTGACATCTCGGGCCGCGCGGCCGACGGAGGTGCCGCCGCACAACGACTATGTCCATTTCGGTCGTGAGGACGTCGCCGAAGCGATCCGCACGGGGGAGATCGCGTTTCACGATGAGGTAGCGGGCGAACTGTATGGGGTGCGCAAGGCCGATCTTGTCGAGGAAGGCAAGCATCGATCCGTGATTCTTCCGGCCGGGCGCATACCCGACGTGGAACGGTATGCGCATACGATCCCGTTCTTCCTGTCTCCACCAGGAGGCGAAGCCGAACTCGAGCGGCGACTGAGGATGCGCGGGGAGAACGACGAATCTGTGGCTCGACGTATGGATTGGGGGCGCATCGACACTGCTGCGCTTCGCCGGGAGCGCGTGTGGCACTTGGGTGCCGGCTCACCTCTCGAACTGGCGACGGAGGTGATGAGAGTTGTCGAGCTGGAAAGCGTCGTCGGATGAGAGCGTCCGACGGCTACGCTCCGATATCCAGTCGCGCATGGTCATCCCGTTCGTCGGATCAGGCGCGTCCTACACATCGAATCTTCCGTCGTGGGGGTCTTTGGTCAACGATGTCGCAAAGCGTCTGGGCTTTGACGTCGAGGTCTTCCAGTCGCAGGGCAGTTACCCTCAGCTCTTCGACTACTTCCTCTCGGTAAGCGCCGAGAAGACCCTCGAGAAGTACTCGGCGGAACTCAGCAAACTGTTTACACGTGCCACCGTGAACTTCGCGCCTTCTGCGGTGCACCGGGAGCTGACCACGATGAACGTCGAGGTGGTTTACACGACCAACTACGACGACCTGTTGGAGCGGGCGTTCATCGCGGCGGGTCGTGAAGTCGTGCCGGTCATCACCTACGCGGATCTCGCGACGCGGGCGCCCGACGGCGCCGTGCAGGTTGTCAAGTACCACGGGGACTTCTCGGTGCCTGAGACGCTGGTGCTCTCGGAGCGACAGTACTTCGACAGAATGGCGCTCGATACCGCCATGGATGTCCGGCTGAGGGCTGATGCGCTTAGCCGTTCGCTGCTGTTCATCGGCTACAGCCTGTCCGATATGAACGTGCGCTACCTCCTGTACAAGTTGAACAAGGAGCGTGCAGCGAACTCGTCGCAGCCGTCCTCTCGCGGGAGAGAGCGGGTGTCGTACCTGGTGTCAGCGTCGATCGGCGAGGTGCAGAAGGAGGTGCTCCGCTCGCGCTATAACGTGGAGTCGATCGAGCTCCAACCGGGTTACGCGCATCAGGATGAGTACGTTGCGGAACTGCTCGAGTACTGCAGAAGCTAGCGAAAGTGGGGTGTCGACCGTGGAAGCGTACTTCGCGACGACCAGCAATGTGAAGCTTGAGGAGGCGGCCTACTGTCTCGGCGGGCATGGTATCTCGGTGCAGAAGCTCGATCCTGGCGAACTGCCGGAGGTGCTTTCCCTCGACCTGGAGAGAGTCTCACGAGAGAAGGCACTGTACGCCTTTCGCCAGTTGCGAGTGCCGTTGTTCTGTGAGCACGGTTCGCTTGCCATCGAAGCGCTAAAGGGCTTGCCCGGCAGTTTGTCAAGGGTGTTCTATGACGCTCTTGGCGACGAGATTTGCGAACTCCTTCCGGCAGGCAAGCCCCGCACCGCGGTTGCGAGCGCGGCGGTAACGTACTGCGATGGCAGACGCATCCAGACCTTCGTCGGAGAAATCCGAGGCGAGGTGCCAAGCACCGGGCGAGGCGCGCGCAACTACTACTACGACCGTGTCTTTGTTCCCGAAGCGGGCGCGCGTACGTTCGCCGAGATGAGCCTCGGCGAGAAGCTGGACCATTCCCACATTCGCATCGCGTACGACAAGTTGGGTGCGCACCTCACCAATGCCAAATAGCACCCCTCTTGTACTGGTCTTCGGCGGCACGGGGCGGATCGGTCCTCAGATTGTGGAGCACATCGCCAGGGATACCGAGGTCGTGGTCTTCAGCCGAGGCGATTCGCACGCTGTGCTCACAGGTCACACCTCGGTGACCTGTGAGCTCGGGGATCCTGCAGCGACGCGGGATGCCATCCACCGCGCCATGGATGGTGCGGCGCGGGACGCCGCTGCGCCGCTGGGCATCCTTTACATGGCGACTCGCGGAATGGGTGCCGATGATCCTAGGTCGCTCGACGACGAGATTGAGATTGCTGTCGGTGGGTTTGCATCGGTCGTTCGCGCGGTCGCTGAGTTGACTCCCACTCCGCGCAACGTCGCGGTGGTGTTCGTTTCGAGTCTGGCGGTCGTGACTCACCCGCGCGAAGCAGCTGGGTACGTCGTCGGCAAAGCAGCGGGGGAGCAGCTGTGCGTGCATTGGGCGCACAATCCGCCAGTTGAGGCGTGGACCTTCAACGTGCTTCGCGTGGGGCGTGTTTCGCGTGACCCGGCGCTCGGTGATGCGGTCGCGGCTCTCGCGGGATTCTTGGTTAGTGAACAGTCGCGTGCGGTTTCGGGTCAAGTGTTCAGCGCGTGCTCACCAGTGTCGGAGTAGCCGCATGACGGTATGGACGGTTCGCGCCCATGCGCGCCTCGCGTGCTGTTTGCTGGACATGACCGGCGACCGAGGGCGTGTCGACGGCACGCTTGGCATTGGGCTGCAAGAGCCTTTCGTCGAGGTGGTCGCTGCGCCGCACGACCGACTGGAGTTCGACGCCGATCATGACGTGGCAGATGCCATTCGCGCGGGAGTGGGCCTCGCGGAGCGAATCGCGCGAGGCCCGATGCGTGTGAAGCTCAGCCTGTTGAGCTGGATCAGACCCCATGTCGGGCTCGGCCACAAAACACAGACTGTGCTTGCGGCGGCAGCGGCAGCACTGAGTGCGTCACAGGTGCCGTACTCGATGAGGGGACTGGTGCGTGAGTCGGGGCGGGGAGGCACCTCTGGCGCCGGCGTACACACTTTCCTCGGTGGGGGTGTCGTTCTCGACGGCGGCCACCGCTTCGGCAGTGGCGGGAAGACGACCTTTGGCCCGTCGTCTCGAATGCTCGATGTCGGTCCGCCTCCCCTGATCGCCCGGGTTGAACCGCCTGACGAACTGCGCGTGGTCATCGCTAGTCCGATCGGCATCGAAGGAGCTTCTGGCGATGATGAAGCTCAGTTCTTCGCTCAACACTTCCCTCTCGGTCGCGCCGATACCGACGCGCTCATCGCCGATGTCGTGATGCGACTGATTCCGGCGATCATCGAGGGAGACTATGTACAGATCGGCGCGGGAATCGATGCCATTCAGCTGTCGACGTTCAAGCGGGGCATCTGGGCGGCGCAGGCAGCGCCGATTCTGTTCGCCCGCGAAAGGCTGCGACGCGCGGGGGTGTCAGTCGGTCTTTCGTCGATGGGGTCAACTATGTACTCGATTGTGGGCGCGACGGACGCCGCAACCGTGGTCGGCCTGTACCGCGACGAACTCACCCGCCTGGGCGTCGACGCGGTGGTGCACGCAACCAGTGTTTCCCAGCGCGGGGCATGTGTCAGCAGCAGCGCGAGTGGCCCACTTGAATGAGTCTTTGCGGCGGGAGTCGCCGATTCCTTGCACCGCAGGTGCGGCGCATGCGGGCTGCTGTTCACGCTTCGAGGTATGGCGGCAGATGTTCGGGCGGCGGGGGAGGGCCCGTCCGTGAGGCGCACTTCAAGCGTAGGCGTGGGTCTTCGAACGCTCCGGTTAGCGCGCGTACCCCCCCCGACGAGCTTCTGATCGGCTACCAAGAGCCGGGACCTGGCCGGGACCTGATGCATGCAAGCCACGCAATCCATGACGTGAAATCGGGTCTTCTGAGGGGCAAGGATGCCCGGAAAATCAAGGAACAAGAGGGAACCGTCTACCTGGGGGTCAGGGGGTCGCAGGTTCAAATCCTGTCATCCCGACTGTACGGGGAGGACAATGGGAAGGTTCAAACCTATTGTCCTCTCGGCCGTTTTCAGTTGCAATGCGATGCCGATCGCAGTTCGCCAATCGAATGCCAGATGAGCGGGTCGCAGCAGCGGGAGTAGGACTATAGAACCGCAGACACGGGAGCAGACCGAGCCGCCGATCTCGCCTGCAACCCTCCGCGCGCTGGCGATGGTGGACCCTGGATTCCGTCTTGCGGTGGCGTGGTGATCGGCGACAGCCGTTGACTTCGAAACGACGGCCGTCCCGATGAAGACCGTCGCCGGTCATGCGGGATCGTGGGGATCAGAAGTGTCGGGCGCCCCGGACCGGCTGCGGCATATGCTGGCCAGCGTGCACACCCGAGAGAACCGCGAGCTCGCGACCGACGCGGGAGCCGAGATCGTTGAACCGGAGGCGTCGCGACCGCCATTGCGCAGTGAGCTGACTGGCGCCGAACTGCTGCGGTGGTACTGGCTGAAGGAGGAGCTGGTGGGTCTCGCCCGCACGTTGGGGGTGTCAACCGGCGGGGGGAAGCAGGTGCTCACCGCACGGCTCGCAGCAGCACTTGACGGCGTCCCCTTCACGGAACCCGTATCGAAGCGGAGCGCGGGTTCGATGCAGTTGTCCGGGCGGCTCGCGTCCTCGACCGTCATTCCTCAGGGGCAGCGATGCAGTCAGGTCGTGCGTGCGTGGTTCATGGCGCAGGTCGGCGAGCAGTTCCGGTTCGATGAGCCCCTCGAGCGTTCTTCGCGGCCACGGATGGGACGCAGACCCTTCAGGATGCGCTCGATCACTATCGCGATACGCGCGGACGTGCACGGGGGGAGATCGGAGCGCAGTTCGAGTACAACCGGTTCACCCGGGCGTGGCATCGGGCGAACCCTGATGGTTCAGCCGACGAATGCGCGGCGGCCTGGCGGGCGTATCGCGACCGGCCCATCGACGGGCGTGGACAGGCCTGACGCCCGGGCTCCGAGGCTCGTAGCCTCATCGGGGCGCAGCGGTGACGCGATGCACGGCGGCTCTGTCAGGTCTTTCGGGGTCAACGGTGGCGCTCCAGGCGGAGCCGCGCCCGGCGACGATGGGCGAACTTTCGGCGTCGTTTCCGTGCCAGTGGAGGGACGTGTGCTCGTCGATGGCGATTCCCGATTCGGTGAGGCCGGCGCATACAGCGGCTGTCAGGCGGGAGACGGTTCCCCACTGTGCGGCGTGCACGTCGACGGTGAAGGGCACGAGGCCCAGGCCCGACGCGACGGTGACATCGACGAGCTCTTCTCCCGCGTCCTCGTCGCACACGGGCACGCCGTCAATGCAATTCCCGCCGATGAGCGCGTGCTCGGCAGCGATGGCGGCGCCCGCGGAGAAGCCGAGGTAGGGAGTGCCGGCTGCGACGAGCTCGCGCACGAGGGCGGCGATGGGTATGAACGCGTCACGGTAGGCGGGGGTGAGCCCGCCACCGACGAAGAGTCCGTCCGCGCCGTCGACCGCCGCTCGTTCGAAGGACTCTCCTTCGTGGATGGCTTGGACGACGACCTCGCCTCCAGCGAGGATGAGGAGACCTCGGAAGCGTTCGACAGTCTCATCGTCGTCTTCCTCGAGTACCAGCAGGGCGTGGATGCGGGGCCCGCTGCCGTCGTGCGTGCGGCGGGACGCGACATCCGCCACGAACTCGGTGAAGAGCGGCACCGTCAGTTCGGTGTCGCGTCCGCCTCCGACGAGGCGAACGCTGGGCGGGTGCGGGTGTCTGTCCGGTGTGGTCATGACGGAACCTCTCACATGCGTGCTCCGCGTCGTGCGGTGCGTGGGCGCCGAGGAACGGGTGTCACTGGCAGGTGTCGGTCATCGCCGTCAGCGGGATGGTCATGTCGGGAAGGGAGGCGCCGGTAGTTCCCTCTGAGGTCGAAAGTGACATGTCGCCGTCGAGGACGAGCTTGATGGCCTGGTGGGCGGCATCGTGGTCGACGCTGTAGCTTCCTTCCCCCACGTAGGAGACTCCCTCCTCGATGCCGGCCATGCGGTAGGTCCCGCCGTCATCCGATGTGGGAGTGAAGGTGAAGGAGGTGCCGCCGCCGGAGAGGACGAACCCGGCTTTCAGCGAGCAGATGGAGCCACTGACAATGAGCCCGTCGGCGCCGCCGCTGGCGGTGTAGGCGAGGGCTCCGGTCGTCAGGGTCATGGTCGCCGTTCCGAATCCTCGTTTGGAGCGCGAGGTCGCCGTGAGGATTCCCGTACGGTGCTTCTCTGCTGCGGCCACGTACGTGAGGGTCGCCGGCGCCTCCTGCGCATCGCCCGCGGGAGAGAGGCTTCCCTCGCCGGCGAGAGTGCCGGACACGCTGCCTCCCGTGGGGCGACCGTCAAGGGTGCTGGTCGATGCTGCGTCGATCCTGACCGGGGCTGCGGGTTCGAGGCTTGCCGGGTCGTGGGACGGGGTGAGCGTAACCGTCACGCAGCGGCCGGACTCCCACCCGCGCTGCGCGACCTTCAGCAGGTCGTTCGCGACCAGGTCGGCGAAGGTCGCGGCGGAGTCGACCGCGCTTTGCGCGAACTCGAGCGAGGTCTGGCTGCTGTTGCGGTTGACGGTCAGATCGGTGTGAGGGCCGCCGGAGTGGTCGAAGAACTGGCCGGTGCTGCCCCTGGACTCGGAGGTCTGGTGACGGTAGGTGTAGTCGCTCTCTGCGAGTTTCGCGGCGTCATCCAGGCGACCCGTGACGAATACGTCCAGTTCGATTCGCAACGTTTGAGCGCCGACGGTGATGCTC
Organism: Microbacterium sp.; assembly: GCF_049661145.1. Classification (GTDB taxonomy): domain Bacteria; phylum Actinomycetota; class Actinomycetes; order Actinomycetales; family Microbacteriaceae; genus Microbacterium. The sequence goes on from NZ_JBASZT010000452.1 coordinate 16,398, forward strand.
ACGTCGGAGCGTCCCGAGAGGTCGAGCGTCCCATCGGCGGCCGGGCAGCTCTCGATGGCGGTTGTTGCCGCCATCCGAGCGGTGGTCGCGCCCTGCGTCCCCGTCGTCTCGAACGTCGACTGCAGTGAGCCGTCCTCGCCGACCGTGATCTGCGCCGTGCCACCCGGGAGGGGTGCGGTCTCGCTGCCGGAGTGGCCCTGATCGGCCAGGGTCATGGCGGTGTCGCCGATCATCCCGACAGCGGTGAACGCCAGACCGAGGAACGTGCCCACACCGCCCCCCGTACCGATGCCTGCCGGGGCGAATGTGAACGCGTCTTCGGGGGCATCGACGTCGATCAGCTGTGCGAGCGGGGCGCGCAGCCCAGCGAGCACGTCGTCCGCGCGCGCGATCCCGCCCAGCGCGTCGTCGATACCGAAGGCGGCACGGGCGTCCAACTCGGCCGCCGACGCGTGCGCCATGACCGCGGCGGCGCGGTCATTGGGGTCGAGTCGGCGCAGCTCTTCCAGTGTCCGGCGGGCGGAGTCCGCGTAGGTCGACGACGGTCCGGTAGTGCACCCGGTCAGCGCGAGCGCCACCACGGCGAGAGCGACGAACGCACGAATGCGCGGCGCGCTCTCTGCCCGCTGCGATGCCCCCGGCATCCCCGCTCGTGGCCAGGGGCTCACAACTCGACCTCTGCCCAGAACTTCTGCAGCGCGTCGGCGACGGCATGGGGTTGTTCGAGCGGCAGGAGCGTCCGCGCGCCCTGGATGGTGACAGCGCGAGCCCGGGGGGTGGAGGCGGCGGCACGCGCAGCGTCCGCGGGGTTCCAGTCGCCGCGGTCGTCACCGGCGAGGTAGAGCGCCGGAACCGTGATCTGCGGGAGGTGGTCGGTGACATCCGCGCGGTCGAGGATGAAGGAGTTCAGCGCCAGGGTCAGGCTCCGGCGGGTGTGTCGGTTCAGCGACGACTCAACCAGCGCCCGCAGTGCGGGATCGCTCGCAGCGGTGTCGGTCACCATGCCCGAAAGGATCGCCGATCGGACGGGCCCGACGGGCCCCGCCAACCGCAGCAGCGGTCGCAACAGAAGGATCTGCCGTCGTAGGGCGGCCGGAACGGGCTCCGGGGGCGCGCTGAGCGCGGCGAAGCTGCTCAGGATGCCGTCCTGCACCGCGAGCTCGTACCCGACGTGCCCCCCGAACGCCTTGCCCACCCATGCCGGAGCGCCCGGACCGAGCGCGCCATCGGCGCGCAGTCCGGCCAGAAGATCCCGCGCGGCACCCGCCGCCTCGACGATCGACGTACGTGCCTGCAGAGCGTCGCTGAGGCCCAAGCCGGGCCCGTCCACCAGGATCAGCCGCCGGCCGGCGAGCAGCGGCACAAGCCGATACCAGCTCGTACGATCGACGAACATCGACGACCACAGGATCGTGTCCGGTCCCGCTCCCGTGATCTCGACGCCCAACGCGCCGAGACGCGTCGGCACACGTAGCTCGCGGCTTTCGGCGTGTGCCGGGCTGCTCTCATCTGCTCTGGGGAAGGACTCTTCCATCATGCTGCTCATTTCGTGTAAGTTGAAGTTACATGAATAACAGACAGCACCGGATGAGCGCAAGATCGGATGCCGTGCAGGCGACCGGCGCACGGATCCTCAATGCGGCGCTGAGGCTGTATGCCGCCTACCCGGTCGACCAGATCCGACTCGAAGCCATCGCGGCGGAATCCGACGTGTTGGTCCCGACGATCGTGCGACGCTACGGGGGAAAGGCAGGCGTGATTGTCGCGCTCGTCACGAGGGAGCTTTCTCAGCTCGCTGAGCGGCGTACCGCGCACGATGACGACCCCATCGACGTGATCGTCGACGATCTCGTCGAGCACTACGAGCAGTACGGGACGGCCCACCGGCCGCGCACGCGCGAAGACTCGCCGCCGCCATCGCCATCTGCGACGCCACCACCTGGCGAATCCTCCGCCACGACGGCGGACTTGACGCCGATGAAACTGCCACCGCCCTTCGCGAACTCCTCGAACCGATCACCGGATAGCCCATTGCGCCAGCTGACGGTTCCAACCACGTTTGACACGAGGTTGGAGCTTCTGAAGAGAATCCCCGATTGGCGTAGAAATCCGCTGAATCTCGGCCGCTGTTGCAGAGGTCGTTGATTGATTGGAACAGAGGTAGACAATGTCGACTGAAAAGCCCTGATGAAAAGCGTCGACCAGATCGCAGCGCGCTTCGCGGATCTCGGCGTGGACGTCAGAGAGGAGAACCCCGGCGCCGGCCCCTTCCACGCCGCGCTCGGACTCGCCGAGATCGGCCGCTCGGAATGGCTTGGCGAGGGGCAGCCGCACCCGATCCTGCACCTCCGGCGGCACGTCCGGTAGAGTGAAACCCACGCACGTGACACGGGGTGCCCTGCGGGGCTGAGATCACACCCGTCGAACCTGATCTAGTTCGTACTAGCGAAGGGATGTCGCGCATGACGCGCACGCCAGAACACCTGATCGAGTCCACCGTCTCGTTACTGAACGAGGTGCGCGACCACGCGCCGCTCGTGCAGTGCGTGACCAACGCCGTGGTGACGAACTTCACCGCCAACGTCCTGCTCGCCCTCGGCGCAGCCCCGGCGATGGTCGACATTCCCGGGGAGGCGGGTCCTTTCGCCGGGATCGCGTCGGGCGTGCTCATCAATCTCGGCACCCCGACCTCGGGACAGCGAGAAGCGATGCGGGAGGCGGCGCTCGCCGCCACGAACGACGGCACTCCGTGGGTGCTCGACCCCGTCGCGATCGGTGCTCTGCCGGTGCGGACGGCGCTCGCGGCAGAGCTGAAGACCGCGCGGCCGACGATCGTGCGAGGCAACGCCTCGGAGATCATCGCGTTCGACGGGGCCGGCGCTGGTGGACGCGGGGTGGATGCCACCGACGGCGTCGAGGATGCGGTGGACGCCGCCCGCCGAATCGCTGGCGTGACCGGGGGAGTGGTGGCGGTATCGGGGCCGGTCGATGTCGTGACCGACGGCGACCATGAGGCACGCCTCGGCAACGGGGACGTCCTGTTGACCCGAGTGACCGGCGGCGGGTGCGCGCTGGGCGCGGTGATGGCCGCGTTCGCGGGCGTGACCACGGACCGTTTCGCCGCGACGGTCGCTGCGGTCACGGTCTACAACGTCGCCGCCGAGGTGGCAACGGCTCGTGCTGTCGGGCCGGGGAGCTTCGCGGTCGCGTTCCTCGACGCACTCGCAGGCCTGGATGCCGACACCGTGCGGGCGCGGGCGGTGATCTCGTGACCGTCGATCTCTCCCTGTATCTCGTGACCGACTCCGGCGTTACCACGGCGGCGGGACACGACGTCGTCGACGTGGTGCGACGGGCGACGGCGCGCGGGGTGACGACGGTGCAGGTGCGGGAGAAGGACGCGACCGCGCGGACGTTCCTCGACACGGTGCTGTGGGTCGCGGGAGCGGTGCCGGACCACGTTGCGGTGCTCGTCAACGACCGGGTGGACGTGTTTCTCGCTGCGCGCGACGCGGGAGCGAAGGTAGCCGGCGTCCACGTCGGCCAGTCCGACCTGCCGCCCTCCGCGGTGCGGCGCCTCATCGGCGCGGACGCCGTGCTCGGGCTGAGCGCGTCGACGCCGCAGCAGCTGGCCGCAGCATCCGAGTCCGGGGTGGTCGACTACGTCGGCATCGGTGCGCTGCACGCGACGACGACCAAGCGGGATGCACCGTCACCGTTGGGGCACGACGGTTTCGCCCGGCTGGTCGCGATGAGTGCGCTGCCCGCAGTCGCGATCGGCGGAATCACCGTCACCGATCTGGGCGCGCTGCGGCGAGCTGGCGCTGCCGGCGCGGCGGTCGTCTCGGCCATCTGCGGTGCGGACGACCCGGGCCGGGCGGCAGCGGAGCTGCATGCCGCGTGGGACGCAGCATGAACGGTCGGCGACCGGTGGTGCCGCGCGTGCTGAGCATCGCAGGGACGGATCCGACCGGCGGGGCGGGCATCCAGGCGGATCTGAAGAGCATCGCGGCCAATGGCGGTTACGGTATGGCGGTGGTGACCGCGCTGGTGGCGCAGAACACGCACGGCGTGAGGTCGGTGCACGTGCCGCCGGTGGCTTTCCTAGCCGAGCAGCTGGATGCCGTCTCCGACGATGTCGAGATCGACGCGGTGAAGATCGGGATGCTCGCCACAGTCGACGTGATCGAGACGGTCACAGGCTGGCTCGACCGGGTGCGGCCGCCCGTGGTCGTGCTCGACCCGGTGATGGTCGCCACCAGCGGCGACCGGCTGCTCGACGCGGACGCGGAGCACGCTCTGCGCCGGCTGTTCTCCCACGCCGATCTGGTGACCCCGAACATCCCGGAACTGGCGATTCTCGCCGACACACCGGTCGCCGTCACCTGGGATGAGGTGCTCGCGCAGGCGGGCGAGGTCGCCCGGAACCGTGGGGTGCGGGTGCTCGCAAAGGGCGGACACCTCCCGGGCGCACACCTGCCCGATGCGCTCGTCGAAGCCGTCGACGGGACGGTCGCGGTGACGGAGTTCCCCGGCGTCCGGGTCGAGACGCGAAACACGCACGGAACGGGCTGCTCCCTGTCGTCGGCGCTCGCGACCCGCATCGCCGTGTCGGGGGACTGGGTCGCTGCGACGCAGGAGTCGAAGCAGTGGCTCACCGAGAGTATCCGTCACGGCGCCGAGCTCGCCGTCGGCACCGGCCATGGCCCGGTCAACCACTTCGCGGGGCTCTGGGCTCGCGGCGGCACGACGACCGCACCGACCCCGGCTGAGGTGGAGGCGGAGTGGTGGGCCAATATTGCCGGTATCCGCGCCGACATCGACACGCTGTCGTTCGTGCGCGGACTCGGCGAGGGCACCCTGGATCGCGGCGTGTTCCTGCGTTACCTCGCACAGGATGCCCTCTATCTGCGTGACTACGCTCGGGTGCTTGCCCATGCGTCACGCCTCGCCCCCACCTCCGCAGAGCAGGCGTTCTGGGCCGGGTGCGCGGAGGGCTCGATCACCGGCGAACGACAACTGCACGAGAGCTGGCTCACCGAGCCGGCCCTGCGGACCACGGAGCCCGATCCCGTGACGACCGCGTACCTGAATCACCTCCTCGCCACCGCTGCGCGCGGCGACTACCGCGTGCTCGTCGCCGCGCTGCTGCCCTGCTTCTGGATCTACCAGGACGTCGGCGAACGCCTGCAGCGGCTCTCACACCCGGAGCACCCCTACCGGTCCTGGCTCGACACCTACGCCGACCCCGCCTTCGCCGCATCCACCCGCACTGCCATCGACACTGTCACCCGACGTGCCGCAGCCTCCGACGCCACGACACGGAGCGCGATGTGGAACGCCTTCCGGCTGTCCTCGGAGCATGAGCACCACTTCTTCGCCGCACCAGATGTCGATGAAGGTGCGGCGGTCACCGGTCGATCACCCGATCACATATGAGATCACGACGGACCTCTCAGCCGATCGGCTCCTGAAGGTCGTAGATGAAGCGCGCCAGGAAGACCTGGAAGCTGTAGCACTCGGAGGTGCCGGCATCCGCGCCTCCATCTATGGCTATCTGTGGTTCGAGAACCACTGCGCCGCGTAGTCCACGAGTGCACGCGCGGGCAGCAGCATCGCGGTCGCCTCGCCGACCGGCCCGACCCGGACGAGCCCGGTGTCGGCGGCGAAAGCGTCGACGACGTCGACGAAATCGTCATCGTGCACGTCGAGTTCCTCGAACGGCACCCACTCGCGCCTGCCGTCGACCAGCATGGCGACGCCGCTGGGGGTGGTCCGCTTGCCGGGGTAGTCGGCGCGATGCTCGGCGAGGTGCAGGATCGTGGCCTTGGCCGCGGTCACACCGAGCAGCAGCACCTGGGCATCGAGCTCGACGAGCGCACCGAGCGGGGAGTGCTCGCCGGCCGGCGCGTCGAGGGGATGCCGCGACGTGATGCGGACCGCGTGAGGTCCCGCAGCCGTGATGGACCGCTGCGGGTGGCTGCTGCGGTGACTTCCGGGCAGGGTGCGGAACAGCTCCGCGACGGCTCCCATCGTCTGGGTAGGCGTCACGGCCGGGTCGTAGAGGGGCAGATTCTCGCGGATGACCGGCCACCACTGCTCGGGCGCCTCCTTCAGGACCGCGGGGTCGCACAGCTGCCACGACTGCGTCGGCATCACGAGAGTGCCCTCGTCGCCCACGGCGGCGCGAAGCGCTTCGAGCACCGCCTGCGCCCCGCCGACGACCCAGCCGAGAGATTTCAGCGACGTGTGCACCATCAGCGTCGAGCCGGGTCGGATGCCGAGGGCTCGCAAGTCGGTGGTGAGCCGTTGCGCGGTGACCGGGCCGGACGGAAAGGGCAGTTGTTCGGTGCTCATGAGTGGGGGCTTTCGTGGCGGAGCATGGGCTTCGACGCCGGACCCGGCGCTCGCCCGGGTGTCAGGTCGACGCCGCGCCACCGCATGTCGGGCCCGACAACTCGAACGAACGCCAGTCGTGACGCGCGATCGCATCATGGCAGGGGTCTACGCTAACCAGCCTACCGCCGGGGAGGGTCACCGCCACATGCTTCGCGGACTCGTCGAGGATGGCCAGGGAGCGGGCAGCGGGGTCCGCGTACCAGCTTCCGCTGTCCCAATCATAGATCGACGTGTGACCGTGCACCTGGCTGAACGGCAGCTCGTGATCGAGCCAGCTCGCCAGCAACTCGGTGCCAGCGGCCGCCCAGATCGGACCGGCCGACATCGACGGTCGCCGGTACCCCACGAGAACGCCCGGTCGGAACAGCACCCTCGGCTTCGTGCGCATCAGCGCGTTGATCGCATCGGCCGTGCCAACGGCGTCGGCAGGAGCGCCCAGGATCTCGCTCCAGAAGCCCCGCGTCACGCCGGCGTGGGTGACCACGAACCACTCGTCCGCACCGCGGATGGCGACGGCGGCGCGCATCGCGCCCTCGGACCACCAGCGCCGCAGGGTCGCCGCCGTGCGCGACGGCACGCGCTCGTCCCATGTGAACTGGCGTCGCCGCACGTAGTAGCCGTCGTGGTTGCCGACGAGCTGCACCCAGCGACCCGGCGTGTCACGCAGGTGCCGATCGACGAGCGCGACAACACCAGCCGAGTCGGGACCGCGGTGCACGAGATCGCCTACCTGCACGATCCGCAGGTCCGACGGGATGCGGCCTGCCCCGCCCTCGGGCACCCCGAGGCGGGCGAGCTCGGCGCGCAGGGCGTCGGCGTGCCCGCTGAGGTCGCCGATGACAGCGACCCGGCCGCCCGGTGGCACCTCCAGGACAGTCACCGCACGCGACCATCGCTCTCGCGCCGGTTCCAGTCGTCGATCTCGGTGAAACGCGACAGGTTCGCCATCCGCTTCTGCACGGTCGCGATCTCGCGGACGGCGCGCGTGATGATGCTCCGATCGATCACCGACAGCCGCGCGAGGTCGAGGTCGTCGGTGGGTCGCTGGCCCGCCTCGACCTGCCAGAGCTGGTGCCGCAACCGGATGCCCTGCAGCACCTCGAACACCTCGATGAGCGCCGCGGCCTGGCGTTCGGGCAGCATCGACGAACCCGCGGCGGCGCGCAGCCGATCGGCTGTCGGCAGCGCCGACGAGCCGACGCTCAGCGCCGCCCAGCGGGCCAGGTTCGTGATCGGCTGCAGGGCATAGTGCTTCACATCGAAGCGGTCCGCGCGGCCGGCGAGCACGTCGCGCAGCGACCGCAGCCGCGCCCGTTGCGCGAGCGACTCCTCCAGCAGCAGTCGCATCGTCGCGGGATGCCGACGCAGCCGCGTGAAGGCCCGATTGACGTCGGGGAGCCCGGGGTCGCCGTGGATCGGTCGCGCGTCGACCATGAGCGAGGCCATCATCGCCGCGTTGTCGCGAAGCGGGTCGGCCAGCCACGCCCGCGCGCTGGCCTTCCACGCTGCGCTGGTGCGGGAGAAGAGCTTGTGCGCCGCCGTCGCGCCGTACTGATCCGTGGTCAGCCCCGCCGCGGCCAGGCAGCCCGTCACCTCGTAGAACACCGCGCGATACGCGTCGATCTCCTTCTGCGAGATCTTGCCGTGGAAAGCGGCGGCGGAGTCGACATCCGAGCTCAGCGTCGCCTCCCGGCGACCGTTGCTGCCCAGCGACAGCCACGTGAAGGCGTCGAGGGTGAGCGGGCGGTGCCGTTCGAACACCAGCGTGAGCATCCGGCGGATCACCGCGTCGACCAGCGCCGAGTAGACGGTGAGCACACGCGAGGATGCCAGCCCGCCATCGAGCAGGTCGGCCAGCAGCGCCGGCATCCGCTGCGCCCGTACCTGCAGGTCGTCGACCGTACGCGCGCGCCGGATCTGCTCGTGGAGCCGCATGCCGGCCGTCACCGCGGAGTCGATGAAGTCCCTCGGGTCGATGACGCCGAAAAGCCGCTGATCGCGACTCATCACCAGTACGTACTCGGCGTCGCGGTCGAGCAGCAGGATGAGCGCCTCCGCCGCGGAGGCGCCGCACGTGACGCGCGGCAGGTCCGTCACGGTGGCCTCGGCCGCGGGTGTGTCCAGCGACAGCCCGCGGGCCAGCACCCGCTCGCGCAGCGTGCGATCGGTGACGATGCCCAGCCCGCCATCGGGAAGCGCGAGCGCGGCGAACCCCGCTCCGCCGCGCGTGGTCATCGCCGCCGCCACGTCGCGAACGCTGCTCGTCGCGGGAACCATGAGCGGCGTGGCCTCGACGAGCTCATCCACGGTCAGCTGGTGCGCCGAGCGTGAGAACTCGTCGACGAGCACCAGCGGCAGCGTCACCGGGCGGAGCACGCCGGCCACGGTCAGCGCTGTCTCCACTCGATCCGCGGGTACACGGAGCACCCGTGCAGGGCCTGCCGCGACCGCCAAGGGGCCGATCGCCTTGCCCGTCAGGCCCGCGTCGAGACCGAAGACCTCGCCCACGCCGATCCGCATGTCGGGCCCCGGCGTGTCGGCGGGGTCGTGGGCGCGATCGGCGTCAACCGACAACTCGACGACCCCCGCCAGCACGACGCACACGACGCGAGGAGTGTTCTTGAACGCGTCGAGGACGACATCCCCCGTCGCATACTCGGCGATCTGCGACGCGGCCGCGAGGTCCGCGATCGTCTCCTTCGGCAACAGGTCGAACGGCGGCGCTCCTGCGAGCGCCGCCGTCGACTCCGTCGTCTCGGCGATGGTCCTTGCCTCAATCGCCGGGCGACGGCGGGTCGGGAAGCTTGTAGCCGGATTCGCCCACATTGATCTTCAACGACGCCTCCCACGAGCCGTCGTCGATGTAGCTCTGCAGCGCCTGGTTGATGAGGTCGACCAGCTCGGGTGAGCCCTTGGGCACCGCAACGCCGTACGGCTCGTCCGAGAAGCCCTCGCCGATCACGCGCAGCACTCCGCGGTACTCCGGCAGTGCCGCGAATCCGGCGAGGATGACGTCATCCGTCGTCACCGCATCGACGTCGCCCGCCACGAGCCGCTCGACGCAGTCCGAGAACGTGTCGGGCTGCACGAGCGCGATGTCGCCGCGGTACTGGCCGAGGACGTTGTCCGCCGACGTGGTGTTGGCGGCAGCGCACAGTGTGCGCCCGTGCAGGCGGTCCGGCCCGGTGAGCTCCTCGTCGTTGCGGCGGATCAGGAGATCCTGGTGCGCGACGAAGTACGGACCGGCGAAGTCGACCCGCTCCGCGCGCTCGTCGGTGATCGTGTACGTCGACAGCACCATGTCGACCTCGCCGTCCTCGAGCAGGATCTCGCGGTCGACCGGGTCGGCCTTCACCCAGGTGACGTCATCCGGGGCGACGCCGAGTGCCTTAGCGATGTACAGGGCTGTGTCGACGTCGAACCCCTTCGGGTCGGTGCCGATGACCACGCCGCCCTCCTCCCCGGCCTCGGTGGCGACGCCGAGCCCTGGCTGGTCGAACGAGATGCCGATGCGCAGTTCGGTGAATTCGGTCGCGATCGGCGTCGGATCCCGGATCTCACCGGGACCGCCGCAGCCGGTCAGCAGACCGAGCGAAAGGATGCCGACGATCGAGCCGGCGAGTGTTGAATGCTTGGTACGCACGTCTGTTACTCCTTCCGGTTTCCGCGTCAGTGTCCCGGCGCGTCGTCGTCCGGGTCGGCCACGACGGCGTCGCCGTATCGGGGTCCCTCGTCCGTCCAGACCGACTCGATCCGACCGCCGGTGTTCTCGATGACCTTGGGTTTGACCAACTGCCAGCCGAGCAGCATGATACCGGTCAGCACGGGGACGCCGAAGACCACCACGAGGAAGTTGATCTTGTGCCAGAACTCCGGCGAGCTCTGCCATCCCGATATCGCGATACCGATGAGCACGAAGGCCAGGAAGCCGAGGCCGATGATCGAGGTCCACGGCGATCCTGGCGCCGGGAACGGTGTCGGTGGTACCACGCCCTTGTTGATGAGTTGTCGCAACCGGATCTGGCAGACGAAGATCGTCGCCCATGTGAAGACGATCATGATCGCGGTGGCCTCGATGGCGATCTCGAAGGCGTTCGGCACAAACGCGTTGAGCACGGCGCCGAGAGCCATGACCGCGGCTGTCATCACGATGCCCGCCCACGGGACCCCGGACTTGCTCATCTTCAGGGTGAACTGGGGCGCCTGCTTCGACATCCCGAGACTGCGCAGCACGCGGCCCGTGGAGTACATGCCGGCGTTAAGACTCGACATCGCCGCGACGATGAGGATCGCCTGGATGACGGCGGCCATCCACTCGATGCCCAACTTCTCGAACACGGTGACGAAGGGGCTGATACCGGGCTTGTACTCCGAGGTCGGAAGCATCGAGACCAGCAGCAGCAGCGAGCCGCAGTAGAACACCGCGATACGCAGGATGACCGCGTTGACGGCCTTCGGCACCTCGCGGGCGGGGTTCTGCATCTCGCCCGCCGCGACACCGACCATCTCGATGGCGGCGTAGGCGAACACAACGCCCGACATCACCAGCAGCGGTCCGTACCAGTTGTAGGGCGCCTCCGTTGGCCAGAACCCGCCCGGGTTGCTCCACAGGTTGTGGAAGCCAGCTTGGTGTCCACCGATGTCGAACTGACCCAGGACGACGACGAGTCCTACGACGAGGAAGACACCGATCGCCCCAACCTTGAGGATGGCGGCCCAGAACTCGAACTCGCCGAACGCCTTTGCCGACATCAGGTTCACGAGAAGCACGACGACGAGGCCGACCAGCACCGTGATCCAGGTGTCGAGATTGGGGAACCAGAACTGCATGTAAAGGCCGACCGCCGAAAGGTCCGCTATGCCGGTCAGTGCCCAGTTGATCCAATAGATCCACCCGGTGAAGAACGCCCACTTCTCGCCGAAGAACTCGCGCATATAGGAGACGAATGCGCCAGAGGTCGGCCGGTGCAGTACCAACTCGCCCAGCGCCCTCATCAGGAAGTAGGCGATCACGCCGACGAGTGCATAGCTGAGCACCAGGGCAGGACCGGTGCTCTGCAGACGGGATGCCGACCCCAGGAACAGTCCGGTTCCGATCGCCCCTCCGATCGCGATCATCTGGACGTGTCGACGACCAAGGCTCTTCTTGTAACCGACTTGCTCCGCATCCAAGGATGGGGGCAGATTCGTCGTTTGCGTCATGCTGCTGTTCCTCTCTGACACCGACTCACTCCGGGACCGGAGTGAATGGCAGCTCCGCCCGAGTGACTCGAAGTCCGAGTCGCCTGAATCCTGACAGTCGGCTGTGAGGAGCGCAATGACACTCAGCGGATTGTTCCCTCCCGGTAACAATCGGCGAATGGTACGGCGCCTACCCGCCGTACCCCGGGGCAATACGCGCGAACGGATGCCGACCGCACCGGCCATCTGGCCAGTCACTGACCCCGCACTTGACCGGTCCTCACCGTGCGCGATCGGTGGGCGCTACCCAACTCGATGGGTATCCGGGACGGTGATATCGTGCAGCGCATCGACGACGGGCGCCAGTTCGGGTCGTGTCGCCGCCTCGTCGAGCGCCGCCTCGAGGGCTTCGTCGTGAAGGGGGCGCGCGCGTTCGTAGAGGTCGCGGCCGGTCGCGGTGAGCTCGGTGTAGATTCCTCGGCGATCGTCCGCGCACAGCACCCGGGTGAGCAGACCGCGGTCCTCGAGCCGTGTGACGAGGCGCGTGGTCGCGCTCGGGCTGAGCGCAGTCGCGCGGGCGAGCTGCTGCATCCGCATGTGCCACCCGTCCTGACGATCGAGCGCGTCCAGCACCGTGTACTCGACAACCGAGAGACCGACCGTGTCGGCGAGGCGGCGCTCCAGTGCGGTCTCCAGCAGTCCGTGCAGGGCGGCGAGTGTTCGCCACCCCTGAGCACGGATCTCGACGGCGTCGTCGGCGATCCCCATTCAACACTCCTCGGGTTGGTCGGAATTAGTTGCTTGCGCTGTATAGTTGCGCGTGCAAGGATTGCTTACCGCGTGCAATATCCAGCGCGTGCAACTATCTCACTACTGTAACAGGAGTACTCCCCATGCCCCTAGGTCTGCTCGCGCTTGCTGTCGGCGCGTTCGGCATCGGCCTCACCGAGTTCGTCATCATGGGCCTGCTGCCCGAGGTCGCGGCGGACTTCGCCGTCTCGGAAGCTGTTGCCGGATGGCTGATCTCCGGCTACGCGCTCAGTGTCGTCGTCGGCGCGCTCGTGCTGACCGCGGCGACCATCCGCTTTCCGCGCAAGCCGTTGCTGCTGGCGCTACTGGTGCTGTTCATCATCGGAAACGTTCTCACCGCCGTCGCCGCCGAGTACAACGTCGCCATGCTCGGCCGCGTGATCGCCGCCCTCTGCCACGGCGCGTTCTTCGGCATCGGATCGGTCGTCGCTGCCAGCCTCGTTGCCCCCGCCAAGCGTGCCGCGGCGATCGCGATCATGTTCACCGGTCTGACCGCCGCCAACGTGTTCGGCGTCCCGTTCGGGACGTTCCTCGGCCAGCAGTTCGGCTGGCGTTCCACGTTCTGGGCGATCACCGGCATCGGCATCCTCGCGTTCATCGGCATCGCGACCCTCGTTCCCAAGCTCGCGCGTCCCGACCAGTCGGTCAGCCTTCGTAGCGAGCTCGCCGCGTTCCGTTCTGGCCAGGTCTGGCTCTCGCTCACCGTCACGGTCCTCGCCTACGGCGGCATGTTCGGCGCGTTCACCTACATCGCCTACACACTGACCCAGGTGAGCGGGTTCGCCTCCAGCGCCGTGCCGTGGCTGCTCGTGCTGTTCGGCGTTGGTCTGGTCATCGGAAACTGGCTCGGCGGACGATTCGCCGACCGGTCCGTCGACGGCACTCTGCTGATCTTCATCGCCGCCCTCGTCGTCGTGCTGGTGTTCTTCGCCGCGCTGGCGTCGTCGAGCGTCGCCACGATCCTCGCGCTGTTCCTGATGGGCGGCTTCGGTTTCGGCACGGTCCCCGGTCTGCAGAGCCGCATCATGACCTACGCGGGCACGGCGCCCACGCTCGCGTCGGGCGCGAACATCGGCGCGTTCAACGTGGGCAACGCCCTCGGCGCCTGGGCCGGTGGCGTCGGGATCGCGGCGGGCCTCGGCTACACCTCGCCGATCTGGATCGGCGCCGCCATCACGGTTGCGGCCCTCATCGTGATGGCCATCGCCGCGGCCACGGCGCGCTCCGCGCGTGCTGTCACTCCCTCGGATGCCGACCAGGCCGCCGTCATCGTCGAGGCTTGACGTCGTCGACGCTCGCCCCGGCGGAGGCTGGGCG
>NZ_JBASZT010000453.1:0-10654 GCF_049661145.1 Microbacterium sp.
GCCGTGGGGCGCGCACGTCGCGACCGCAGACCACGAAGCCGTGCCGCAGGTCGTGTTCACCGAGCCCGAAGTGGCGGCGGTCGGGCTGACGGCGGCGCAGGCGGAGGACCGCGGCATCCCATCGCGCGTGCTCGACTACGACCTGTCGTGGGTCGCGGGGGCGAGCACGCGAGGGGCGCACTACCGTGGGCAGGCACGCGCCGTCGTCGACACCGAGCGGGGCGTGCTCGTGGGGGCCACCTTCGTCGGGCCGGATGCCGCGGAGTTGCTGCACGCCGCGACGATCGCCATCGTCGGCGAGGTTCCGCTGCATCGACTGTGGCACGCCGTGCCCGCCTACCCGACGCTGAGCGAGGTGTGGCTGCGCTGGCTCGAGGCCTACGGTCGCGAGTCCGCGGCGTCGCCGCGGTGAGGAGACCTCCGCGCATCCCTCGAAATGTGAGGCGACGGCGCGCCTAGGCTGAGAGGGTCATTGCCATTCCACCGAGGAGCACCGTGTCCGCAGCATCCGAGGCCCTGGCGAACGCCGAAGCTCTGGCGCACGCCGACGACCTGGCCGACTTCGTCGCCGCGTCGCCGTCGAGCTTCCACGCCGCCGCCGAGGTGGCGCGGCGCTTGACGGATGCCGGGTTCACGGCGCTCGACGAGACCAGCGCGTGGCCGGCGCAGCCCGGCGGCCGGTTCTTCGTGGTGCGCGACGGCGCCGTCATCGCCTGGGTCGTGCCGACCGCGGCGACGGTCGCGACGGGGTTCCACGTCTTCGGCGCGCACAGCGACTCCCCGGCGTTCAAGCTCAAGCCGAAGCCCACGACGGGGCGCCTGGGCTGGCTGCAGGCCGGGGTCGAGATCTACGGCGGACCGCTGCTGAACTCATGGCTCGACCGCGAGCTGCGCCTCGCCGGCCGCCTCGTGCTCGACGACGGCACGTCCGTGCTCGCCGCGACGGGGCCGCTGCTGCGGCTGCCGCAGCTGGCCATCCACCTCGACCGCGAACAGAACGACCGGCTCGCGCTCAACAAGCAGACGCAGACCCAACCCGTCTGGGGGCTCGGCGAGGCAGCTTCGGCCGACCTGCTGGGCGAGGTCGCTTCCGCGGCGGGCGTGGACGCCGCCCGCATCCGCGGCTACGACCTCGTCACCGCCGACGCGGCCCGTGGCGCCGTCTTCGGCAAAAACGACGTGTTCTTCGCGAGCGGCCGCCTCGACGACCTGGCGTCCGTGCACGCCGGCGTCGTCGCGCTCGCCGCCGCCGAGCTCGACGCGCCGCACATCGCGGTGCTCGCCGTGTTCGACCACGAAGAGGTCGGCTCCGCGACCCGGTCAGGCGCGGCCGGACCCTTCCTGCAGGACGTGCTGGAACGCGTGCAGCTCTCGCTCGGCGCCGCTCGCGACGAGCAGCTGCGGGCGCTTTCGGCATCCTGGTGCGTCTCGAGCGACGTCGGACACTCCGTGCATCCGAACTTTCCCGAAAGGCACGACCCGGTCGTCCAGCCCGTGCTCGGCAGCGGCCCGATCCTCAAGATCAACGCCAATCAGCGCTATGCGACGGATGCCGCCGGAGCGGCCGCCTGGCACGGCTGGTGCGCTGCGGCGGGGGTCGCGTCGCAGGAGTTCGTGTCGAACAACGCCGTGCCCTGCGGGTCGACGATCGGGCCGATCACGGCGACCCGCCTCGGCATCCGGACGGTCGACGTGGGCATCCCGATCCTGTCGATGCACTCCGCGCGCGAACTCGCCGGCACGGCCGACCTGCACGACCTGACGCGGGTCGCGAGCGCGTTCTTCGCCGGCTGACGGGGTCTGCGTGGGGGTGGTCCGCAGCTGTCCGCAGCGACCCGCGCGCCGACCTGCGAGCTTTGGTCGGTTCAGCACCCGCGTAGCGACCAAACTCGGCAAGTGGATCTGGCTGGGGCCCGACCCGCGCGCCGACTTGCCGGCTTTTGTCGGTTCAGCACCGGCGTAGCGACCAAACTCGGCAAGTGGATGGGATCGCGCTGCCCGGGCGACGGGGCGGGTTGCGGAACCTCAGCCCTTCAGGCCCTTGAAGTCGGTCTCGCGGAACTCCGTCGGGATGCGCTCGCCGGCCAGGGCGATCTCGCGATCGCGCAGCTCGACGCGGCGGATCTTGCCCGAGATGGTCTTGGGCAGCTCGAAGAACTCGACGCGGCGCACGCGCATGTACGGCGGCATGTGCTCGCGCGCGTGCGCGAGGATCGAGCGCGCCGTCTCGGCATCCGGCGTCGCACTCGCGGCGAGGTGCACGTAGGCCTTGACGACGTTCAGCCTCACCTCGTCGAGCGCGCCGACGACGCCGGCCTCCGCAACGGCGGGATGCGTCAGCAGGATCGACTCGACCTCGAACGGCGACACCTTGAAGTCGCTCGCCTTGAACACGTCGTCGGTGCGGCCGACGAAGGTGAGGTTGCCGTCGGCATCCCGCACCGCGACGTCGCTCGTGTGGAACAGGCCGTCGTGCAGCGCCTTGGCGGTGCGCTCCGGCTCGCCGATGTAGCCGGGCGTGAGGTTGAGCGGCCGCACCGGCTCGGTCGGCAGGCAGATCTCGCCCTCGTCGCCCACGATGCCTGAGATCGGATCGACCAGCACGACGTCGTTGCCCGGGAGCGCCCGTCCCATCGAACCCGGCTTGAGCGGAACGCCCGGCGTGTTGCCGATGACGGCGGTGAGCTCGGTCTGGCCGTAGCCGTCGCGGATCTGGATGCCCCACCACCGCTCGATCGTCGCGATCACCTCGGGATTGAGGGGCTCGCCCGCCGACAGCAGCTCCCGAAGTGCCCGCGGCCGCTTCTCGAGATCGGCCTGGATGAGCATGCGCCACACCGTCGGCGGCGCGCAGAACGTGTTGACGCCGGCGCGGTCGAGCTGCGCCGCGAGCGCCACCGGATCGAACCGCGTGTAGTTGTAGACGAAGACTGTCGCGCCGGCGATCCACGGCGAGAAGAACAGGCTCCACGCGTGTTTGCCCCAGCCCGGCGCGCTGATCGTCATGTGCACGTCGCCCGGCCGCACGCCGATCCAGTACATCGTCGACAGGTGGCCGACGGGGTACGACAGGTGGGTGTGCTCGACCATCTTCGGCCGCGACGTCGTGCCGCTCGTGAAGTAGACGATCGCCGGATCCGTCGAGTCGACCACGATCCCAGGCGGGTGGATGCCGGCGTCCCGCGAGTCCGCGAACGACAGCCAGCCGTCGCGTGCGGCGCCGACCGTGATCCGGACGAGATCGACATCCAGGGCGTCGAACTTGACGGCATCCGCTTCATCGGCGATCACCGCCCGGATGCCGGCGCGGTCGATCCGCTCCGCGACGTCGGCCGTCGCGAGGACCACCGAGGTCGGGTAGACGACGGCGCCGATCTTGAGGATCGCGAGCATCGCCTCCCACAGTTCGACCCGGTTGTCGATCATGAGCATGACGCCGTCTCCGCGGCCGATTCCCGCCGCGATCAGCCAATTCGCGACCTGGTCGGAGCGGCGCCGCATCTGGTCGAACGTGACCTTCGACTCGGTGCCGTCCTCTTCGGCGACCCACAGCGCCACCTCGTCGTTGCCCGCGGCGATGGCGTCGAACCAGTCCACGGCCCAGTTGAAGTGGTCGCCGACGGCGGGCCACGCGAAGCCCGCGCGCGCGGCCACGGGGTCGTAGGCGTTGTCGAGGAGGAAGTCGCGGGCAGCGCGGAACGCTGCCGTGGGGGAGAGGTCGGTGGGAGTGGGGGCGGGGCCGGTGGGGGTGGAGGTGACCATGGAGCTGCCGATCTGCGCCGCACCACCGCGACGCGCCGGCTCAGTCTACGGGTGCACCGGCGGTGTGGTGGGGTGAACGGCCGTGCTTTCCGTGACCGGTGTGGGCCCGGCGGACCGCGCCGTTACGCCTCGGCGCGGGCGGGCAGCACCCATCCGGCGCGCGGGAAGTGGCACGTGTAGCCGTACGGGATGCGCTGCAGGTAGTCCTGATGCTCGGGCTCGGCCTCCCAGAAGGCGCCGAGGGGCTCGATCGTCGTGACCGCGGGCGCGGGCCACAGGCCCGAGGCATCGACGTCGGCGATCGTCTCGCGCGCGACCCGCTCCTGCTCCTCGGTGACGGGGAAGATCGCCGAGCGGTAGCTCGTGCCGATGTCGTTGCCCTGCCGGTTGAGCGTCGACGGGTCGTGGATCTGGAAGAAGAAAGCGAGGATGTCGCGGTAGCTGGTCACCGCGGGGTCGAACACGATCTCGACCGCCTCGGCGTGGCCGGGGTGGTTGCGGTAGGTCGCGTGCGCGTTCCGCCCGCCGGTGTAGCCGACGCGCGTGTCGAGCACGCCGGGCTGACGGCGGATGAGGTCCTCCACGCCCCAGAAGCATCCGCCCGCGAGGATCGCGGTCTCGGTGCCGGGGATGCGGGTGATGCTGCCGTCGTCGGTCATGATGGGCTCCTTCTGTTGCCTGTTGCAGATGGTGGATGCCGCGGGCGCGGCCATCGTGTGACACAACAACCGCACCCCCGATTCTGGTCCCTCGCTCGCCGCCCCGTTCCTGCGAGGTCGCTGAGAGGCACCGCCGCCGAACCGCTATCTCACGCCCGAGCCGCTACGTTTCGCGCGGTCGGAACGTAGCGGCTCGGGCGAAACGTAGCGGCTCGGCGGGGGGAGCGGGGGAGCAGGGCGAGAACGCGGGTACACGGCGTGGCGGGGGATGTCAATCCACCTGTGCGGGCGGGCTCGCGCGTCGAGACTGGAGGCATGACTCGCGATCAATACACCCTCACTGACCCCGCGGAGCTGTACTCCGACCTCGAACCGCACGCCCAACGGCAGCCCGAGCCGGGCCTCGATGCGAAGCTCGACCCGAAGGCCGACCTCGGCGAGGAGAGCTATCGCGGCACCGGGCGCCTGACCGGCCGCAAGGCACTCATCACCGGTGGCGACTCCGGCATCGGCGCCGCCACCGCCATCGCGTTCGCGCGCGAAGGCGCCGACGTCGCGATCTCCTACCTCCCCGAAGAGGAGATCGACGCGCGGCGCATCGCCGGCATCCTGCGCGAGGCCGGCGTCACCGTCCTGACGCTTCCCGGCGACCTGAAGGATGCCGGCTACTGCCGCGAGCTGGTCGAGGCGACCGTCGACGGGCTCGGCGGACTCGACATCCTCGTCAACAACGGCGGCAAGCAGGTCTTCAACGAGGACCTGCAGACCCTCGACGACGAGCAGTTCGACGACACGTTCAAGACCAACGTGTACGCGATGTTCTGGCTGACGAAGGCCGCCCTCGCGCACCTGAAGCCGGGCTCGACGATCATCAACACGACCTCGATCCAGGCGTACAAGCCCTCCCCGGTGCTGATCGACTACGCGTCGACGAAGGCGACGATCAACGCGTTCACGAAGGCGCTCGCCCAGCAACTGGCCCCGAAGGGCATTCGCGTCAACGCCGTGGCGCCCGGCCCGATCTGGACGCCGCTACAGCCGAGCTACGGCCAACCGGCCGAGAAGCTCGACAACTTTGGCAAGGACACACCGGTCGGTCGCATGGGGCAGCCCGCCGAGCTCGCACCGGCATACGTCTTCCTCGCGTCGCCCGAGTCGAGTTACGTCGTCGGCGAGACGCTCAACGTCAACGGCGGCATCCCGTCGCCGTGAGCGCCGTGAGCGCCGTGAGCGCCGTGTGCTCACGCGGCTCACGCCGCGTCGTCGGGCTCCTTCATGTACCACTCGATGAACCGGTGGGCGCGCCCGTCTTCGGCCAGATGCACCTCCCAGAGGTTCCAATAGGTGGCGTGGCCGGGGTACTCGGTGCGCCCGCGGACGATGCCGAGCCGGTCGCCCTCGACGAGCACCTCGAAGTCGACGATCGGCTCCGTCGGTTCGGGATCCTCCCAGTCCGTGAGGATCGCGTCGATGCCGCGCGTCGGCTCGGCGTCGTAGGGATGGTAGAAGTACTCCGCGTCGTCGGTGAAGATCGCGCGGATGTCGTCGGGCCGCTTCGTCCGCCAGGCGGTCAGGTACCCGTCGAGCCAGTTGCGTGTCGCTGTCATGCTCCCGGTCTATCAGGGGGTTCGGACATCGCACTCGCCATCGCGGGCCGCGTGTGTGTCGAAGCCCCGGCATCCGTCCGGGGCAGCTCTGTCTGGCGACTCTCACAACTGCGGAGATCTGCACTATCGCGGACTGGAATCGCGGTTTGGGTCCTCAGAACTGCAGATCTCCGCAGAAGCGCGAGCGGGCACACGCCCGAGCCCCCGCCGCACGGCGGTAGCAGGCACCCGTGTCAGACGAAGCGGACCCAGTTGGCGCCGTGCCCGGTCTCGGTCTGCTGGAGCAACTCCAAGCGTTCGCCATCCACGGCGTAGAGCGACACGGTCGTCGACTTCTCGCCCGCCGCGACGAGATGGCGTCGGTCGGCGCTCACCGCGAACCCGCGCGGCTGGTGCTCGGTGACGGTGTAGGCCACGGCATCCGACACCGTGCCGTCCGCCGCGACGGGGACCGCCGCAAGAGTGCTCTCGGTGCGCTCCGACGCCCACAGGATGCCGCCACCAGCCCCGCCTGCGCCCGAACCCCAGTGCAGGTCCGCACCCCAGATGTAGTGGTGGGCGAGCGGGTCGGCGCCGAACTCGCTGTGTCCCAGGCCCTTCGACGGGTCGAACGCCGTTGCGGAACCGACGTAGTGCAGCGTGCCCGCGTCGGCATCCCGCGCATAGTGCAGCACCTCGGCGGAGAACTCGGTCAGGACGTAGAGGGCGTCCTCCGGGTCGTTCAGCACGAGATGCCGCGGCCCGCTGCCGGCCGGAGCGGCGACGGTCGGGGGATCGAGGGGGACGAGTTCGAGCGCGTCGCCGACGGCGTACTGCGCGACGAGGTCGGCACCGAGCGACACGAAGTAGGCGAAGCGCCCGTCGGCGCTGGGCAGCACGGAGTGCAGATTGGGGAACGAGATGTACGCGGCCGGCGGCCCGACGGTGCCGTCCGCGACGGGGCATACGATGCCGTAGCCGCCGCCGTAACTCGCACCGAGCAGGCCCGTTCCGCCGCGGGTGAGAGCGAGGTAGTTCATGCCGCCGTCCGGCAGATCAAGCCTCGCCTGTGGGGTCAGCGTGCCGCGCTCGCGGTCGAGCGCGAGCGTCACGATGCCGGCCGGGTCGCCCTTGACGCCCGCGTAGACGAGGTCGCGTTCGCCGTCGATGGCGAATGTCGAGCAGCCGGCGAGTCCGTCCGTCACGGCCAGGCGCACGAGCCGGTCGCCCTCCAGCCGGAACGTCGAGATGCTGTCGTCGCGGGCGTTTGCGACAAGGACCAGGGGTGGGGTGCTCACCCCTCGATCGTACGGTGGGCGGATGCCGGGGTGTCGGCATCCGTCGCCTGATAGCGTTCGGAGCATCGTGCGCCGCGACGCGCACGGCGGCATACGGCGAAGGAGGCCCCGTGGCGGAGCGGCTCACCTGGATCCTCGTCGACGGCGAGAACATCGACGCGACCCTTGGCGGGTCGATCCTCGGCCGCCGGCCGCAACCCGACGAACGTCCGCGCTGGGACCGGCTGCTCGCGTTCCTCGCGGAGCGGTGGCAGCAGGAGGTGCGCGGGCTGTTCTTCCTCAACGCGACGACGCACCTTCCGATGCCGTTCGTGCAGGCGCTGCTCGCGCTCGGCTACACGCCCGTCCCCCTGTCGGGACCGCCCGAGGCGAAGGTCGTCGACCTCGCCATCCAGCGAACTCTCCACGCGTTGCGCGCGCGAACGGCCGACGTCGTCCTCGTCAGCCACGACCGCGACTTCGTCGACGACCTCGCCGAGCTCACCGATGGCAGGCGTGTGGGGATGCTGGGGTTCCATGAGTTCCGCAGCGGGGAATTCGCCTCCGTGCCGGGCATCGAGTTCTTCGACCTGGAGTACGACGTGCACGCGTTCGATGCCGTGCTGCCGCGGGTGCGGGTCATCCCGATCGAGGAGTTCGACCCGGCGCAGTTCCTGGGTTGACCACCTCGTTCGTCGTGGGCGCTCGCCCGTCGGCCGCACCCGAACGAGTCCTCACCACCGTCTCGCTGCGCGCACAGTTCGTGCTGCACAACCGGGGGCTGCGTCAGCTCGCGCCCGACGACCTGACGTGAGGGGCCGCCGGCGCGCTGGCCCGAAAGTCGCGCATCCTTGGGCAGGATTTCTCGCCCCACGGCGCGGCAGCGCCACTGAGAAGCTGAGCCGGCGCGAACTCACGGCCAGAACCCAGGTTAACGATATATCGTTCACTATCGCTCGTGCGCCGAGGAAGGGTGCACGGCGCAACCTCAGGGGGTCATCGTGAACGGTTCATTCGCAGGTGCAGGGTTCGGCGGGCGCGGTTTCGGCGGGCCCGGGTTCGGAGGCGGGCGCGGGTTCGCGGGACCCGGCGGGATCTGGGAGGCGATGGACAATCTCCGTGCCTCGTTCGAGCAGCGCAGCGGCACGCGCATGAGCCGCGGCGACGTCCGTGCCGCGGTGCTCGCGCTCCTCGCCGAGCAGTCGATGCACGGCTACCAGATCATCCAGGAGATCGAGCAGCGCAGCGGTGGTGTGTGGCGGCCGAGCGCAGGCTCCGTGTACCCGACGCTGCAGCTGCTGTCGGACGAGGGTCTGATCACGGCCGAAGAAGCCGGCGGGCGCAAGACCTATGCGCTGACCGAAGCGGGTCGTGCAGAGGCGGATGCAGCCGCAGACCGTCCCGCGCCATGGGAAGCGCCGGGCCAGCGCGACGGCGCACGCATGACGGCGCTGCCGAAGGCGGGATTCGAACTCGCCCAGGCCGCGGCGCAGGTCGGCAGCACCGGCACGCCGGAACAGGTGCAGCAGGCCGTAGAGATCCTCGACGAGGCGCGCCGCCGCCTTTACGCCCTGCTCGCGCAGGGCTGACGGGAATATGTCTCGTGACGTGAGCCAGACTTCTTCGCCCCGCGGCGCGTCAGCGCCTCGGAAGGGCTGACGCGTGGCGCCAGCCGGGCGGGCCCGCTATCGCCGCATCCTTCGCTTCGCCGCGCTGTGCCTCGTGCAGACGTGGTGGTACGACCTCTTCCTGCCCCGAATCGGTCTGCGCAGGCTCGGCGAGCGCAGCCGCAGCGGGCGGATGCGGCGCATCGCGCACCGCTTCCACGCGCTCGCCGTCGATCTCGGCGGGCTCATGATCAAGGTCGGCCAGTTCATGTCCTCGCGGCTCGATGTGCTGCCGCCGGAGATCACGGCGGAGCTCGAAGGACTGCAGGACGAGGTGCCGCCGGTCGCCTTCGCCGAGATCCGCAGCGCGGCGGAGGCGGAGCTGGGCGTGCCGCTCGACCGCGCCTACGCCTGGTTCGACGAGAACCCGGTGGCCGCGGCATCCCTCGGTCAGGCCCATCGCGCGCGACTGGTTCCCGCTGACGTCGCGATGACGGGGATCGAGGCCGTCGTCGTCAAGGTTCAGCGACCGGGCATCGACGAGGTCGTCGCGGTGGACCTGTCGGCGCTCCGGCGCGTGGCGCGCTGGCTGTCCCGCATCCGCCTCGTCTCGGACCGGCTCGATGCGCCGGCGCTCGTCGAGGAGTTCGCGACGACGAGCCGCGAAGAGATCGACTACCTGCACGAAGCGACCAGCGCCGAACGGTTCGCCGCGAACTTCGCCGGTGACGACCGGGTCACGGCGCCCGAGGTGGTGTGGGAGCGCACGACCCGCCGCGTCCTCACGCTGCAGGACGTCACCGCGATCAAGATCAACGACGTCGCGGCGCTGCGGACGGCGGGCATCGACCCGTCCGTCGTCGCGGAGGCGTTCGCGTCGGTGATGTTCCAGCAGCTGTTCGTGCACGGGTTCTTCCACGCCGATCCGCATCCCGGCAACGTCTTCGTCACGCCGCGCTCGGACGGCGCGTTCGCGTTGACGTTCATCGACTTCGGCATGATGGGCGCGATCGACGAGCAGTTGCGGAACGGTCTGCGCCAGGTGTTGCTTGCCGTCGCCGCACGCGACGGGAAGGGACTCGTCGACGGGATGCTGGGGGTCGGCGCCCTGCTGCCGAGCGCCGGAACGGTGGAGCTCGAGCGGGCGTTCACGCAGCTGTTTCAGCGCTTCGGTGGGATGGGATTCGCGCAGCTGCGCGACGTCGATCCGCGCGAGTTCAGCGACTTCGCGGACGAGTTCGGCGACGTCGTGCGCTCCCTGCCGTTTCAGCTGCCCGAGAACTTCCTCCTGATCGTGCGGGCGATGTCGCTGACCTCGGGCGTGTGCAGCGCGCTGGATGCGGAGTTCAACGTCTGGGACGCCGTCGAGCCGTTCGCGACCCAGATCCTGCGTGAGCAGGGAAGCGGCGTCGTCGGCGACCTTCTGCGGCGAGCCGGCGGCACGATGGGGACGGCATGGCGGCTGCCCGGACGCCTCGACGGCCTCATCACGCGTTTCGAGCAGGGCACGATCGCCGTCGACCTGTCGCGGCTGGAGCGCCGCATCGACGGGCTGGAGCGTTTCGCGGGGCGGATCCTGTCGGGCATCCTCTTCGCGGGTCTGCTCGTCGGCGGCATTCTGCTGCGGCCCGCCGACGACGTGTTCGGGATCGTGCTGATGTCGGCATCCGTCGTGCCGCTGCTGCACGCTCTGCTCGCCGGGATCGGGCGCCGCCGCTGACCCGGGCCCGCGCGGGTCGTTTCGCCGTCGCGCTGCCCGAAGT
>NZ_JBASZT010000454.1:0-14407 GCF_049661145.1 Microbacterium sp.
GTGTAACGCGAACGCCCCGGGCCGCCGTGGCTCGCGATCGCCGCGCTGACGCTTCCGGTCTGCGCGCTCTCGGTGCAACTCGCGGGCCCGGCGCTTGCCGCGGCCAGTCGCGATACGGCGATCGCGAGCAGCGGCGAGATCATCCGAGACATCGAGGACCACCGCGGCGACGACGGGACGTATCCACTCTCACTTCAGGCGGTGTGGCACGACTACCCGGCGGGCGTCGTCGGCATCGCCCCGTACGAATACGCGCGCGCCGCCGATGCCTATCAGCTCGCCTTCAAGGTTCCGCGCATGCTCCTGGACGACCTCGGTGCGCGTGAACTGGTCGTCTACCATCCCGGCGGGGACGCTGGCATCGTCAGTCATGACTCGTGGATCCTGCTGCTCGGCCCGTCAGAGCTGGCGTCATCGCCGGGCTGGTTCTCCCGCGAGCCTCTCGAGCAGCCGGGCTGGGTGTCGTTCCTG
Source organism: Microbacterium sp. (assembly GCF_049661145.1). Lineage (GTDB taxonomy): Bacteria > Actinomycetota > Actinomycetes > Actinomycetales > Microbacteriaceae > Microbacterium. The sequence continues at coordinate 472 of NZ_JBASZT010000454.1, forward strand.
TTCGACTGATGCGAGCTTGACATGACCTCGCGTGAGCCAGACGATCGCCGTGTGCCCAAGCCGCTCACGCCCGCCGTGTTCCATATCCTCGTCGCCCTCGCCGACGGCGATCTGCACGGCTACGCCATCATGAAGCGCGTCGAAACGGATTCGGACGGAGCATTGACGATGGGACCGGGAACCCTGTACGGCGCGCTGAACCGCATGATGGATGCCGGACTGGTGCGCGAGACAGGGGTGCAGGACGTCGCGGACCAGCGTCGCATCCACTACACGCTGACGGATGCCGGACGGGTGGCGCTGTCGGTCGAGGTCGCGCGCCTGAGACAGGCGGTCGCGCTCACCCGGTCGATCCCGGCGCGGACGGTGCCCCGTGCCACGTGAGGCGCGCAAGCGCTGGCACGCCGCGTTCGCGTCCGCCGTACGCCTCTACCCACGCGCGTTCCGCACCCGGCATTCGCGCGCCATGGAGGACGCCTTCCTCGACAGCTATGACGCGCACGTCTCTGAAGGCCGATCAGTGTCACGGATGCTGCTGCACACCGGGATGGATCTGCTGTCGAGCATCGTCCGAGAGCGCTCCGCCGCTGCGGTCGCGTCCGTGCGCGGCTCACCGCTCGCGTTCGCATTGCTGGGACTCATGCACGTCGCCCCGCTCCTCCTGCTCAACGCGGTCGTCGGTGCCCGCATCGAGCCGCTCTTCTCCCTCATCCGCCCTGGCAGCCGCACATCACCACAGGAGCTGGTCGTGCTGTCGCTCGCCCTGGTGCTGATCCTGGTCGGCGCACTCGTGGCGGTCACACCGCTGCGGCGCGGTGGGCGTCGCCAAGGCCCGCGAGAACTCGGCGCGGCCGCGGTCGTTCTGGGCGGGACGTCCGCCGCCCTCCTCGTCGCACTCTTCGTCGCGCTCGCCGCCGCGTTCGGATCGGAGATCGTTCGCTGCGACATCCTCGACGTGCCGAACTGCGACTGACGCACGACGCAGCAGCATTCATGTCGGTATCTCGGCGACATGACACCAGATGTCACGTGAAACCGTAGAACTCGCGACCTCGTCGTCTTCTTTGCTGCGACACTTCTCGGACGAGCCCGCCCCGATCCGCAGTGTCGATGTGTAGACGTGAAAGCCCTTCGATGTCGCCGACCCGGTGAGCTTCACCGAGCGCTTCGTGCACCTCGTCGGACCGGCCTGGTGCGTCCAAGGGCACAGCCGCGCGCGATGAGAGGATGCCATGAGCCCGAAGGAACGCGCTGTCTGCGTCTGTTTCGACGGCGACCGCGTGCTGTTGATGAGGCGGCGCAAGGCCGGCCGACGGTACACCGTGCTGCCCGGCGGCGGCATCGAGCCTGGGGAGACCCCCGGCGAGGCAGCGGTGCGCGAACTGGCCGAGGAGACCGGCCTCGCCGCGACCGTGACCCGCCACCTCGCCACCATCAACCACAGCGACCGGCGGGCTTACTACTTGATGTTGACGGCCGTGCCTGGCGAGCCGGCCCTGCGCGGACCAGAAGCCCTCGTGCAGAGTGACGACAATCAGTATTGGCCCGTCTGGACCCCGATCGCCGAGCTCGCCGACGAGCCGCTCGTGCCCGACGAGGCTCGAGAGATCGTGAAACGCGCCTTCGCGGAGGGCAGCGCCGGAGGCCGTTGAGGACGAACCACGCCACTCAGAAACCTCGGTGTGTCGCCGCGTTGGAGCTCACGGCTCGCCGCCCGCCTGTGTCATGCCGGCCGGGGGTGATGGACACTGGATGTCACGTCAGGCGAGCGTTCGAAGCGCGATCGGAGCGTCTTTGCCGTGACACTTTCCCGACCTCCACGTAGTTCGGCGCGCGGGTCGACCCGGTCCGTGTCCTGGACCAGCTGGCCGTCCGGCGCGAGACACCAGGGCCTACCTCCTCCCGGCCTCCCGCTCCAGATACTCGCGGGGCGAGAGCCCGTGGAAGCGGGAGAAGGCGGCGCTGAAGGTCGGCAGGTGGGCGTAGCCGACGCGGCGGGCGACGGCACTGGGTTTGGCGCCGCCGGCGAGCAGGTCACGCGCGATGCGCATGCGGGCCGCGTAGCGCCAGCGGGCGAAGCTCATCCCGGTCTGCTCGCGGAAGGCCCGGTGGACGGAGGCGGGCACGTCGAGCACCGGTTCGCCGGCCGCGCCGATACGGCGCAGGTATTCCATGGCCACGGCGCGCGCGGGGGAGTCGGTCGGCATCGGCACCGACAGCGCGCGCTGTGCCGCGACCTGTTCGGCGAAGAGATCGAGGATGCGGCGGGGATCGTAGCCGTGCGGGCGAAGCAGGGTTCTGGCGCTGATGGAGCAGAACATCAGATAGTCGTCCCACGCCGGTGAGAACGGCACCTGCAGCGGCTCGGTCAGCTGCAGGTCCGTGGTGTCGGCGTTCCCGAGCGGCAACGAGATGGAGTTCTCGCGGAGTCCGCTGGTGTGCTCGATCTCGGCGGGGATCCAGGTGGCCACGCCGCGTTGTCGTTCGTATCGTCGATCGCCGATGTCGATGTAGCCGCTGCCGCGATAGATCCAGCTGAGCACATGGGACTCGTTGGCGTGCGTCGGCGTCTCGACCGGAGGAAGTAGCTCCGGGGCGGTGGCGGATGCGTCGGCTCCTCGGAGTATGCGCACGAGGTCGTCGGCCTGGCGGTCCTTTGCTGCGCGTCCAGTCGGAGCGCGAGCGGCGAGCTGTCTCGCGAACTCATGGGGCGTCGGCCCGAACCGCTGCTGAAACGCGCGCCGGAAGCCGCCGCGGCTGGCGAACCCCACTCGCGCGGCGACCTGATCGACCTCGTACCCGGCGGCCAGGAGCTCGACGGCAGCGGTCAGCCGGCATCCCAGCCGCCACTGCTCGAAGGTGAGCCCGGTGTCGGCGAGGAAGTCGCGCAACAGGGTGCGGGGGCTGGATGCCACGCGGGCTGCCCACTCCTGGATGCTGAGGCTCTGCGCGGGGTCGCGAAGCAGCGCTTCGGCCACCGTCCTCGCCGCTGCGGCCTTCGGCAGCACGGGCGGATCGAGCGGCGCGGCGCGTTCGTCTCTCCACGCGGGTGCCGGCGGCCGGGAGCCGGGGCGCCGAAGGAGTTCGGCGATCATGTCCTGGGAGTACCCGCGACCGCGGAACGGTGTGACCTGCAGGTTGAAGTACTGGATCAGCCAGCTCTGCCAGTCATCGGGAACCGTGAACCGCGTCGGCTCGTCAGGTGCGCCCAGATCGCGCCCCGCGTCGGGCCAGTAGGGGAAGGCGACGGTACCCGGTTCTGTGACGACCGTGTGATGGTTCCAGCTGTTCGCGGGGATCCAGATGCCGTTCCCGCCGGTGAGGTGGATCGCCGGGGCGTCATCGATGCTCACGTGTGCGGTGCCGGTACGGACCCAGATCAACGCATGACCGTGGTGCTGCACCAGCCCGGTACGTGCGGCCGCAGTCGCCGGCGGGCTGCTCCGGCTCCCAAGGGAGGGAAGAGAATCGGTCACCTCCTAACTATATGGCGAGCGAAGAACCCACACCCAGGTGAGGGTTACCTAACCTGGTCGAGGCCTCCATGTCGATGACGGCGCGCGGCCCTCTCCCGATGCGATCAGAAAGCGCCTTCCCTCAGCATGCCGAAGACCTCACGCCAGATCACCGTGCGCCCGATGACTCTCCGGGAGGTCGCAGTGGCCCGTGCGATCGACGTGACACCGGGAATGCGGCGCGTGACGCTCGTCGGCGCTCAGCTTGAGGCATTCACTGCAGCGGATGGCTCGTCGCAACCGCCGTTCGACTCGACGGGCTTCGATGACGACATCCGGCTGCTCTTCCCGTACCCCGGCGAGACCGAGCCGGTGCTTCCGGCGCAGAACGGCAGAACGCTCGATCATCCGAGAGACCCGCGGCCGCTCTCGAAGGTCTACACCGTTCGCCGTTGGAACCCCGAGACACGCGAGCTCGACATCGATTTCGTCAAGCACGGCATCGGCATCGCGACCACCTGGGCGTATCGCGCGCAGCCGGGCGACCGCATCCACTTCTTTGGCCCATCGGTGTCGCGCGCGCTTCCCCAGGATGCCGACTGGCTGCTCGTCGCCGGCGACGACACCGCCCTCCCGGCCATCGCGCGGCTCCTGGAAGAGCTGCCCGACGATGCGCGCGCCCAGGTGTTCATCGAGGTCGCCGAGGATCCGCATCGACAGGACCTCCGCCCGGTCGTTGAGCGAGCGCAGCGAGACGAAACGTCGCACATCGAGATCACCTGGCTCTCCCGCAACGGCGCCGCAGCCGGCACGACCACGCTCCTGCGCGACGCGGTCAAGGTCGCCGACTGGTGGGAGGGCCGCCCGTTCGCCTGGGTAGCCGGTGAGCACTCCGCCGTGCGCGATCTGCGCCGTCACCTCGTGGAAGACCGCGGGATGCCGAAGGCCGACATCGAGTTCACCGGGTATTGGCGCCGCGGTGAGGCGGTTGCCTCCGAAACGGACGCCGCAGTGCCTGACCTCGAGAAGACGGTTCACCCATACACCAGGGCGCACGACCTGACCGAGCTCGTGCCGCCGCTCGCCATCCGCACGGCCATCGAACTGAGCGTTTTCGACCTGATCTCCCGCGGCGTCACGAGCGTCAGCGACCTCGCTACGAGGTCCGGGAGCGACGAACGCGCGCTCGGCAAGCTCCTGCGGTACCTGCGTACCCTCGACATCCTGAAGCAGTCCGAGCCTGGGCGCTACCAACTGGCTCCGGTGGGCGAAGTGCTGACCAACGAGTTCTTGGTCGATGCCCTGCACCCCGAAGGAATCAGCGGGCGTGGAACGCTCGGGCTCTTCGGGCTGACCGAGTCGATTCGCACCGGCCAGTCGGCGTACGCCTCGGTCACCGGCAGGTCGTTCGCCGAGATCGAGGCCGACCCGGTGCATGTCGCCGAGTTGCTGGAGCGAAGCGCCCGGTTCGCCGATCACCTCGCGCCGGCACTCGCCGAGCTGCCGGCGCTCGCGGCGGCAACGCAGATCGTCGTCCGCTCGAAGGGTGCGAACAGCGAAGCGCGAGAGATCACGGCCGCCAACCCGAACGCGCACGTCACGATCGCCGCACCGCCGGCGCATGTGGAGTGGCTGCGTCGCGATCTGCCCGACTCGGTACCGGATGCCGCGCAGCGCGACAGGATCAGCATCGTCGAGTCCGCGCCGACCGATCCGGCACCGGCCGCCGACGTCGCCCTGCTGGTGTACGCGATCGGTGCACTGGACGACATCACGGCCGCAGAGGCGCTGCGCGCCGCCGCCGTCAATCTGGCGCCGACGGGCCGCGTGCTGCTGGTCGAGCACACCTTCGACACCGATGACTTGGACGAGCACGACGGCTAGGCCGACCTGATCGGCCTGACCCGCGACGGCACCGGTCTGCGCACGCCGGAAGAACTCGACGCCGTCATCGCCCGAGCCGGCCTCGCCCGCCACGAGACGCACACCGTCGGCTGGGGCGCCACCATCCACGAACTCGAACGCCGCCCACCGGTGGTCGAGCAGCGGCGCCCCCAACCGGTGGTTGAGTAGCCGCCACAGGCGGCGTATCGAAACCACACACCCGTTACCAAGAGAGGAACACCACCCATGACCCGAACCAGACGAGGCGCCGCGCTGATCGCCAGCGCACTCGCCGCCGCCCTGCTGCTCGCCGGCTGCGGCGCAGGCGAACCCGACACGGACAGCACCGACGCGGCATCTGGCGGCAACACCGGTGGCGATGCCTTCCCGGTGACGATCGACGCTGCGTACGGCGAAGTCAGCGTGAAGGAGAAGCCTGAGCGGATCTTCGTGTTCAGCGCTCGCAATCTCGAGCTCTTGTCCTACCTCGGGGAAGAGCCGTACGTTTTCAATAATGGGCCTCTGACCGGAGAAGAGTTCCTGGAGCGCCTGCCGTATCTGGACGACGCCCTCACGACGGAACCCGATCCCAGTCTCTACGACATGGGAGAGTACTCGCTCGATGCTGAAGCGATCGCCGCGTTCGAGCCCGATCTCATCCTGGCGGATGTCTGGAATGTTGACGAGCAGGCTTACCAGCAGCTCGCACAGATCGCGCCGACCTTTGTCGGACTCAAGGCCGGAGACTGGACCTCGTGGCAGGACACTCTCACCTCATTCGCGACGCTGACCGGCCACGACCCCGACGCGGCACTGGCCGAGGTCGAGGCGGAGCTTGATACGGCGTTTGAGACGGCGGCTGATCGTCTTCCTGGGCTTCAAGGTGCCACTTATCAGGTTGTAACGATCGATGATGAGGGGTTCGGCGTTGGCCCCTTTGATGACGGCGTTGACGTAGACACCCGTCTCGGGCTCGTCGCGGCGAAAGGGTACGAAGAGGGACGCCAGGCTTCGTGGGAGAACGTTGACACCCTTTCCGCGGACGTGTTGTTCGTCGGATCCGCAGGGTCCCTGAGCGACGAGGCCGTCGAAGAGGGATTTACCCGGTTGCGGGAAGATCCGAGGTTTGCGGAGCTGCCCGCGGTGAAAAATGGAGCCGTGGTTTGGCTTACGCGCGATGAGGTCGCGGCGATTACCGCGGTTACGCCGGGGGGCCTCACGTGGTGGCTGGAGCAAACTGTGCCCCGGTTGGAGGAGTCGGCGTTGAACCAGAGCGCTCAGTGACCATCCGCCTGTGCCCGACCGCCGCACCATCCCGGTGGCCGGGCACGGGCGCGCTCGGAGGGCGATGCATCCGATGACTCTACGAAACCGGCCCGCGGCGGGGATGGCCGTTGCTACAGAAGATACGAGACATGTCCCACCTGTCCAGCGGCGCATGCTCGGCCTGATCATCGCGACCGTCGTGCTGGTGGTGTTGCTGCTGTTGAGTATCGCTGTCGGTTCGAAGAACATCCCGCTCGAAGTCGTGCTTGAGTCGTTGCGGCACAACACCGGCGAAGGTGACAACTACGTCATCTGGAGTCTGCGCATCCCCCGCACGGCGGCGGGTCTCGCTGTCGGTATCTCGCTCGGCGTGGCTGGTGCGTTGATCCAGGCCCTCACCCGCAACCCGCTGGCCGACCCCGGCATCCTCGGAGTCAACGCCGGCGCGGCGTTCTTCGTCACGATCAGCATTGCGGTGTTCGGGGTCACCTCGATCAACGGGTATGTCTGGTGGGCGTTCGCCGGCGCCCTCCTGGTGACGGTGGCGGTGTATCTGATCGGGTCGGCCGGGCGCGGTGGTGCCGGCCCGGTCCAGCTCACCCTCGCCGGCGTCGCGCTGGCGGCCGTGCTCGGTGGGATTGTGACCGCGATGGTGCTGGTCGACCCGCTGACCTTCGACCGGATGCGCCACTGGGGTGCGGGCAGCATCGTCAACCGGGGGTGGGACATCCTGCTTCCGGTTGCCCCTTTCCTGATCGTCGGGGTCGTGCTGGCGGCGCTGGGCACCTCGGCGCTGAACTCGATTGCCCTCGGTGATGACCTCGCGAGGTCGCTGGGGGTGAACATCGTCCGCACCCGGGTGCTCGTCATCATCGCGGTGACGCTGCTGGCAGGCGGGGCGACCGCGATCGCGGGGCCGATCGGATTCGTGGGGCTGATGGTGCCGCACGTGGCGCGCTGGTTCGTCGGCCCCGACCAGCGCTGGATCTTCGCCTACACCCTCGTGCTCGCACCCGCGCTGATGCTTACCGCCGATCTGGTCGGCCGCACGATCATCGCGCCGGGGGAGTTCCCGGTCGGCATCGTAATGGCATTCGTCGGCGCCCCCGTGCTGATCTACCTGGTCCGTCGCAAGAAGGTGAGCGGACTGTGAGCGGACAGCCGCTAGTCGCCCTGAAGGCGGGCGAACTCCTCGCGCAATACTCGCTCGAACTCGGGAAGTTCGTTGTCGACAGTGGCACGAACCCGGTCATCGTCAACCCAGTGGTAAGCGTGCGCAAGCACATTGCGGGTCGCCTTGATCGTTTGCCACTCGGCCGGAAACAAACGCTCGCCGAGGGTCGGGTCGCCGCCGTTCAGCACATCGATTGCCGCGCTCAGCCGAATGCTTATCGCATCGATGACGATTTCCTCATCCAGCGTGCCCCGAGCGAGATGACGATGGATCGCGTCAACGTGCTCCAGCGCCACCGCAATTCGCTCGGCGTTAGTTTGACGACTCACAGCGGCACCGCATCGGCGAGGGCGCTGGGGCGTACCGCGTTGAGGAGCGCCTTATCGGGTACCACATCGACCTTGGTGCCGAGGATGTCGGCGAGCTCGAGCTGCAGACGACTCAGCCCGAACAGGCCCATCCCCTTCGGAGCCTCGATCAGAATGTCGAGGTCGCTCTGGCTATCGGCGTCGCCGCGGGCGACCGAGCCGAACACGCGCGGATTGGTTGCGCCGTGCCGAGCGAGCACTGCGAGCAGTTCCTCGCGGTGCCGATCGATCAACGCGCGCAACTCAATGCTGCGTCTCGTCGGGGTCTGCACGCCCATGACCCCAGAATACGGCACGTCCTCCAGCCCAGGGAGGCGCACGGCGTCGGCGGTCATGCCCCATCAGACGCGACGGAGCGGGCTGTGACGGGTCTCGATACGCCGCCTACGGCGGCTACTCGACTACCGGAGGGGACTCAGCATCCCGCACGGGTGGACTTCGGCTACCGTGCCGTAGTGGTCCGTGGCGGCGGTGTCGCCACCAGATTGCGGTTGCGCACCGCCCTGGTATGCGCGGTGATCGCCGCGCTGGCGATGGTCGGCACGGTGTGGGCGCTCATGCTCGGCGCCTATCCGATCAGTCTTTCCCAGATCTGGGCGGCGCTGATTGACGGCCCCGATGCCGGGTTCGCGCGCACCGTCGTGGTCGACTGGCGCGCGCCCCGCGCCGTCGCGGCGCTGATCTTCGGCGCCGCGCTGGGCGCGTCCGGGGCGGTGTTCCAGTCGCTCACGCGCAACCCCCTGGCATCCCCCGACATCATCGGGTTCTCCGCCGGCTCCTTCACCGGGGCGCTCGTGGTGATCATCCTCATCCACGGCACCTACCTGCAACTCGCCGCAGGCGCGATCCTCGGCGGCATCGCGACGGCCGCGGCGGTCTACCTCCTGGCCTGGCGGCGCGGGGTGCAGGGATTCCGGCTCATCATCGTCGGCATCGGCATCAGCGCGATGCTCGGCTCGTTCAACACATGGCTCATGCTCAACGCCGAGCTCGAAGTCGCCATGAGTGCCGCCGTCTGGGGCGCCGGCTCCCTCAACGGGACCAGCTGGGACCAGGTGCTCTACGGCGGCACCCTCGTCGTGCTGCTCCTCGCCGGGATCGCGGGGCTCTCGCCGGGCCTGCGGCAGCTCGAACTCGGCGACGACGTCGCGAAGGCCACCGGCATCCGCGCCGAGCCGGTTCGACTGGGGCTCATGGTGCTGGGCGTCGCCCTCGTCGCGGTGGTCACCGCCGCTGCGGGGCCGATCTCGTTCATCGCTCTCGCCGCGCCGCAGATCGCGCGCCGGATCGCGCGTACTCCCGGCGTCACCGTCGCCCCCGCCGCGGTGACCGGTGCGTTGCTCTTGGTCGCTGCGGACCTCATCGCCCAGCACGCGTTGCCCGTCGTGCTGCCGGTCGGCGTCGTCACCGTCGTCATCGGCGGCGCCTACCCGGTGTGGCTCATCATCCGCGAGGTCCGTCGAGGATCCCCGGGCATGAGCCGGAGCGTGCCGGCACCCGTGGAAGGAGCTCGCCCATGACGAGTGCATCTGGGTCTCTGAGTCCCTGGACGCGGCGGATGCCCGAACCTCACGTAGTCGCGCAGCACGCGCGAGAACAGAACGCCCGTGTCCGCGAAGACGACGGCGGAGGTCACTCGGTGTGGCCGAGTTCGTTGGAGAGCCGGGTCAGCTCCTCCATCGCTTCGCGCTGCGCCGTGTGCTGCTCGGCGCAGAAGGCCGTGACGGAGGCAACGGGGATACGGCGGTGGGTACCGACGAGGCGATGGGCGAGCCTGCCCTGCTCAATCAGCTTGTACACCTGGGGGCGGGAGACGCCGAGGATGGTCGCTGCTTCGTTCGGAGTGAACTCCGACTGCACGGGCACGACCACCGCCCCGTCAGCGGGGCAGCTCCAGCCGCTTGACATGCATACCCTCCAGATGCGCCACGGCGACCTTCGTCGCGTTGACCTCCTGCTGCACACCGTCGATCTTCGCGCCGAGCACGGCGAACTGCGCGTCCATGCGGACGATCATCCAGCCGAACCCGCCCGCAAGCGCGAAAAGAAGACCTACCCCGGTCAGGATGATCGCGATCATCTCAGCGGACACGTGCATACCCCCATTCTGACCCCAGAACGCGCGGATCGCGACCGTCTGGATCGCGACCGACCCTACGCGTCACCTCGGAAGCGATGCCCCCGAATCGGCGAATCTGTGGACAACTCGCGAAAGACCGCACCTGTGGACAAATCCGCCGCGCCCTCGATAGTTGAGCGACCGATCGCACAGCGATCCCGCGCTGGTGTGCGCGGTGATCGCCGGACTGGCGGTCGCGGGTACGGTGTGCCCGCGCGCCACAGCCGATCGACGGGCATCACATGCACTCGCTCCACGAAGGTGTACGAGCGGCTGCCGGTGCCGAAGGCGGTGCCGCCGACGAACCGGTCCCCCAGCAGTTCGCGGACGACGGACAGTCGCCACATTCGAACTACCAAAAACGCAGGGCTTCAACTATGAAAAACGCATCACCCGAGATGGGAAGACGCCCCGGCGAGGAGCACACTATGGACATCTCTGAGGCCGTCAGCGCCGCGACGACCATCGACCCCCGCCTCCACGTGGACGCAGCCACGATCGGGTACGACAAGCGGGTCATCAGCGACCGTCTGTCCGTGTCGATCCCTGACGAGTCGTTCACGGTCATCGTCGGTCCGAACGCGTGCGGCAAGTCCACCCTGTTGCGCGGACTCTCACGACTGTTGAAGCCGTCTACCGGTGAAGTGATCCTCGACGGTGCGGACATCCAGTCGTACAAGGCGAAAGAAGTCGCCCGGCGGATCGGATTGCTGCCGCAAACCGCCATCGCACCCGACGGGATCACCGTCGCCGATCTGGTCGCGCGGGGCAGGTACCCGTATCAGAAGCTCATCCGACAGTGGACGGAAGCCGACGAGCAGGCCGTCGCCGACGCGATGGCCGCGACGAACGTCACCGAGCTGTCCGGCCGGCTCGTGGACGAGCTCTCCGGCGGGCAGCGGCAGCGCGTGTGGGTGGCGATGGCGCTCGCGCAAGAAACCGGCATCCTGCTGCTCGACGAGCCCACCACGTTCCTCGACATCACGCACCAGATCGAGCTGCTCGAGCTGTTCACCGACCTGAACCACGACGGCCGCACGCTCGTTGCCGTGCTGCACGACCTGAACCATGCCGCCCGCTACGGCACCCACCTCATCGCCATGAAGGACGGCGAGGTCGTCGCCGAGGGCGCCCCGGAGGAGATCGTCACGGAAGAGATGGTCGAGGATGTCTTCGGGCTGCGTTGTCTGGTGGTTCCCGATCCGGTCGCGGGCACCCCGCAGGTGGTGCCGCTGGGACGCGAGCGAACCCGGCGGCAGTCCGCTGACGACAAAGGAGCAGAGAGCACGAGAGGTGGCTGAGCCGTTCGTCGAGAATCTCTCGACCGGCGAGTGGAGCGCTGAGACATTCAGGCGACACCTTGAGGAGGCGGGCACTCCGCTGGTGGAGCGGGTCTCCGCGGATGAGGCGGACGTGACGTTCGTCGACGAGTCCCGGCCCGAGACGACGACCCGCCTCTCCGTCGTGATCGGTCCCGTCACCGGCCGCAACCCGGTCGGCACGGAGTTCACGGACGTGCCCGGAACGCCGTTTCGGACGCTCACGCTGCGGATGCGTTCCGATCTGCGCTTCGGGTACGTGTTCACGCGGCGCGGCCCGGCGGGGGAGGAGGAGGTTCCTGATCCATTCAATCCGCCGCCGAGGTTCTCCGAGTACCCGGAGGAGAGGTTCTCGGGATCGTCGGTGGCCGTGCTGCCGGATGCCGCGCCGTTGCCGTGGCTGGAACGTGCCGAAGTGGGGCCTGCCCCCGCCATGGAGTCCGCGACGCTGGCGAGCGCGACCCTGGAGAACGAGCGCCGCATCTGGGTCTCGATGCCCCCGGGGTCGCACGGGAGCGGGCTGCCGTTCGTGATCCAGCTGGACGGGACGCCGCACCACAGCGCACCGAGCGTCCGCGACGCCCTCGTTGCGGCGGGAGCGATCCGGCCCTGCGCCGTGGTGCTCGTCGATCAGCTCGGCGACCAGCGCTACCGGGAGCTGCTCTGCAACCCCGCGTTCTCACGGATGCTGGTCGACGAACTGCTGCCGTGGCTGCGCGAGAGGTATCCGCTCTCGAACGACCCTGCCGATGTGGCGCTGGCCGGCGAGAGCTACGGCGGCCTGTGCGCCGCGTGGACGGCGCTGCATCACCCGGAGGCGTTCGGCAACGTCATCCTGCAGTCCCCGGCGTGCGGGTACCACGCCGGACTCGGGTGGGCGCACGGCACGAACGCCTTGCTGCGCCGTGCACCGGTTCCGACGCTCATGGCCGAGTACCTCGCTGCCGAACGTGCCCCGATCCGCATCTTCCACGACGTCGGCGAGCTGGAGGATGCCATCACGACGCACAGCCGCTGGTTCGATCAGGTGCTCCGCGCGAAAGGGTACGACACCCGCTATCTCGAGTTCGCCGGTGGACACGACTACGCCTGGTGGCGAGGACTCTTCGCCGACGCCCTGCAATGGTGCTTTCCGCCCGCGGGGCAAGCGCCCGCGGTGCCGTCGGACCGGCAGGATGCTGGCGGGACGGTGATCACATGAACACCGCGGCCGACACACTTGGCCGGGGGCCGTTGACCCGGTGGTTGCCGGTGCTCGGGCAAGCGCCGGACGCCCCGCCGCAGGCGGTGCCGTTTCCGGTGACGGCGAGCACGACCCCGGTGAGGTTTCAGCGGATGGTGCTGTTCTCGGCGAAGCGGTACACGGTGCCCGCGGCGGTGCTGTCGGTGGGGCATCAGGTCGGCGAGGCATTGGTGCCGGTGATCGCCGGGGTTGCGATCGACCAGGCCGTCGCCGCCGGCGACCCGGCCCGGCTGGTGTGGTGGCTGGGGGTGCTCGCGGTGGTCTACGTCGGGTTGTCGATGTCGGCCCGTTTCGCCGGGCGGCTGACGGCCCTGGCGACCGAGCGGGTGCAGCACCAGCTGCGTTCCACGCTCTCCCGGCGCGTGCTGCACCCGGACGGCACGGGCTCGGCGCCCCGGCCCGACGGGAGCGTGGTGTCGGTGATGACCAACGACATCGCTCGCATCGCGACGATGGGGCTGGTGGTGTTCGCCGTCGGGGAGCTGGCCGGCGTGATCTTCATCGCCGTCGCGCTGCTGCTGATCCACCCGCCGCTCGGGATCGTGGTGCTCATCGGGGCGCCGGTGGTGGTGTGGCTGATGGGCGTTCTCAGCGGCAACTACGCCCGCGTCTCGCGGGAGTACCAGACGCTCCTGGCCACCACCGTGGGTCGTGCGACCGACCTGGTGGCCGGATACCGGGTCATCCGCGGCATCCGTGCCGAGCAGGAGGCGACCCGCCGCTACCGCGCCGCGAGCCGCCAGACCCTGCATGGCGCCTACAAGTCGGTCGGGGTGCTGGGCCGGTTCCTGGCCGGGTCGGACACGATCAGCGGGGTGTTCATCGCCGGCATCGCCGTCCTTGCCGGGTGGTTCGCGCTCACCGGGCAGCTGAGTATCGGCGGGTTCATCGCGGCGGTCGGGCTCACCCAGGCCCTCCTGCCACCCATGGAGATGCTCGCCGGCAACGCCATACCCCTGTGGGCCTCCGCCGTCGCCTCCAGCGCCCGGGTGCTCGACCTGCTTCGACCGGAGGAGGCGAGGACGGATGCCGCAGCGCAGGCCGCGGCGGATGCCGAGAGCCTGCCGGACGCGGACGCCGGCGCGGGGGTGCCCGTCGTCGAGGTGGC
>NZ_JBASZT010000455.1:0-3409 GCF_049661145.1 Microbacterium sp.
CTGGGAGAGCGCACCCGGCATCCCGAGGCGGACTCGGGCCGCGGCGGGTACGCGGGTGCAGCCCCAGCGACAGCGGGTCAGGCGCGGCGCTTGAGCTTGCGGCGCTCGCGCTCGCTGAGGCCGCCCCAGATGCCGAACCGCTCGTCGTTCTGCAGCGCGTACTCGAGGCACTCGCCGCGCACTTCGCACGAGGTGCAGATGCGCTTGGCGTCGCGGGTGGAGCCACCCTTCTCGGGGAAGAACGCCTCGGGGTCGGTCTGCGCGCACAGCGCGTCGGCCTGCCAGGCGAGAGCGCCGTCCTCATCACCGGCGGCCGGCCGGCGGACCCCCGGCACACCGAGATTGACCGGGTCGACGAACCAGTTGTCGGGGACGCCAGAGCGGTAACCCGTCATATCGTTCTCCCCCTGCTAGTACGAAAGTGTCCCTCCGGGACCCGCGGCTTTCACCACTCCACGGCGCGGCGGCGGCCCTGAAAGCTCTTCCCTCGCGCCGGTGCGCGTGTTGGAATAATTACACCCTTGTCATTCCCCGTGGTCAAGTCGCGGATGATAAACCCTCAAGGCGTGATTGAACCTTCACCCGCGCCACGGACGGCGTGTCGCGCCCGTGGGCGCACCTCCTCCCGGCCCGGCTGAGCCACGAATGCCGCGCCCTCGCCGGAGATCTCGACCCGGCCCTCCCGCCCGGCATAGACGGCCGCCCCCGGTGCCAGATCGACGCTGTCGCCGCCGCTCGTCCGCCCACCGGCACCCACCGAAACGCTTCCCGCCGTCGCCAGCACGATCGCCGGGCCCCGGAGCTCGATCGTCACAGGAGCGGTTCCCGCCAATGTGACGGCGGTCAGCGCGAAGTCGGCCACGGGGGGAACGTACTCGCGCACTCCCGGCGCGACCTCGCGCGGCACCACGATCGGAACCGGTCCCGTCGTCACGTCGACGACGCGCATGAGCTCGGGTACATCGACGTGCTTGGGGGTCAGGCCGCCGCGCAGCACGTTGTCGCTCGCGGCCATCAATTCGACGCCGAGCCCCGACTGATAGGCGTGCAGTACGCCGGCCGGCGCGAACAGCGCCTGACCCGGCCGCAGCGTCACGAGGTTCATGAGGAGCGCGACGAAGAGCCCCGGATCACCGGGGAAGTCCGCGGCCGCTCCCCGCAGAGTCTCGATCTCCTCGGCGAACTCGGCCGCCCCCTCACCGTCGGCAGCCCCCAGAGCCCGGACGAGGTCCGCCACGAGACCCGCATCGGCATCCGTCAGCGCCCATTCCACGACGGCGCGAAGCGTGGATGCCGTGGCTTCGGCATCCTGCTCCGCCTCCCCCAGCCGCGCTGACAGCGCGTCGCGCGCCGGTCCCTCCCCGAGCGTCGCCACGAGCCGGCGAGTGTCCTCGACGGGTCGAAGCCCCACGAGGGCGCGGAACTCGTCGCTCAGCGCCACGATGATCTCCGGCTTGTGATTGGGGTCGCGGTACAGGCGACCGGGGGCATCGCGCGGCACCCCGGCGTCGTCCTCCTTCGCGAACCCCTCGCGTGCCTGCTCGAGCGTCGGGTGCGCCTGGATCGACAGCGAGGATGCCGCGGCGAGCAGCTTCAGCAGAAAAGGCAGCGGCGGCTCGCCCGCTTCGGCGAGCGCCTGACCCAGCGTGCGGCCCGACCCGTCCGCGACGACCGCAGGAGAGCCGGGGTGATCGCCGTACCAGATCTCCGCCTCCGGCTTTCCCGTCGGCGCGCGGCCCTCCAGTCGGGCGATCAGATCGACGGATCCCCAGGAGTAGTCGCGCGGCGTGTTGGAGATGGGGATCAGCATGCGACCAGCCTAGAACCGGCCCCGTACCGGTGCGCCGAGACCCCGGCCCCGCCGATCGGCGACAGATGCGCGCGATACCCTGATCACACCATGGCCGTCCACACGAAGCATCCCGTCGCGGCGCCGCCGACTGCGCCGATCCGGGAGACGACGGCCCACCTGATGCTGCGCGGCTGGTGCATCTTCGTCATCGCCGCGGCCATCGCCGGGACATCGTGGCTCATGGCATTCGGTGCGGTGGGAGCCGGCGTCGTGGCGTTCGGGTCGGGCATCGTCTCGATCGGGTTGTGGATCGCGCTGGCTCCTGGGCTGCTGTGGCCGCGGCAGTGGCGCCGTCTGCCGTGGTTCGCGACGCTGTACGTGGTGTGGGCGAGTGCGTCGCTGCTGTGGACCGCGTACCCGTCCGCGACGACACTGACGCTCCTGCTGCTGTTCACGACGACGCTGCAAGCACTGTTCGTCGGGTCGGTGCTGACGTGGCGTGAACTCGTGCGCGCGATCGCTTCGGCCCTGAAGTGGGTGCTGGCGCTGTCGCTGCTGCTCGAACTGTGGGTCTCGCTCGTGTGGGGCGGCCCGATGCTCCCCGAGTTCGTACGCCCGGAGCCCGGCGTGAAGTACGACCCCATCGTCTATTGGGTCCGCGACAACCTCTTCGACGGCGGGCGCCTGCAAGGGTTGTTCGGGGGCGCCAACCCGCTCGCCTACGCCGCGTTGCTGGGCATGGTGGTGTTCGCCATCCGGTTCGCCGAGCGCGCCCCGCACGGGCGTCTGCTCGTGGGCTGGTTCGCCCTCGCGGCGTTTCTGTTCGTGCGCGCGGGATCGGCGACGGCATGGCTGGCGGCGGCGGCGGTCGCGGTCGTGCTGACCACGGCGCTCCTCATGCGCACGACGCGTCGCGCGGGGGAGCGGACGCGGTACTACGTCGCATATGCCGTCGTCGGCATAGGCGGACTCGCAGTGCTGTGGTTGCTGCGCGAGCGGGTCTTCGCGGCGCTCGGCCGGTCGTCGGATCTCACGGGGCGCGAAGGCATCTGGCAAGAGGTGTGGCACCGAGCCATCGAGCGTCCGGTGCTCGGCTGGGGGTTCGCGACGCCGTGGGTGCCCACCGACCCGATGTTCGACGGTTGGATCGTCGACCACGGCCAGACCGTCATGCAGGCGCACAACATGTGGCTCGACGTGTTCTTCCAGCTCGGAGCCATCGGAGTGCTGCTCATCGCGCTGACGTTCCTGGCGTATGTGTGGCGGTCGTGGTTCTTCGCGATCGATCGACCGCGGTGGGACCTCGTCGCCGACCGCCCGTACTCGGCCCTGACGCTGCTGCCCACGCTCGCCGGGGCGATCCTGCTTGTGCAGGGGCTCGCCGAGTCGGGACCTCTTCTCGGCTGGGGCTGGTTCTTCGTCGTCATGCTGGCATTCAAGATCAAGCAGGCGCCGCTCGTGGGACGCGGAGCGTCGGAGGAGCGCCTGCTCGGCGAGCAGGGTGAGCCCGGCGAACGAGACGCACGACGCGAGCCGGCGCGGGCGGTGCGATGACTGCGGATGCCGCGGAGTCGGCAGCCCTGCTCGACGCGCGCATGGAGCGGCTCCACCACGAGC